>CAJVXN010000036.1 GCA_913009335.1 uncultured bacterium
AGAGTAGAGGGTGAACTGGCTATTAAAAGAAAAAAGGAAATTTTTTTTTTTTCAAGCAGAAGACGGCATACGAGATAAAGGAATGTGACTGGAGTTCAGACGTGTGCTCTTCCGATCTTACCTGATTTATTGTTTTATTAGATTTAGAATCAAAGAAGTCGTTAACGTTCTTCCATTGGCCTAATCTCTCATCTATAGCATTACCTTTCTCAATCGGCTGGTTAGGGCCTGAAGGCATAATCTCATAAGATGCCTTAGCATCCAACCATGAATAAGCTCCGCAAAGACCCAGCCTTTCAGGAGTTATCACGCATACATGATTTGGCGCAAAAGACTGACACAAAGTACAGGAGAAAAACTTATCTATCGATTCATCGGTCATTCCGCTTATACGCTCATCACGTTCTTCATAAGCACTTTTTGCTTCTGTGATAAGTCTTTCTACATCTTCCTGTTTTGTGTAAAGCTTAACACTTACTTTATCAACAATCGCGCTATATTCTTCATGCAGCTTAGCATGAAGAATTACCCCAATATGCTCAAGTTTAAAACCCTTCTTTGCCGCCTCCTTATTTATACGGATCCAGTTCATATCACGCTGGCCAACATGCATAAGGCCCATTGCGCAATTTATATAATGGTGAATTTGCCGCTCAAGTATAGGCTCGAAATCTTTCTGCATTTTTCGCCCGGCAACTTCTACCACTATTGCTAGCGGCATTGATCTAGATTTAGACTGAGATGGCAGATTATCTATATCGGGCCCTATTACTTCTACTTCACCATCATTAATTTTATCGCTATCCCCACTTTTTAAATATTCGAAAGCCAAGGAGAACTTTCCACCAAATTCTGCGAATAACTGTTCTTTTCTAACACGCTCTCCCTCAAACGCCGCTCCAAATAAAACAGGAACAGGGATATTAGCAACTTTTACCTTAACCCCTCTTACTTCAATACACCTGGGAACAATTTTTTTGTAATCCAACTCTTTAACCAGGGCTTCATAGAGCGTAACACCTGTAGGATGAATCTCCGGAATATCAGTATCAGCAATTATAGGAAATCCCATAGCGATAGCCCCGGCACCTGTTGCAAACTTTTCATCATCTACCAATCCTAATGTAAGGCCAAAAGCGAATACTCTTTCTTTGCAATAAAGTAAATTCTTTCTTGCCTGACCCGGTTTTAAACCTCCAAAAGTAAGGGCTGATCTTATTGCCCAGTTAAGAGAATAAACTGCTGAAATCGTATCTCTGCCATAAGGCACAATATAATTATCCCAGCCCATCTGTACATCCTCTTCTTTTAACTGATCAATAATTGAACGCCCCGCAGTTTGCGAACCAACAAAAATAAGAATATTTCTTTCCTGAAGTTGGCGGATAATATCAAGGGCGGTTTGATTATCAGGCGCTGCTCCTAATATTGCCGCAAACCCGGGCATACGCCCATCAACCAGTTGAATTCCTAAAGAGCGCATAATTGTATCAGTAAAAAATCCCTCACATCCGTCTTGCGGCTCTGTGCCATAAAGATATCTAATCGCTACAATTATCTCCTCAGCCAATAATGTCGCGATTCCCGAATCTAAAACATCACCTAAATAAGGAAGCCACAGTTTTTGCGAGGGCTCCTCATGAGGCAAGAGAGTCTTAATATGCTCTAAAATCTTTTTTGCTTCACCTAGAGTCTTTACCTCTGCCCCCAATAAAGCATTGGCCATAGGAAAATAAAACGCTGTCTCGGGAAACTCAACTTTCTGAGCTTCTCCTTTATCCTCAATGGCTTTTATTAAATCGCTTTCGGCCTGATTAGCTATTTTTTTTGCTCCCCGGATTACCGCACCTGCTACTATTTTCGACATTATTCTGCTCCTATTATTTTATATGTATATTTTTTCATCCTGCCTTACAAAATCCGAAATCCTGGCGTAACTTAAATTAGTATCCAATAAATCATCTTGTATCTTTGAAATATCCGCTTTTTCCTTAATTAGGTGAAAATAAAGCCCGCTGTTTGCAATATCTCCTAAGAGTAATGTACCGATAATGCGCCCCTTATCTATAACTAACTTTCTATATACTTGTTTTTCTTTATTATAATACACGAGTGTTTCGTAATCACCCTCAAATACACCCATAGAAATTAACGGCAGGCCAAAGAACTCTACAGAATTCATTCCAAATGACCCTTTAGATTTTAAACTCGCTCCGCAAACATTAGCCCCGGCGATCTTTCCCTGCTCAACCGCGACAGGCCAGAGAGCGTTAACTTGCGAACTGTTAGTTGTCAAATCATAACCCTGGGCAACATCGCCTGCTGCATAAATATTATCTATATTTGTGCGCATATATTCATCAACCGAAATCCCCCAATCAATCTTAACATCGCTATCACGCACTAATTTAGTGTTACTGGTTACCCCTTTGCCAACCACAACAATGGATGTTCCAATCACTTTTCCATTCTCAAGTTTTATCGCTTTTACATCACCGTTTCCGATAATCTCGGAAACTCCTGTATTTAAAAGTACCTCAATTCCATTTTCCTGAAAACGTGAAAGAAGCAACCCTGCTGCCTTATCATCGGCTACTTGAGATAAAATTCTCCCTGAGCGCACAACTACCTTTACATCCTGCCCTCTTTTCTTTAATCCATAAGCGGCTTTTAAGCCGATTAAACCCCCGCCTAATACACAAGATGTATGCGACATAGGAAGCAATTCCAATATATCGTTTGTATCTTTAATTGTCCTGAATCCAAAAGCTCCCCTTTTATTTGTGCCCTTTAAATCTTTAGGCATCGAAGCATGGGCCCCTGTCGCAATAATTAAAGAATCATATAAAAGTTCTTGTTTTTCTGCTAAGACAATTTTTTTCTTCTTAACATCCACACGTTCAACTTTTTTATCAAGTAACAGCTCTATTCTGTTATCACTGTAAAATTTTTCATCACGGTAAGTTAATTTTTTTTCCTCGATTGATCCGGACAAATAATTAGAGATAAGACAACGACAATAGGCAAAATAAGGCTCATCAGAAACCATAACAATCTTACTTTTTGAATCCTGCGTTCTTATACTTTCTGCTGCCGCAACACCTGCCGCAGAATTTCCAATGATTATAATATTTTTCATAGTATTATTTTTTGTTTTTTGATTGCTCTCTGCTTTCAAGTTCATCTTCTTCTAAAAACATAATTGCCCCTACAGGACAAGCATTAATACATCGGGGTTCATCCGTATCCGCACAGAAATCACATCTAACAGGCACCTTAAGCTTCTTATTATCTCTAATCGCTCCATAAGGGCAAACCATAACACACATCCAACATCCGGTGCATTTATCTTTATCATGCAGCACGCGTCCGGTTTTTGCATCATAAGATAAAGCATGCGCTATACATGCATCCACACAAGGATGCGCCTTGCAATGACGACAGGCAATAGGAAAATTTTTTCCTTGCGCGTCCTTTACTTTAACACAAGTAAGTGGTTTTGTATCTTCTGTTATAGAGCTAAAGAGTTCTTTAGATGCGCTCTTACCCACGGCACAAACTATCTCGCATGTTTTACAAGCTAAACATTTTGACACATCATAGTATAATTTTTTCATAGCTTACCTTTATTATAATCCAGCCGCATCCAACAGGCGCGGTACCTTCTTATCCCATCCAATAGACATAATATGTATACCCTGACATAAAGGCTTTAGCTCCTTTATCAGGCGCGTGGCAATCTCTATAGCCTTAGCTGACTTATCCTCCGCACCGTCTATTTCTACTATTAAATCATCCGGGACGTGAATTCCGGCGACATTCTTATTCATAAAACGCGCCATGCCGGCAGACTTAAGCAAAACTATACCCGCAAAAATAGGTACTCCGAAATCTTTCACTTCATCTATAAACTTTGCAAATTTATCTACCTCATATATTGCCTGGGTCTGAAAAAATTCAGCTCCGGCTTCTATTTTTTTCTTCATCTTTAAAATCTGCGGCTCTAAAGGATCTGCTCCGGGATTAACTACCGCTCCTTTTAAAAATTTCGGCAACTCCCCTTTAAGCTCTTTACCAGCCATATCGTGCCCTTGCTCAAGGCCCTTAACCGCTTCTAATAATTGAACAGAATCCAAATCAAATACACCCTTTGCCTCTGGATGATCACCCAATGACTGATGATCCCCTGTCAAAAGAAGAAGATTCTCAATCCCTAAGCTGGCAGCAGATAAAACATCTGACTGAAGAGCCAACCTGTTTCTATCACGACAAGTTATCTGATACACCGGCTCAAAACCATTCTGCTTTAAAATCGACGAAACAGCTAACGAACCTAAACGCATAACAGAACTTTGAAGATCAGTTACATTTATAGCATCGACTCTATTTTTTATTAAATTACAATCTTCTAAAATTTCTTTAGTCTCTATACCCTTAGGCGGGCCAACCTCGTCGGTTACAATAAATTTACCGGATTTTATCTTTTCTCTTAATGTCATTTTTTAACCTTTCTATAACTTAACTTACCAACGCGTCGTTATCCTTCTTACTCGTTAAAGGCTCATGCATCATCGGTCTTAAGTTTAACTTTTCACGCTTTTTATTGATATGCTCAATTAGAACATGCGCGCCTTTTACAGGATCCTCTTCAAAACCCCACCCGGCGCCAATAATATCAAAAAGATCTTTGGTAATATAGCGTGTAAGATTTTCACTCCCTAAAACCGGCAAGGGAGAACCAAAAAGAACAAATAACCCTGAAGCAACTACATACCAACCAATAGCAACAGCCTTCTCGCTCATCCACTCAGGAGCCGCGCCCGCGATAGGAAGATCACTAAAATCTTCACCTAATCCGCCTTCATTTAATATATTACAACACTCAATTAAAATACGGCTGTTATCTACGCATGCACCACCATGAAGCACGGGAGGAATTCCTACTGCTTCGCAAACCTCACGCAATCCCGCCCCGGCATATTCTAACGCCGCTTCAGGACGAAGTAACCCTGATTTGCCACAAGCAACAGCGGCACACCCTGTCTGAATTACCAATATATCATGCGCAATCAATTCTTTAACCATCTTTGTATGTGACCCGCCGCTCTGATTCTTAGGATTATCACACCCGACAACACCAACCACCCCGCGAATCCTTCCTTCAATAATAGCATTATTAAGCGGTCGATAGCTGGACCTGTATTTCCCGCCTAAATGACGGAATATACCTTCAGCTGTAAAACCAACAACCGCATCAGACGTCTCCTGTGGTATATGCACGCGCTCTTTATCCCTGTTTGTAAAATTATCTATTGCTGTCTCTATAAGTTCTTTGGCTTGATCAACTGCTCTCTCCTCTTTAAACTCAACATGGGGAACACCCGGAAAACGAGCCTTTTCATGAGTGGAAATTATCTTAGTATGAAACGATTCTGCGACGCGCGCTAAAGACGGCATTACGCACTGTAAATCAACCAGCATAAGGTCAACAGCGCCTGTAGCTAAAGCAAGTTCCTGTTGTAGAAAATTTCCGGCAACAGGAATCCCTTTTCGCACCAAAACTTCATTAGCAGTACAACAAATACCGGCAACATTAATTCCCTTTGCGCCCTTATCCTTTGCTTTTTTAATAAGCTCTTCATCTAGTGCTGTCTCAGCCACTACATCTGATAATAAAGGAACGTGCCCGTGTAAAAGTATATTTACCTCATCCTCTTTGAGTACGCCTAAATTCATTTTTGCGCGTACCGGAGCTGGAAGTCCAAAAAGTATATCGGATATTTCGGTAGCCACCATTGACCCGCCCCATCCGTCAGAGAGCGAAACTTTCATTATCGAAGCAACAAGACTTTTATAATCATTATCCACACCTATGTTCGTGCGCGATAATGATTCAGTTATCTCCCTGTCAATGCCCCTGGGCATTATTCCTAATTTTCTCCAAAGTTCCTGCCGTTTTTTTGGTGCCCGATGGCTAAAAATAAGCTCGCCTGTCTGCTGGCCGTATTCAGCTAATATTTTTTTGGCAAATTCACCGGCAATCTCCTTTAAAGATTTATTTTCTATTTCCACACCGTATTCTTTTGCTACTTTTTTGAGTTTTTCTTCGGCTTTAATACTATATCCTTGAGTCTTTCCTTCGGATAAAGCCAATAACGCGAGAGCTAAATCCCTTCCGTGATCATTATGGCAGGCAGAACCGGAAATAGCATGACGCAGTAAATTACGCGCGGCGATAGCATCCTTATCCGCTCCGCATACACCATATTTAGCACCTTCTCCGAAAGGATCAATCCTGCACGGGCCTAAATTACAATTTTTACAACAAACACCTAATGAACCAAAACCGCAATGCGGCTCCTGCAACTTGGTCCTATCCCATATAGTTTCAATGCATTCCTTCTCGGTCCATTTTAACATCTCCTGAGTTGCCGGATCTACTGATTTAATATTTTTCTTCATAATGTTTTTTCTCCTTAGAAATTTAATAATTTTTCAACCGCATCTTTTACTTGGCTGTATACTTTATCTTTTTTTAACGCCTCCCAATTACCATCCTGGTTTGCCTCTATGCAGGCGCGGCTAAAATCTATTAAGCCTAATAGCTGTAAGTCGCCTATGTTATTACGAATAAAATTAATATCTTTATCTGAAGTTATACGGTTGGCAATAACAGAAATATTTTTAATTCCGATATCATGCGCCAAAGGATAAATCCTTCTTAAACTCTCAAGGCTCAAACCTGTAGGCTCAAGCACAATTATCAAATGATCAAATTTAGCTGCCGTCCCTCTCCCTAAATGTTCAACCCCTGCTTCAAAATCCACAACGATGTGTTCATTTTCTCTTAAAACAATTTGGTGAAACAGGCGTTTTAGAAATGTATTTTCGGGACAGGCACATCCGGAATTCCCTGCTTTTACCGTCCCCATTACAATCAACTTAATACCAAGATGCTCTTTAATAAACTTATCAGGGATATCGTCAATCTGGGGATTTAACTTATATATTCCGGGATTATCACGCTTTACCTCCATCCTTTGCTTAATCAGGTCTTTCATTTGGATAATCGGAATAATACTACCCGCATTAAGAAAACCCAAAGCAGAACCGAGGTTTGTATCAGGATCGGCATCTACAGCTAAAACATTTAAACCAAGATCTTTTAATGCCCAACATATTAATGCTGCAAGTGTAGTCTTACCTACACCGCCTTTTCCGGCAATTCCGATTTTCATCTGCTTATTATATAATTAAATAATATACGGCTACCTTAAAATATCTAAGAGCTAAACAGAATTACTTGTTCTTACGATAATAACTCGACTGTAAATATTTTGTATATTTATTGACAGCGGAGTTTCTTTCTTTTGATTTTTCCAAATCTTCTTTTGCCCGTTGGTAGCTAGAAATATTTGTAAGAAGACTTTCTGTATATTTAACTGACTCTTCTTCACTCATAAAAGTATCACGGGCACTTTTAATCTCCCCTGAATCCAGAAAAAAACCGCTACAACTATAACATTCATCAACATTTACATCTTTTGATGATTGATATTTATGTGTATGCATTGGGATATTGCATTTGGGGCACTTAATCTGCTCTCTATTCTCATCATTTGTGCGCGGGAATTTTAATGCTTCTTCAAGAGCCGCTCCAAAGCCTTCATTTTTCTCATCAAGCTTATTTAATTCAAACCAATCAAACCAAATACCCTTACATCCATCCTTACAAACATCTACCTTAACACCTCCAAAATCCTGCTGGATCATTTCTTTTTGACATACCGGACAATTCATAATGCACCTCCCAATAGTAGGTGATTAACAATAATTATATCGCACGTTGTAATTTCGCTGCCTCAAGGGTATTTTTCATTAACATCGTAACAGTTAATGGCCCTACACCTCCGGGTACAGGAGTGATAAACGATGCACGTTCTGCCGCCTCCGGATCTACATCCCCAATTATCTTACCATCTATTCTATTTATACCCACATCAACTACAATAGCACCTTCCTTTATCCAATCTTTTTTAACGATGCCGGCCTTACCCACCGCGACAATTAAAACTTCCGCGCGCTTAACATGCTCTTCTAATTTACCAGCCTTACTTGTACCTATATGGCAAACCGTAACAGTGGCAAACTTCTCAAGTAATAAAAGACTCAACGGCTTGCCTACTATTTCGCTATGGCCCACAATAACCACTTCTTTACCGTATAAATCGACTCCACTTGCCTTAATCAATTCCATGCTTGAGGCGGCAGTGCAAGGGGAAATTTTTGCATTCCCAAATACTAGTTTTCCAATATTAGCCGGATGCATTCCTTCTACATCTTTCTCGGGTTTTATATACCGGCTTATTTTTTTATAATCAATCTGCGCGGGCAGAGGCATCTGAATAATTATACCGTTTACCTTATCATCATTATTTAGTTTTTGGATAAATTCCGTTAATGCCGCCTCCTCTGTATCATCCCCCAGCTTATGCAGCTGATAATCTATGCCTAAATTTTCAGCATTTTTCTTCTGACTTCTTACATAAGCCTCGGCACCGGCATTATCACCTACCTGGATACTTGCTAAAACCGGAGCTTCTCCTAAAGATTGTATTTCTTGCTTTAAATCTTCTTTTATTTTTCCCGCTATAGGTTTACCCTCTAATAATTTTGCAGACACTTCTAACCCTCCACATTAATGAGCGCTGAATTAAATCCGGCGGATAATAATTCGGCAGCGCCTAAAACATCATTTAATAAATAAATGTTCCCTTTTTCAGCCATCGGGCTGCAAAGTTTAATCGCGCGATAACAAAGAGACGCTATTTCCTTAACCACATTCTGCGATTCTTTTTTTGCTTTTTGCTTTGCCTTTTTATTTTTGGCATTCGCGTATTTTGAATAAACCGAAACATCTAAATCCATAAGCTCAATAAATCTTTTTCTCAACTCTTCTGTAATTTTCAATATTTTTTTTATTTCTTTTTCGTGTTTTTTATACTTTTCTTTACCAATAGTAAAATTTGCGGTCATTGAAAGAAGCGCGCATCCTAACGCGGCGCTAAGCGCGGCCGCACTTCCCCCTCCGGGAGCAGGCGCTTTTTTCGCTAAATCATCCAGATATTTCTTAATAGACTGATTTTTATATTTCATTCTAAGATAACCCCGTAATCTTTCCATCTTTATCTATATCTATTCTTGTTCCCGCGGGAATTGACGGCAGCCCCGGCATAGTGCGCATATCACCTAAAAGCGCGTATAAAAACTCGGCCCCTGCGGATAACCGTATCTCTCTTATAGGAACAATAAAATCGCGGGGACGGCCCTTTAATTTCGGATTATGCGAAAGTGAGAGATGAGTCTTTGCCATACATATCGGCAGATTATCAAATCCCGCCTTTTTAAAATCTTCTATTTGTTTTTTTGCTTTTGGTAAAATCTCGATATCTTTGGCGCCGTAAATCTTTTGCGCGATAGTACGCATCTTATCTTCAATAGATGAATCAACGGAATAAAGAAATTTAAAATCGGATTCACACTCGGCTACTCTAGCTACGCATCGTGCCAAATCTTCGCCTCCGGCTGCACCCTGAGCATGTACCCTGCTTATAACCGCATCCTCCGCACCGGCTTTCTTGGCAATCTCTTTGATTAATTCAATTTCTTTATCTGTATCCGTTGCAAAACAGTTAATAGCAACTACAACAGGCACTCCGAATATCTTAATATTTTCAATTTGCTTCTCTAGATTACAAGCGCCCTCTCTTATCGCACCAAGATTCTCGCGTAATAAATCCTCATCAAGCGGCTTACCCGGCTTAACCGTAAATTTACCTGAATGCATCTTAAGTGCGCGTATAGTGCAAACTAAAACTACCACATTAGGTTTTAACCCGCTTGCGCGGCATTTTATATTAAAAAATTTCTCCGCGCCACAATCAGCACCAAACCCTGCCTCAGTTACTACAAAATCAGACATTCTCACAGCAAGCTTATCCGCGATTATTGAACTATTTCCGTGAGCAATATTGGCAAAAGGTCCCGCATGAACAAAACAAGGAGTATTATCCAATGTTTGCATAAGCGTAGGATGTATCGCGTCTTTTAAAAGCGCGGCCATTGATCCGGCAACTCCTAAATCCTCAGCGGTAATATAATTACCGTCGTAAGTCTTAGCCAGCACAATCTTACCTACGCGCCTTCGCAAATCAGCTAAATCGGATGCGAGAGCTAGAATCGCCATTACCTCACTGGCCACGGTTATATCAAAACCTGTTTCTCTGGGATATACACCTTCAACTTCATCTTCCAAACCAATAGTTATCTTTCTTAGGGACCGGTCGCTTACATCAACAACCCGACGCCAGGCAACACTCTTTGAATCGATATTTAATTTTTTACGGTAAATAGCATTTTCTAAAAATGCGGCGCATAGATTATGCGCCAATCCCACTGCATGCACATCGCCCGTTAAATGCAGATTAAAATCTTCCATAGGAACGACCTGCGAATAACCACCTCCGGCAGCGCCCCCCTTAATCCCAAATACCGGACCTAAAGACGGCTGCCTGATACAGGTAATTGTTTTCTTGCCTATTCGATTTAAACTCATTGAAAGCCCAACCGTAGTTACGGTTTTACCTTCACCTAAGGGAGTAGGCGTAATAGCGCTTACAAGAATATATTTTGCCTGAGGATTATTTTTTACTTTTTCTAAAGCAGCGGGTAAAACCTTGGCCTTATGCTTTCCGTATAACTCAAGGTCATCTTCTGCAATATTTATTGATGCGGCTATATCTTTAATAGGTTTTAGATTAGCACTTTGAGCTATCTCTATATCTGTAAGCATAGTTTCGCCTTAAGGTTTAATTTATTAATTAGAATAAAAATATTCTTTAATATATCGGTTTTATTACCGGAAAAGAATATTATATCGAATCTCAAACGTTTTTGCATCATTTTTTTAATTTTAATAAAATCGGCTTAGCCCTTACCGGGCTACAGGACAAAATAATATTATTTATTTATAACCTCACTTACAGGGAAAAATGTCTTACGGTGCAGGCGCGAAGCTCCAAATTTCCTTAAGTTTAGGATATGTTCTTTTGTCGGATAACCTTTGTGCTTTTTAAAGCCATAAAGCGGATATGTCTTATCGTAGGCCTCCATCATCCTGTCTCGGCTTACTTTAGCTATAATTGAAGCTGCGGCTATAGACAATGATTTACTATCACCTTTCGTAATACATCTAAAAGCATAAGGAATGTCTAAACGCATATTAGCGCCGTCAACAAGAAAATAAAGCTTAGTTTTATCTTTTAGTTTGTTTTTAAGCGAAGATACACAAGAGAAAATAGCCTTCTGCATTGCCATGTTTGTGGCAATTAGGATATTATGCGTATCTATAATATCCTCACCCACAACACCAAGACCCACAAACCCAGCTTGTGTAATCTCTAAATAAGCCTTTTCGCGCTGCCGGGGAGAAAGAAGCTTGGAATCATCTATCCGGGTATTAAACGCTGAACTTTTTAGAATTACCGCAGCAGCAACTACCGGCCCTGCCAAAGGACCTCGCCCGGCCTCATCTACACCGCCAACCAATTCAAACCCTTTTTCTTTTAAAGCTTTCTCAAAAGTCAGATTCGCCATGTTTAACTTACACTATCCCTTAATTATTAAATCCTTGTAAAAAATTAAAGTATCGCTTTCTTACCTTTTCGTTTACGTAAATAATAAATCTTGGCGCGTTTTACCTTAGTAGACTTCATAACATCTATCTTTTCAATAGCGGGAGAATTCATCAAAAATACTTTTTCCGCACCTTCTCTGAAAGATATCCTTCGCACGGTAAAAGCAGTACGCGGCCCACTTCCTTTTTTAGCGATGAGCGTTCCTTCAAAAGGATGCGATCTTATTTTATCACCTTCACGTATCTTTACGTAGACCTTTACATGATCGCCGATATTCAACTCAGGTAAATCATCTCTTAACTGTTTTTTTTCTAACTCAGCTATTTTTTTATGCATGGTTGTTTTCCTCCTAGGTTAATTTTATTTTTTATTTAGCTGCTTTTTTAACAAATCGGGTCTTTTAAGTTTGGTCACCTTAAGTGACTGCATCTTGCGCCAGTCACAAATCTTCTTATGATCCCCGGACAAAAGGACTTTAGGCACTTTATAGCTATTAAAACTCTCCGGCCTTGTATATTGCGGATACTCTAATAAATTGTCTTCAAAACTCTCAACGACATTTGATGTATCCTTGCCCAAAACTTTCGGAACAAGCCTTATTATGGAATCGAGCAAAACCATCGCCGGAAGCTCGCCTCCGGTTAAAATATAATCGCCTATTGAAATCTCATCGTTAACTAGATATTCCCTTACTCGCTCATCTACGCCTTCATAATGCCCGCAAATAAGAATTAAATGTTTCTCCTTTGTAAGTTTCTTTGCAACATTTTGAGTTAAGGTTTTTCCTTTAGGGCTTAATAAAATGACTCGCACTTTCCCGGATTTTGCTTTAGCCTTGATCTTCTTGACTGCGGAAAATATCGGCTGGGGTCCCATAACCATTCCCGGTCCTCCGCCGTAGGGCCTATCATCTACCTTTTTATGTTTATTTAAAGTAAAAGAGCGTAAATCATGAACCTTTATCTTAACTAAACCCTTAGCTTGAGCGCGCTTTATTATCGACTCCCCCAAAACAGGTTCAAACATTTTAGGGAATATGCTTATTATATCTATACGCATCGAGAGAAAGCCTTAAAGTATACTATTTAATTATTATTGTACCTATCTAAAAGCTCTTTTTTAAATTCGCTGAATCTATCTTCTTTAATTGCCTGCCTGATACTACTCATAAGATTTAAATAGTAATAAATATTATGATAAGAAACAAGCATAGGGCCTAATATTTCGGCGGTGTTAAAAAGATGCCTTATATAAGAACGGCTAAAATCCTTACAAACGAAACAAGAACATTCCGTATCTATTGGCCCTAAGTCATTGATGCAAGGAGCGTTTCGTACTATAAGTTTTCCTCTGCTGGTAAATGCCGTGCCGTTACGGCCATAGCGGGTAGGAATGACGCAATCCAACATGTCAACGCCGCTTTCTACGGCAGAAATAATATCCTGCGGTGTACCCACGCCCATCAGATAACGGGCAAAATCCTTCGGTAAATGCTCGCAAGTCAAACGTACCATATTATACATCAAATCCTTCGGTTCGCCAACAGAAATTCCTCCTATGGAATAACCGTCAAAACCGATACTAACCAGCTCCTCAGCGCATCTTTTGCGTAAATCAGAATATGTTGCTCCCTGTACAATACCAAAAAGTAATCTTTTTTTACCCTGACTTTCATTATTACCCAACTTCTCAAACTGTTTTTTTGAACGCAGGGCCCAACGCACTGTTCGCTCAAGCGCGATAGTTACTTTATCTCTAGTCGAGGGATAATCAACACACTCATCAAGCGGCATTAAGATATCCGAGCCTAAAACATCCTGGATATCAATTACATCTTCGGGCCTTAAAAGATGTTTTGCTCCGTCTATATGAGACTGAAATTCTACCCCTATATCTTTTACCTTCCTAAAGCGTGCCAGGCTAAAAACCTGATACCCCCCGCTATCTGTAAGAATAGGCCCGTTCCAATTCATAAATTTATGCAGGCCCCCGGCATTCTTAATTACCTCTAATCCCGGCCTAAGAAATAAATGATAAGCATTGGCAAGGATAATACGCGCCTTTGATTCCTCTAAATCCCGCTTTGTAAGCGCTTTTACACTAGCCTGAGTTGCAACCGGCATGAAAATCGGCGTATCAATTACACCCCGGGAAGTCTCTAATCTACCCAATCGCGCAGACGAATTTTTATCTTTATGAATTAGCGTAAAGCTCATAATAATTTATTGTTTTTTATCCTAAGAAACACACATGAGGAAAAAGAAGTGACTGCGGGGTTATTTAACTTTTTCCAAAAATTTCTTCACTTCAGGAATAATCAAATCCAGAGAATCAAAAAATGCTATATTATGCGCGCCGAAAATATTAACAAACTCTTTTGGATTATCTGCTGCGTCAAAAAGCTTTCTACCCAACACATAAGGAACCACCTCATCGCTCTTACTGTGGAAAAATAACTTAGGGATTTTTATATCTTTAATTTTAGCGGCTGAATTAAATTTTACGCTAAAGATAAGCGGAGGAATCAAAGGATACATATGCCTTGCCATATCAGGCGCACTGCTAAATCCTCCCTCGATAATTATCCCTGCTGTCTTTTCCTTGCTTATTAAATCAACTGCTAAAGCTGAACCTAACGATTCTCCGAAAACTATAATTTTATCAGACCCTATTTTTTTATCATTCCTTAAATAATCATAAACAGCTTTTGTGTCAAGATAAAGGCCCTTTTCGCAAGGCGATCCCGTACTTTTTCCGTATCCGCGATAATCATAAATAATCACATTCAGATTAAGATTATTAAAAAACCGTATTTTATCCAGGCGGTGGCTGATATTACCGCCGTTGCCATGACAAAATAATACTGTAACCGTAGCATCTTTGGACGGTATAAACCAGGCAGATATATTTACACCATCCCTTGTCTTAAGCATTACATCCTCAAACTCCAGGCCAAAATCTTTTGGTGTCATTTCAATTAAGCTGCTGGGAAAATAGATGCTTTTTCTTTCAAAATATCTAAGATAGAAAAATAAAACAATAGAAAACGTGATTAAAAATAAAATAATCTTCATTTTAAATATTATGCCTTTCCAGGCATAATTCTTCGTAATGCTCGGCGATTTCTCCGCTTTCCAGGGGAAATTCAGCGCAATAATTGGGCCTTACTCCATAGACCACGCATAGTTTATTCTTGGCCTGGAAAACGCAAGTGCCATTTCTAATAACTGTGGTATCGACATGGCTGGATTCGGATATTTCCTCAGGATCAATAGGCTCAAACCAAGGCTTCTCAATCTTGGGCCCAAACGCTTCAATCCTTTTCATTTCTTCTTTCGTTACCTCAACACCATCCCTACAACACATCCCCGGTTTACAGATTTTACATCTTTCAAGCATGTCTATAAATTCTTTTTTCATAAAACACTCCTCAATGACGGCATAACTTATGGAGCAAAGTGCTCATAAGTTATATGTCGGAATTGATCCCGAAGCCTACGTAGTAAATTTCGTGAAATTTACAAGTGCTTAGGCAAGGGGTAAACATTATTTAATATTAAAGTATTAGCATGGCATCGCCATAACTATAAAACCGGTACTTCTGATCAATTGCTTCTTTGTATGCCTGCTTAATCAACTCATCTCCGGCAAACGCCGATACAAGCATAAAAAGAGTAGTCTTAGGCAGATGAAAATTCGTTAATAGAGAATCTACTGCCTTAAATTTATAACCCGGTAAAATAAACAAATCCGTCCAGCCCGAAAAAGAAGATTGTATTTTTTGACTAGCCAACGCCTCAAGGCTGCGGCAGGTAGTGGTACCCACCGCGAAAACTCTATTTTTATTTTCCTTAGCAACAACCACCCTGGCTAAAACATCGGCCTCAACGCTAAAATACTCCTTATGCATTATATGCTGATTAACATCCTCAGTCTTAACCGGCTTAAAAGTACCAATACCAACATGCAAAGTAACATAATTAATATCAACGCCTTTACCTATAATATCTGCTAATACTCTTTTTGTAAAGTGCAGGCCTGCGGTAGGGGCCGCGATTGACCCGGACTCCTCGGCAAAAACAGTTTGATACCTTTGAAAGTCTAAAATGTCACTTTCTCTTTTTATATACGGGGGCAGGGGCATTGTACCTATTTTATAGACATCATCTATGTTTTCAAGATCAAAAGCAATTTTGTTCCTATCAACCATTCTCCCCTTAAAACCGCCATTACTATTCTTAAATAAAATTGTTTCATTTTCAACAAACTTCTTAGACGGCCTTATCATAACAGAAAAAACATTATTCTCTTCCTTTTTAACTAATAAAAATTCCAGCTTTCCCCCTGTTTTCTCACGTATCCCAAAAATCCGCGCGGGAAGAACCTTTGTATTATTAAGTATAACCAGATCATTGGGCAAAAGATAATCAGCTATATCGCTAAACTTACGATGCGAAATAGTTTTCTTTTTTCTGTCTAAAACTAAAAGCCTGCTTGCGCCCCGTTCTTTAGCGGGGTGCTGCGCGATTAATTCCTTAGGTAGATTATAATCAAAATCCGAAAGTTTCATATTAATTCTTAATTTTTCCTATTTCCGCACCGGAATAATAAAATTGCAGAATACTCTGATATTTATATCCCTGCTTAGACATAAAATATGCTCCCCACTGACACATCCCTACACCATGGCCCCAACCAAAGCCAAAAAAATCCACACTGCCCTCATTAATCTCTAGGCTAAAATTCAAACTGCGTATCTCTTTAGGATCCATTATCTGACGAAAATGTTTTCCCGAAATACTCAACTCTTCTTTATTAGACTTTAGAAGAAGTATTTTAACCCGGTTAGAATTATTTCTTTCTATTATTTGAATATCTTCTAAAGATTCAAGATTATACCCCGCGGCATTTAATTTATCTAAGATTTGCGAAAATATTATATTTTTCTCCCATTTAAAATGTGGCGAGCCGACACAAAAAAGGCAATCAACACTTTTCAGGCAAGGAAGATTTATATCCCAGAGTTGATTCGCATCTTCGGTCTTTCCCGCGCATGTTGCATGAAAATAAGTAGGAAAAATCTTACCCTCGTAGAATAAAACTAACCCCGTGGTTAATCTTACGGCTTTATTTGTTCGGTATCGCTCGGAATTCTTACCGCCATAGACCTGAGAATATATATCAGAGCTGACATCATAATCTTTATCCTTGTTCATTTGAGCATGATAAAGCGCATACGTTCTTGTTGCAATAGCCTGCGCCTTAAGTGATTCAATGGGCCAGCGATGCGATACTTCATGAAAAAGAACACCCTTAATATAATCCTCAATATTTATATAATTTATCACGGATAGCTTAGAAAATTTATTCCTCTTAATAACAACACTACCCTTTAAAGGGCGATTGTTGAGATAGAATAATCCTTTCCTGGGAATAATTATAAGCGCGTCTGTTTTTGCGCTGGTTATATTTAAAAATCCGCCTTCCAGCTCGAACCTCTTATGTATTCCCTTTCTTCCCTTACCTAAAACAGTACCAGATGACTTATTGCCTACTAAAGAGCGTATTTCATAGCTGCCCCTCAGGAAAATATCTGCTTCCTGCGCATCATCCAAAACAAGAACACGGATAATATTTTCTTTATCTGCGAAGGAGGAACTTGCCCCTGATAATATTAAAAAACAAAAAAATAGTATCTTAATTATATTTTTCATCTTTTACTTATAAACCACAAAATTAAGGAAACAACCACACTCACCAGTATACAGGTCGTAATCGGAAAATAAAAACTAAACTTTTCTCTACTTATATAGATATCTCCGGGAAGCTTACCGATAAAGGGTATTTTATTAGCAAAAGTAACTAAAGCTCCCACTGCAACTAAAATGATACCAAAGATCATCAATGCCTTGCCAAGAGATTCCATATTATTTCTTTTTCTTCTTTTAATGACTTTCTATTTCAGAATATATACACCCGCAGTATTTCTGGCAGTATATATCCTCCGCCTGCGCCTTTTTATGAGCACCCCTAAAACCCGGACGGAAATCCTCGTAATAAAATTTCACTCCCTCGCTAGCTGCGATATCATCCCCTGCTTTTTTTAAAAGCTCCTGATCCTGATAAGGGCTGACTAAAAGAGTCGTAGAAAAATACTCAAAACCTTTATCTTTTGCGATCTGTGCGCATACCGCAAGCCTTAGCCTCCAGCATACAAGGCATCTCTGAGGAGAGGCCTCTTTATGATCTATGGCTCGAAAGAATTCCTGCGGCAGATACTGCGGATAAACAATATCGATATTCAGACGCTTGTTAAGCTGCCCTACTGCCTGCTTCCTCTTTCTGTATTCGGAAAAAGGATGAATATTAGGATTATAAAATAATCCGGTCACCTCAAAACCTTTTTCCTGTAATCTTTCAAGAGGATAAATCAGGCAAGGCGCGCAGCATATATGGAGTAAAATTTTCATAATATTATTCCTTTATTATTAGGAATTATTTTCAAGTTTTTTAAATAAGCCCGTATCTTCTCTTTAATGTTTTAGAAAGAAACACCAATGTTGATGCTAATGTGAAAAGAGCAACTAATCCTAGAATAACAACAAGCCTTACCCATGGTAGATTATTCTGAATCCTAAGTGCTGCCAACAAAAAAGTTGTACGCATCCACTCAATAGCCCCAAAGATTAAAGCAACCTGTATCAGTCTTACTACAACTGCCTTACGAATAAATAGTCCAAACGGCAATAAAAGAATGGCTATAACAAGAAACAGATTACCTGCTCTTAAAAAATGCGCTGCTAACATTAAGAAGCTCAAAAAAACAGGTAATAATTGAAAGAATGTTTTCATTTTTCCTATAACAACTAATAAACTGCATTCTGTTGAGGCTAAGCCTCAACACTTATTTTACCTTGTAATTCAGTATCTTATGAAAAACGGTAAAGCCATTAAACCAATGCCAATAACAATGATTAGAAATACATTGGAGCCAAAATATGGAAAAGCGCATAAAGCAATACCGGAAAATAGAGCAACCCACTGTTGTTGTTTCTTGCCATACACAAAGTACCCCATGCCAACTGATCCAAACAATACCGCCCAGATTATTGATGCTGAGCTACTCATAACGCTTTACTATCTCTCCCCTTTTCATTAACAAATAACATTCGAAATCAACTACCCTTTCAATAGCTTCTCAAGCTTGTCGCTTTGATTTAAGCTTTTGGTTGAAGCCCGGCTTCAACCAAAACACAAGCAAGGGGCGCATTCATATCCCACTAATTAGGTACGTGCCCCCGGAATTCCCTTTTTTAATTTTATCTGGTATTATCCAACATAAAATCCCACCGAATATTCTCATTACCCTAAAATCTCTTTAATTATGGTTGAGGCTAAGCCTCAACACCTGCTTACAGAAACGACACTATTTATTCATATCCCGCTAATTAGGTACGTATCCCCGGAATTTTTACTATTTTCCTTATTTATTTCTTATTTTTTCTAATGCTTGCGTAGCGTAATTTGTAAGCACCCCCCTAGATTCTCCGTTAGGGCCTATTCGAATACAAACATTAAATGCCTCTCTAGCTTTATCATATTCTTCAAACTGAACGTATAGAATACCCATTGTGTAATAAGCCCCATCAGCATTAGGTTTTAACCTTATAGCTTTTTCAAGCGCTGCGATAGCTTTTTCAAGTTGTTTCTGCTTAGAATAAATATTTGCTAATAAGTTATACGCTTGATATAGAGATTCTTTGTTATTAATTGATAAATCTTTAGTTTTGAGAGATATCGCTTTATTACAGTATGTGATAGAGATCGGAAGAGCACACGTCTGAACTCCAGTCACATTCCTTTATCTCGTATGCCGTCTTCTGCT
>CAJVXN010000037.1 GCA_913009335.1 uncultured bacterium
AAAGGTGAAAGCTATCGCTTGAAAGAAAGAAAAAAGATGTTTTCGAGAGGAGGCGATAAAAACTAGATTTTTTTTGCAAAAAGTGGGTAATTTTCAACTGTAAAAAGTGGGTAATTTTCAAAAAAAAATGACATTTTACTTAAAGTACAAATAAAAAGGACCTCAGCGACGACTACTCTCCCGTCGTTCACTGAAGCCAATTTCTAAACCCTCTTCGGCTATACACAAGAGGCTTTTTCTATGGCGCAATTTGCATAATTTGACGTTCACTCCCCATAGGGAAACCCGATGGTTTCCCTTCATGGCGTTCCCCCCGCCAAAAAACTTGGCGGGTCACTGTCACCCTTCCTTTAACAGGTAAGAATATACCCCTAAGGAGAAAACAATCTTTTCTCCTTAAAATCCTCTTTTTGGGAGAGTAGGTAGCAAAGTGCAAATAAAAAACCCGGACAGTAAAACTATCCGGGTTTTTCATAATTAACCCAGCGACTACCTACTCTCCCATAGCGTTTCCACTAAAGTACCATCGGCCTCGAGAATCTTAACTACCGTATTCGGAATGGGAACGGGTGTTTCCTTCTCAGCAAAGTCACTGGAAATTTAAATATTTTTTAAGTGACGCTTCCTACCCCTTTAAACTCTACCCGTTCCCGATGGAGTCTGAGAAAGTTTTCTTCCTCAGGTTTCAGGGGTAACAGTCCACCACGATTTTTTGGTGGACGCCATAGGGGCAAAGCCCCTTTGGAACTACGCCGTAGACGTAGTGGAACGGGTGTTTCCTTCTCAGCAAAGTCACTGGAAATATTTAAACAATTTTTCGTCATAATTAAGGATATATCTACTCAAGCGTATATAGAAATTATAGTGGTCAAGCCGATTGGCTGATTAGTACTCTTTAGCTAAAGCCATTACGGGCCTTACACATAGAGCCTATCAAGGCCGTAGTCTCCGGCCTGCCTTCACTTCGCCGAAGCGAAGAGAGATACCTATTCTTGAGGTGGGCTTGGCGCTTATATGCCTTCAGCGCTTATCCCTTCCGAACGTAGCTACCCAGCCTTTGCCCTTGGCAGGACAACTGGCACACCAGAGGTTCGTCTCTCCCGGTCCTCTCGTACTAGGAAGAGCTCCCCTTCAAGTATCTTAACGCCCACAACAGATAGAGACCGAACTGTCTCACGACGTTCTGAACCCAGCTCGCGTACCCTTTTAACCGGCGAACAGCCGGACCCTTGGGACCTTATACAGCCCCAGGATAGGATGAGCCGACATCGAGGTGCCAAACAGCGCTGTCGATATGAACTCTCGAGCGCTATAAGCCTGTTATCCCCGGAGTACCTATTATTCGTTGAGCGATGGCAATCCCATTTTCTACCACCGGATCACTAAACCCTACTTTCGTACCTGCTTGTCCTGTCGGACTCGCAGTCAAGCTCCCTTATGCTTTTACACTCAACGGCTGATTGCCAACCAGCCTGAAGGAACCTTTGGGCCCCGTCGTTACACTTTAGACGGGAACCGCCCCAGTCAAACTGACCATCTGGCACTGTCGTGTGGCCGGCTTCACGGCGCACAGTTAGAATCTTAGTACAATAAGGGTGGTATTTCACATTGCGGCTCTGGCACGACTAGCGTCGCACCTTCAAAGCCTCCCACCTATACTACACAGGTTGGACCAAAATCCAATACCAGAATACAGTAAAGGTTCCGGGGTCTTTTCGTCTTGTTGCGGGTAGACGGCATCTTCACCGCCACTACAATTTCGCCGAGTCTCTCGTTGAGACAGCGCCCATGTCGTTACACCATTCGTGCGCGTGGGAACTTACCCCACAAGGAATTTCGCTACCTTAGGACCGTTATAGTTACGGCCGCCGTTTACTAGGGCTTCGGTTCGAAGCTTCTCCTTAAAAACAGGATAACCCCTTGCCTTAACCTTCCAGCACCGGGCAGGTGTCACTCCCTATACGTCGTCTTACGACTTTGCAGAGAGATATGTTTTTGCTAAACAGTCACACGGGCCACTTTACTGTGACCACCTACAGCTCTAAGAGTAAATCTTTTCACTGTCGGTGGCACCCTTTCTCCCGAAGTTACAGGGCTAGATTGCCGAGTTCCTTAACGAGAGTTAACTCGAGCGCCTTATCATACTATGATAATCTACCTGTGTCGGATTACGGTACGAATGACTAAATTGCTCCCTGAAAAAAATTTTCTTGGCAGTGTAGCTTAGATACCTTCTCCTTTGCCGTAGCGCAGGATCCCCGCTCCCCTCGCTTGCAACTCACGTTACAAGGTACAGGCACGAACGAAGACATCCAACACTTCGCGTATTTAGCTTACTGCGTCAATTTTTCAGGTCAAACGCTTTTTAGCCAGTATCTGAATATTAACAGATTGTCCATCGCCTACGCCTTTCGGCCTCGACTTAGGATCGACTAACCCTGGGAGGATTAACCTTCCCCAGGAAACCTTAGATTTGCGGCGTCACGGTTTCTCACCGTGATTTTCGCTACTTATACCGGCATAATCACTTCTGTTTCGTCCAGTGCTCCTCACGGTACACCTTCAACCTAGAACAGAACGCTCCCCTACCCCTCAAATTGATAAATATCAAAATGAAGCCGCAGTTTCGGTAATAACCTTGAGCCCCGATCATCTTCGGCGCAAAATCACTCGATCAGTGAGCTGTTACGCACTCTTTAAATGATGGCTGCCTCTGAGCCAACATCCTGACTGTCTTAGTGAATTCACATCCTTTCCCACTTAGGTTATCTTTAGGGACCTTAACTGGCGGTCTGGGCTGTTTCCCTCGCGACCACGAGGCTTATCCCTCGTAGTCTGACTCCCGCAATAAGGTGTGATGGTATTCGGAGTTTGGTTGGGTTTGGCAGCCTGGTAAGGCCCTTAGCCCATTCAGCACTCTACCCCCATCATCCATTTTACGAGGCTAGTCCTAGAACTATTTCGGGGAGAACCAGCAATCACTGAGTTTGATTAGCCTTTCACTCCGACCCACAACTCATCCCACAATTTTTCAACATTGACGGGTTCGAGCCTCCATTCCGATTTCTCGGAACTTCACTCTGGCCATGGGTAGATCACTCAGTTTCGGGTCTATTATATGATACTGTGGCGCCCTATTAAGACTCGCTTTCGCTACGCATTCGGTGCTTAACACCTTAAGCTTGCATCACACAATAACTCGCCGGTCCATTATACAAAAGGTACGCTCTCACTCGTGATGCCGAACAAGTCGACACTCATAGAGCTCGAACCGCTTGTAAGTTTATGATTTCAGGTTCTATTTCACTCCCCTCCCGGGGTTCTTTTCAACTTTCCCTCACGGTACTTGTACACTATTGGTCCAAATGTAGTATTTAGCCTTAGGCCATGGTCGGCCTGGATTCCTACAGAATTTCCCGTGCTCCGTAGTACTTGGGATACCTCTAGAGGATCTTGAGATTTCGCATACGAGGCTTTCACTCTCTATGGCGTACATTTCCATGCACTTTTGCTATCTCTTAATCTCTCATATTGAGGTCCCGCAACCCCTTGATGTAAACACCAAGGTTTGGGCTCTTCCCGCTTCGCTCGCCGCTACTAAGGGAATCACTGTGTTTTCTTTTCCTCCGGCTACTGAGATGTTTCACTTCGCCGAGTATCGCTTTCTATCCCTATTTTTAATTTCAGGATAGAATACTTTGATATGACTCAAAGTGGGTTTTCCCATTCGGAAATCTCGGAATCAAAACTTGTTTGCAGCTCCTCCGAGCGTATCGCCGCTTACCGCGTCCTTCATCGCCTCATTTGACCTAGTCATCCTTCATAAACTCTTTGTAGCTTGACCACAAAATTCTATACAACTTCAAGTAGATCCATCTACTTAATTATGACGAAAAATTGTCAAAGAACAAAATGTGTCTGTAAATTAAGTAAAAACGCAAACACACAAAATTTATCTTAATAAACGTTAGAATTTATCTCTATCTATATTAAAAACCAGAAATGAAAACTTAAGTTGGTGGAGGCGATCGGAGTTGAACCGACGACCCCCTGCTTGCAAAGCAGATGCTCTCCCAGCTGAGCTACGCCCCCCATATCCGTCATTCGCATATCACATATCAAAAAACACAAAATCTAATATACGGAAAAGTGGTGGGCCCAAGTGGATTCGAACCACTGACCCCAGCCTTATCAGGGCTGTGCTCTAACCAACTGAGCTATGGGCCCAGTTTTTCTTGTTTCATAGCAATTTTTTTGCCTGCTTATTAAGCAGGCAAATTACAAAAAGAGAATAGCCAAGCCTTAAACTCAAGAGAAGTTTGTAGGCTTATTCATTTTTATATCACTTAAAATCTTCCCACAGCTTAAATTTCAAACTATGCTTCTTCACCTTAGAAGTAACCTATTCTATAAATAGAATAAATTAGAAAGGAGGTGATCCAGCCGCACGTTCCCGTACGGCTACCTTGTTACGACTTAGCGCCAGTCACCGGTTTTACCTTCGGCCCTATTACTAGAGACTTCGGGTACCCCCAGCTCCCATCGCTTGACGGGCGGTGTGTACAAGGCCCGGGAACGTATTCACGGCGGCGTAACTGATCCGCCATTACTAGCGATTCCAACTTCATGAAGTCGAATTTCAGACTTCAATCCGAACTGAGTCTGCTTTTTTGGGATTAGCTCCCCCTCGCGGGTTGGCAACCCTTTGTACCAGACATTGTAACACGTGTGTAGCCCAAGGCATAAAGGCCATACGGACTTGACGTCATCTCCACCTTCCTCCCCGTTATCCAGGGCAGTCTCCTTAAAGTGCTCTTTTGATATCAAAGACATCAAAAGGTGGCAACTAAGGATGATGGTTGCGCTCGTTGCGGGACTTAACCCAACATCTCACGACACGAGCTGACGACAGCCATGCAGCACCTGTATAGGCTTCCCTTTCGGGATCGTCTCCCTTTCAGGTTCCTACTACCTATATGTCAAGCCTTGGTAAGGTTCCTCGCGTAGCATCGAATTGAACCACATGTTCCACCGCTTGTGCGGGCCCCCGTCAATTCCTTTGAGTTTTAACCTTGCGGTCGTAGTCCTCAGGTGGAGCACTTAACGTGTTAACTGCGGCACCGAATCCTAAGATCCGACACCTAGTGCTCATCGTTTACGGCTAGGACTACCAGGGTATCTAATCCTGTTTGCTCCCCTAGCTTTCGCAATTTAGTGTCAGTTGTGGGCTAGAGAACCGCCTTCGCCACTGGTGTTCCTCTCGATATCTACAGATTTCACTCTTACACCGAGAATTCCGTTCTCCTCTACCACACTCAATCCTAGCAGTTTTTTAGGCAGTTCTCCGATTGAGTCGGAAGATTTCACCTAAAACTTGCCAAGACACCTACTTGCCCTTTACACCCAATGAATCCGAGTAACGCTCGCTACCTCCGTATTACCGCGGCTGCTGGCACGGAGTTAGCCGTAGCTTCTTCTCTCGGTACCGTCAACTCTATTGCTATTAACAATAGTATTTTCTTCCCGATCGAAAGAGGTTTACAATCCAAAAACCTTCATCCCTCACGCGGCGTCGCATAGTCAGACTTTCGTCCATTGCTAAATATTCTCGACTGCAGCCTCCCGTAGGAGTCTGGGCAGTGTCTCAGTCCCAGTGTGGCTAAACATCCTCTCAGACTAGCTACCCGTCAAATGCCTTGGTGAGCCATTACCTCACCAACAAGCTGATAGGACGCGAGTCCATCCATAAGTAACAGGCCTTACGGTCCCTGTCTTTGCCTAAATAAACATAAGTTTACTAAGGCACATCCGGCATTACCTCCGCTTTCGCAAAGCTATTCCAGTCTTAAGGGTAGGTTACTCACGTGTTACTCACCCGTTTGCCGCTATCTAAACATAAAGTTTGCATTTTTTCTTGCGAAAACTTGCAGAATTTAAAATAGATCGCACGACTTGCATGCCTAATCCACGCCGCCAGCGTTCACTCTGAGCCAGGATCAAACTCTCCGAAAAAAACTTGGCTATTAGAACTCTAACAAAGAACAATAAAAAAAAGCATCAACAAGTGTCGATGCCGAAAAAACGACAATTTATCTTGTCTTAAAAATATTTAAGTAAATCTGTCAAATACTAATTTAAGCAGTTTAGTTACCTCCTAAATAAATTTACTGTGGTAATGCTGCTTCATCAAGGTCTATAAATATAACAAATATAAACCATCTTGTCAAGATTTATTTTCAGAAATTTTTAATTCCGCAGAAACTAAACTATCTTTAAAAACAATGACTTACGCCTACACCGCCTTTTTAAGACATATCCGCACAAAACGCTTAGATCCAGCCTGTATTTTATACTCAGTACCATCTGCTTTTATAGGAAAATTTATATCACTAATCTTATTACCATTGACCTTAACTGCCCCCTGGGAAACCAATCTTCTGAAATCATTTTTCCCTTTTAAATTTAAAAGGCCTTTAAGGTTTATTTCCGGATTATCCAATAAATCAAAAATAGAAATCTCATCCGCGTTAACTTTACCTTTTTTTACTTCTACCTCTTTAAAGTCACCTTTCTGAAATATCTTCTCGAATTCTAATCTTGCGAATTCTGCTTTTTTCTTATTATGATATTGTTCAATAATTAAACCTGCCAATTTTTTCTTAGCTTCCATGGGATGCATATCTTTATGGCTTTGGCTATCGGTTGCCAAACCATCGCCCTCTACCTTAATATCATCTAAATCTTCATCAGTAAGCAATTCATAGTATTTCATCATTAATTCATCTGAGATTGACATAAGCTTACCAAACATATCACCCGGCTCTTCATTTATACCTACATAGTTATTTAACGATTTAGACATCTTATTTACGCCATCTAGACCTTCCAAAAGAGGGGTCATAATTACTACTTGCTGCTCTTGGCCAAAATCCTGCTGAAGCTGCCTACCAAATAAAAGATTAAATTTTTGATCACTACCCCCAAGTTCAATATCTGCTTTTAGATGAACCGAATCGTATGCCTGTAGCAAAGGATAAAAAAATTCAAGCAATGAAATATCTTTATTTTCTTTATATCGCTTACTAAAATCAGCCCTTGCCAAAATCTGCGCTACAGTTGAATATTTCGCAAGACCTAAAATTTGTGCGGAATCCATCTTTTTAAACCAACTACTATTAAAAACAATATTCGTTTTTCTTTTATCCAGAATTTTAAGTATCTGCTTGCTATAAGTCTTGGCATTTTCCTCTATTTGTTCTTGTGTCAAATTAGGCCTGGTCTTTGTCTGACCGCTGGGGTCACCGATCAAGCTCGTAAAATCCCCAATAAGAAAAATAACCCTATGCCCCAACTCTTGAAAATGCTTTAGTTTGCGCAGAAGAACAGTGTGCCCCAAATGAATATCCGGCGCAGTAGGATCAAACCCGGCCTTAATAACAAGAGGTCTATTTTGATTAAGTTTCTTAACTAACTCAACTTCTGATATAATTTCGAGAGTCCCTCTCTTAATTAAATCAAGCTGTGATTTTATGTCCATAAGTTTGAATTATATTACAAAAAGCCTCATTCGTCAAATATATTAACCCCGTTAGAGATAGGTCACCGAAGGTACCCATCTATAAAGTCAATTTTTATGTAAATTTATGCTTCTCTAATTCGCTATGGGATTTATTCAATTTTCTAAAAAGGGTATCTCTAACGGGGTTGACACAATCAATATATTCATCTACAATATTTTATATGAACCCAGCCCTTCCTAAAGGGCGGGATAAACTTAGGAAGGAAGGACGGGGTGAATAAACATGAAAAGGACGCAATCCAAAACGTAGCTAACCTTATGCTAGCTGCCGCTCGTACTGCCCCTAAAGCACGCGGCATAGATAACATTGAAACTAAAGTTATTGGGAAACCACAAATAAAGCGCTTAGCGGCTACAATGAAACAAATCGCAAAATCTGAAAATCTCGCCTTTTTTGCCAGGGATGCCCAAAATATATTACGCTGTGACAAAATTATTTTAATAGGAACAAAAATCAAACCTATGGGATTAACTGTTTGTGGCTTTTGCGGATTTAAAGATTGCGCAACTGCCCAAAAAAAAGGTGCAATATGCAGCTATAACGCAATTGACCTGGGGATAGCCCTAAGCTCCGCGGTAAACACTGCCGCCTTATTTCATATTGATAATCGCATCATGTACACAATAGGAAAAGCAGCCCTGAAATTAGGACTGCTTAAGAAAAACGTTAAGATTGTTTTCGGAATTCCTCTAGCCGCTTACGGTAAAAATATATTTTTCGATCGAAGTTAATTTATTAAATTAACTTGGCTGTAAGCCCTATCTTACCCTGCTCGGCATCAACCTTAAAAATCCTTACCTTCAGTTTATCACCGGGTTTTAGCTTATCCATTTCTTCTTTATCAATTTCGGAAATATAAACCAAACCTTCAATATCATCTTCTAGCTTTACAAATACTCCAAAATTGTTTATCTGGATAACTTCGGAATCCATATCCATACCTACAGGATATTTATCGGCAATTCCAGACCAAGGATTAGGCGTAAGCTGCTTAAGCCCCAAGGAAATGCGACGATTCGCTCCGTCTACGGACAAAACCACAACCTCAGCTTTCTGACCTTTTTTCAAAACATCTTGAGGGTGATTTATCTTTTTTGTCCAAGACATATCTGAGATATGAATCATTCCCTCTAAATTACTATCCAGCTCTACAAAAGCTCCGTAATCCGTAAAACCTTTTACTTTACCGCTAATCTTTGAATCAACGGGAAATTTTGCTTCGGCATCAAGCCAAGGATTACTTTCAATCTGTTTTATGCTTAGAGAAATGCGCCGGGACTTCTTATCAATATTCAAAACCTGCACCTCGGTCATATCTCCAATGGCAAAAATATCCTTAACATCCTGAATTCTTTTCTGCCAGGAAATCTCAGAAATATGTATCAGGCCTTCAATTCCTTTCTCAAGCTCAACAAATACACCATAATTTAAAATATTTACAACCTTACCTTTGTGGCGCGAACCTACGGGGAATTTATTCTCAACTTCTTCCCACGGATCAGGACTGCGCTGCTTAAGGCCTAAAGATACCTTAGAAGCTTCTTTATCAACATTTAAAATCATAACTTCTATTTTATCTCCCAAAGCTACCAGTTCTGAAGGATGTGATATACGGGACCAACTCATATCCATAATATGCAGAAGGCCATCGACTCCGCCCAAATCAATAAAGGCGCCAAAATCAGTAATGCCTTTAACCACCCCGGAACATACTTGTCCAACTTTAAGTTCTTCCCAAAGTTTTGTCCGCATACCTTCGCGTTCGGATTTTAAGGCATCTTTACGTGAAAGAATCACCGAACGACGGAGTGTATTCATTTTTATTATCTTAAATTTAAAAGTCTTATGCATTATATCTTTATCAAGCATACCTCTAAAACTGGACAAAGAAGCCGGAACAAAACCTTCAATACCGTAAATATCAACTATATATCCGCCCTTCACCTTCCTCTTGACGACTCCATCTATTGCATCGCCTTCTTTGGAAGTATCTGTTATCTTATTCCAACCCTTTAAGCGCTCTGCCTTCTCGCGGGAAAGAATAATCATCCCATGATCATCTTCCTTGTTTTCAATATAGACCTCGATATCCTGACCCAGCTTAAGGGCCTTAGGATCGGGGAATTCCGATAAGGCTATAACCCCTTCGGACTTATACCCTATATCAACCATTACCTCTTTTGAAGATAAAGCTACAATTTTACCGGGAACAATCTGGCCATCTTTAATTTCTTTTACACTTTGCTCATAAAGCTCTGCAAGTGTTGTTTGGTCTTCAACAATCATTAAAAGTCACTCTCCTTTTATTTTTATAATTTTACGCATACTCAAAACAATTATTTAACCTAACTCTCTATAAACCTTAAAGATTTACGCCAGAAGAAATAAAGGTATGATTACATGCGAGGCAATATTATCTAACAAAATACCTGATTTGTCAATTATTTTGTTTTGGATTGTAACTAACATGTCAAGATGTCCGCTTTTTCTAACAAGTGATCTGTCCGCTTTTGATTAATAGTAGCAGTAGCTCTTTTTCTTTTGGCTACCTTTTCTTTTTGTGAATAATGTGAATTTGTGGATAACTGCTTAGGTAAATAATAACCTACCATGTGCGGCCCGTATCCTACGGATATAGAATCATCTATATGCTCATAGATAGTTACTTTGCATTTAGCGAATGATACACGTAGTTCTGATGGGCCTATCTGCAGTAACCTATTTTTAAACGATATGGTATTGTCGTTATTCACTGTTCTTTCGTGTTTGAAGCAGAATATCTTGTTTAAATCTATTGTCTTAGGCACCTTGATAAAAGCGCTGCCTTTTTGTTCCGATTTTCTAACGAATCTCTTGTTATGTTCTTTAAGGTATTCTGTTTTTAAGTATCTATTCGCTTCCCTTAAGGTCTTTATGCCTCTTAGCCTTAATTCCTGCGGTATCCTGCCCTGCAATGTCCTATTAAGCCTCTCTGATCTTCCTCTTGCCTGAGGTGAATAAGCAGGTATAGGATTAATTCCCAGCTCTTTGAGCGCCCTAGCTATTTGCGTCGGATTATCTTTAGATACATCTTCTCCGGACTTTTTGGTAAGGAAGAAGTGGCTGGCCCTGTCTGAGTATAAAGAGCAAAATATACCGTTCTTTTCCACGACAGTCTTTAACATGCTCATGCAGGTTAGGCCATTCTCTTCTTTTACCAATTCTATGTCATAGAGCTTATTATTAGCATCATCTGATATGGCAATTATGTCATATTCAGTATCATTACCGAACCAGTCATAAGGAGAGCCGTCTATATGCAGCATCATGCCTATTAAGGGTTTCCTGGGGCGTCGCTTTCTGTGTTTATCGCGCCTATTGCGCTTTTTAATCAATCCTGCTCCTTCTAAAGCTAGTCTTACCCAATTGTAACTTAAGCTTATATTATGGTCTTTCTTTAACTTATCGTAGAAGTGAGAGATATTAAAATCGAAGTATTTTTCCCTATATAGTTTTAGGATTCTTTCAGCTTTATCAAGAGGAATCCTTTTCGGGCTGGGTACTTTACGACGTCTGTCATATAACCCGTCATAACCGTATAATTCATATCTGACCTTCCATCTCCTTATCTGCCTGCATGATATTCCCAGTATCTCTGCTGCCTGGACCCAGTTAATTTGTCCGGATAATACCCTTAAGATTACTTCTTGAACCTTCATTGCCCGCTCCAGTGCGGGTTTTGGATAATACGTTTGCATAGCTAACCTCCATGGTTAAGCTAAACATATTATCATACCCCGCTTTGAAAGCGGACATTTCACTTGTTAAAGAACCGGACACTTCACTATTTTATAACATCGCAACCCTCGTGCCCCCTTACTGAATAAATAGCATATTTCAACTATTATTAGTCGCTGCAGCAATTGACTGGTAGGTAATTTTAAGCAATTTCCGAAGATCCACACTACTTATCGAAAGAGGGGGCATGAGCACAATAACATTACCTAGAGGTCTAAGTATAGCACCTCTTCTTCTTGCCTCCTTTACTACTTCTATGCCGATCTTATCATCCTGGAGATAGGCCGCATTGATCCTTTTATCCTTAACTAATTCTATCCCAACCATAAAACCTAACTGCCGCACTTCGCCCACAGACTTAAGCTTATAAAACCCCTCAAGCCCTCGCCTAAGTTGATCTATCTTTGGCTGTAATTCCACCAATGTTTTTTCTTTTTTAAATATTTTCAAATTAGCAAGTGCCGCAGCACAAGCTAGCGGATTTGCGGTATAACTATGACCATGAAAAAAAGTCTTCTTATCTTTATATTTACCCAGAAACGCGGAATAAACCCTATTAGTTGTTAAAGTTGCCGCCAGAGGTAAGTATCCCCCCGTAATCCCTTTACCCACGCACATAATATCCGGACTCACCCCCTCATGCTCGCAGGCAAACATCTTACCCGTCCTGCCAAAACCCGTAGCCACCTCATCAGTAATTAATAATATCTGATAGCGTAAACACAAACTGCGAATTTCCCTTAAAAATCCGTGCGGCGCAAGCCTCATACCGGCCGCCCCCTGAATCAACGGCTCAATAACTAAAGCAGCGATATTTCTATGATGTTTTATAATAACGCTCTTAAGCCTTGCGTATGAAAAAGACAGACGATACGACTTAAAAAGCAATGGACGATATAACCTGTGGAATAAATCTATCCCTCCGACACTAACCGAACCTATGGTATCACCGTGGTAAGAATTCTCAAAATAAATAAACTTTGTTTTCTTATGTCTTCCTTTATGCAGCCAGTATTGTAAAGACATCTTAAGGGCAATCTCAACACTCGTTGAGCCATTATCTGAATAAAACACCTTAGCTAATCCAGATGGTACGATCTTAATCAATTCCTCTGCTAATTCAATTGCGGGCTTATGCGTAAGCCCTAAAAAAGTCGAATGTGCTATTAGTTTTAACTGATCTCTAAGCGCCTTATCAATTATTTTTTTTCTATGGCCGTGGACATTTACCCATAGAGACGATACGCCATCTAGATACTTTTTACCTGCTGTATCAAAAATATAAGAAGATTTTCCTTCTCTTACGATTAAAGGTTCCTCTCTTAACCAATCCTGCATTTGAGTAAAAGGATGCCAGATATATTTTTTATCCAAGCGCTGTAATCTTTTATTCATATATAATCCTGCTTATGTCAATATCTATATTGCTTAAGGTTTTTCTCTTAATTGCATACGGGCTATAGCCAACTCTGCCTAAGATAGGCACACCGGATAGATTTTTTATAATCCTAGGATTCATCTTTTCCGAAGCACCAATACGCCTCGATAAATTATTAAAAATAATACCCGCTATTTTAATACCTTTACTGCGCGCATATTCTACACTAAGAAGAGTATGATTTATTGTACCTAATCCTAATCGCGCAACAATTACGATTGGCAACTTAAAATCAACTATTAAATCGCAAATTCGGTATCTTGCTGTTATAGGCACAATTAATCCTCCCGCGCCTTCAACCACCATGAATTTATGCCGCATAGACAGCTTATGATATATGTTAATAACTTTTTTTCTGCTGAAACGTATTTTCTCTTTGGCAAATGCCGTAACAGGCGCATAAGGATATTTAGAAAAAAACGGGTTAACAAGACTTAACTCGTCTTTAGAGAAAGAAGACCTAATCAATCTTTTAGCATCCTCTCCTGCGCATTGAACAGGCTTCATTACTCCACAATCAATACCGCGCTTCTTTAAAATACGTATAATAGCGCATGCAACGTGGGTCTTACCAATATCTGTATCTGTCCCGGTAATAAAAATACCTTTTCTCATAATTTCCCTGCCTTAACGAATATTTTCTCAAACGAAACAATGAGCTTATTATCCTTAGAGAAATTTTGCCGATATAGGCTTTCAGCATTTTTAAAAACACTTCGTGCCTCTAAACCGGAAAAACGCACTCCTCTTTGGTTTGCCCCCAAAAGCTTTAACCAGCGTATAATACTTAGAAAATCAGAGAAGTATTCACAAAACAAACTGCTCGTAATCTCTATGCTGGAAAATCCCGCATGAGTTAACGCTTTATAAATTTTTTCCTTAGAAGGCAGAATTTCAAAATCTGAAATAGCTTTTACTCTATTTACGCACTCAAACAGCTCAAAAAATGTATGTGGACCAAAAATACTAAAATAAAAATCTCTACCCGGCCTTAAAACTCTTAACACCTCAGAGAATGCTACGTCTAACTGTAGCGGCCATTGAAACGCAAGATTAGAAGCTATAAGATCAAAACTATCCAAACTAAAAGGAAGTGATTCCGTATCCGCCTGAATTAAAAATCTTACACCACGACGCTTGGCAATCTTTAACATGCCCGGGGCAAAATCTAATCCGAATATTTTTACGTCAGGATAAAGCAGAGATATCTGCGATAAAAAATAAGACGTACCCGTACCAATATCAAGAAGAGACCCTGCGGCTTTTTCATCTCGCGCAAGAAACCTAATTAACTCACTGCCAATTCGCCGCTGAATAAATGCATAATCATCATAATCACTAGAAGCAGCAGAAAACTTTTCCCTTATTTTTAAAGCAGAAAACATAGTTACTTTAATTTACTTAACTTTACCTATATTTACCTATAATTACTTATATATACTCACTAAAATATTGACTTCTCGATGATTTTATTAAATTCATCAGCTTTTGTTATAAAAGGAATATGCCCGGTATCTAATATTTTAAACTCCGCGCGAGGCAGCCGCCTCCCCAATTCAACTGTTGCATCTAAAGGACAAATCGCATCATACCTACCCGCAATTAATAGAACAGATACATTACTAAAGCAAGATAAATAATTATCCAGTGAAATATTACGAAGAAACAATAAATCCGCTAATAACTTGTCCTGATTGGAGATACGATTAGATGATATGAAATTTAGCTCGCGGAATGCGCCTGAATTAACCCTCTCCTTATCCGTAAATAGCCATTGATTAAAATTTACTAACAGAGATTCCGCATCTTTCTTAAAATCCCGAATAATAAGACGCAATAGTGATCCTTTAAATTTAATAGCGCCGGAAACTACCACAACTGCACAAGGTAACGTCTTCTCCTTTTGTAAAGCAGCCGCTAATTTAAACCACCCTAATGACCAAGCGACAAATACGCTCTTATTTATTTCTATATTCTTAAGGCAATACGCGATATCCTCAGGCTCGCAAGAAATAATATTAAACCCTAAAGACGCAAAATACTCCGCCTGAACCTTCCAGATTCCGGCAGTAAAACTCCAACCGGGTAAAAAAACTATATTTTTAATCATCTTTCTTTTTATCATATCTAAAATAAGTTATTCGTAAATAATATAAATTTTTTTATATAATATATCCTAGAATAAAGGAGTAGTTAAAAAATTAAATTCCCCATGGTGTTTTACGTGCTCACATCGCAACGCATGCCTGAATTAGACCTTATGGTCCCCTTCGGGGACTGCTCGCATGGTTGCGCGCGAAAAACACCATGCTGAATTTATATCACTAAACATTCACAAAATTTACGAAAGAACCCATAAAATATCACACGTATCCAAATTATAAGAAAATTTGTAAATAGCAGCTAAATAACCCCTAATTGCTTTCCAATCATTTTGATTTTATCCAAAGCAAATTCAAGGTCCTCTTCTTTGTGCGCGGCGCTTACGGTGATACGCAGACGCGAAGTTCCCTTTGGTACTGTCGGTGGCCGTATAGCCTGCAGGAAAATACCCGCCTCAAATAACAGCCGGCTAAAATCCATCGTTTTCTTTATATCATTAACCAGTAAAGGTATTATCGGCGTAGGATCATCTAACACTTTAAACCCTCTTTCCCTTAACCCATCTCTAAAAAACTGTAAGTTGTGTCTTAATTTATTACGCAATGAATCGTCATTTTTAATTATACCAAATGCAGTGATTGCAGAAGCGCATACCGAAGGAGGCAATGCTGTTGTATAAATAAAAGCGCGTGCCTTATTAATAAAATAATCAATCAATGTTTTACTGCCGCAAACATAAGCCCCAAACCCTCCCAGGGCCTTGCTTAAAGTCCCCATCTGAATAAAACGTTCACTCTTTATATTAAAATACTCTAAGGCACCCTTACCAAGACTGCCCAAGACACCTGTTGCATGCGCTTCATCTAGGAATACAAAACAATCATATTTATCAGCAAGATTTAGAATTTCATAAAGCGGAGCCAAATCCCCATCCATACTAAAAACCGTATCTGTAACAATCAAACGCCTCTTAAACAAGCTAGCCTGTTTCAATAAACTTTCCAAGGAAAACATATCTTTGTGGGGATAACGGCGTAACTTTGCGCGAGAAAGGATAGCACCATCTAAGATTGAAGCATGATTAAATCTATCAGAAAAAATAATATCGTCTTTTGTGCTGAGTGCGGCAATCATCCCCAGGTTCGCGCAATAACCACTATTAAATACCAGAGCAGATTCCGTCTCTTTAAATTCGGCTATTACCTCCTCCAGCATTTCATGTAAAAGCATATTGCCGCAAACCAGGCGCGATGCCCCGGATCCAAAACCGTATTTTTTAATTGCTTCAATTGCGGCAATTTTTAGTCTTGAATCATTACATAAACCCAGATAGTCATTTGAACAAAGATTCAACAATGTTTGATTATTGATACTAACATGACTACCCTGGGACGATTCGATGAGCCTAAGCTGGCGAAAGAGACCATCTTGCTTTAAACTATCTAACTCTTCTTTAAAGGAGTGCATCTTTATTTAGAGGATTATCCCTATCGACGATTTTAAACCCTAAATCTTCTACCATCTGGATATCATCTTCCGGAGCGCTGCCTTTTGTTGTTAAATAATTACCTATAATGATAGCATCGGCCCCGGCCATAAAAATAAGAGACTGCAGACTTCTTAGATTTGTCTGCCTGCCGCCGCATATGCGTATTTCCTTGGTGGGCAGAATAAAACGAAACAAGGCAAAGATCGGAAGAGCACACGTCTGAACTCCAGTCACATTCCTTTATCTCGTATGCCGTCTTCTGCTTGAAAAAAAAAAACACCCCCCCCACCCCCCCCCTTCCTACTCCACTACATTCCCACAAACAT
>CAJVXN010000038.1 GCA_913009335.1 uncultured bacterium
TAAAAGACTACGCTTGCGCTAATTCCGTTTACCGAAGCAGCACAAGTAAAACTAAAAGGTAAACTAAACATGTAGAAGCTTTTAGTCTAAGGCTTGAGGACGGCAGTTCGAATCTGCCCACCTCCACTAAACAAAATGAGAAAAAATAACTTAGTAAGGTTACCCGGCGTAATCGCGGCATTTTTATGTATTAGTTTAATTTTTTGCGGTTGTGCCGCGCGTCGACCTATGCCTCTGGATTTATCGGGGTATTCTATCACGACTTTATCAGGCAAGACGTATATCTCTTTAATCCAGGTTTGTCGCAAGGAAGGTATTAGCTGGGATTATGATGCTATTGCCCGCACTGTTTTATTGACAAAAAAAGATAATCAGGTAAGGCTTCTTACGGATAGCCGTGTTGTATTGGTAAACGGCAGATCTGTAATGCTAAAATATCCTGTCCGTTCATATAAAGGAAAAGTTTTGGTTCCTGTTGATTTTACGCGAGTTGCTCTATCTGGATTTTTAGGCCCAAAAGGAACCACAGGAAAAGTTGGGAAATCATATTATAAAATTAGGAAGGTATGTCTTGACGCGGGGCATGGAGGTAAAGATCCGGGGGCAGTAGGAAGAAAATACGGATTATATGAAAAAAATGTTAATCTTGATATTGTTAAACGTATGAAGAAAGAATTAGAATCCGCCGGAATTGACGTTATTATGACGCGAAGCAGCGATGTGCTTATTCCTTTAGCTAAGCGCGCGGATATCGCGAATAAGGCTGGTGCTGATTTATTTATTAGCGTGCATTCTAATGCCAGTCAAAGTAGAAGCTTGTCTGGATTTGAAGTTTATTATGTATCTGATAGCTTAGATGATGTCTCGCGTTCCATTGTTTTAGCTAAAGATAAGAATTCTTTAAGGAGGGGGCAGGCGGGCGTTTATTTTGGAGATAATTCTATAGGTAGTATTTCCAGTGATACGCAGACGATAGTATGGGATTTAGTGCTTGGAGAAAATCGCCTTGAATCTATAGAGTTAGCCGATAGAATTTGCAAGCAATGCTCTCAAGATGTGGGTGTTAAAATTTTGGGTGTAAAATCCGCTAAATATGCTGTTTTAAAGAAAACTCAGATGCCGGCAGTTTTGGTTGAGGTGGGTTTTGTTTCTAATGCCCGGGAAGAAAAATATTTAAAGAATCCTTTTTACCGCCAGCAAATCGCGGAGGCTTTAGTTTCGGGAATAGTATCTTACAAACGATATGCTGAAGGGAGAAATTAATACTAATGAGTGATAGGCGGCCGATAGGTGTTTTTGATTCGGGGATAGGCGGATTAACAGTAGTCAGGCAATTAAAAAAGCATTTGCCTTATGAGGATATTGTTTACTTCGGTGATACGGCGCGCCTGCCATACGGTTCTAAATCAAGAGATACGGTATTACGTTTTTCAATTCAGAATATACTATTCCTACTTAAGAAAAATGTAAAGCTGATCGTTGTTGCCTGTAATACAGCCTCAAGCGCTGCCCTTTGTGATATTAAGAAGAATTTTAAAATACCTATTATCGGAGTTATATCTCCGGGAGCAGCTCAAGCAGCGAGTATTACGAGGAATCAAAGAGTAGGGGTAATCGGTACGCGAGAAACTATTAGAAGCCGCGCTTATGAAAAACACATAAAAAAGATATCTAAAGAAATAAAAGTTTTTAGTTTTTCTTGTCCTTTGTTTGTGCCGTTAGTCCAAGAGGGCTGGGCGGGAAAAACTATAACGTACGATATCGCGTCCGTTTATCTTGAGCCCTTAGCCAAGAAAAACATTGATACGCTTATTTTAGGGTGTACGCATTATCCTTTATTAAAAGCGCCGGTTGCGAGTGTTTTAGGCAGGAAAGTAAAATTGGTTGATTCGGCAGAGGCTGTCGCGCGCCATACGGGGCGGATTTTATCCGACGCAGGTTTAAGTAATAATAAAAAAATTCGGGGTAAGCTTTCTTGTTATGTATCAGATGAGCCGGGAAATTTCAAGAAGGTAGCCGAGATGTTTCTGGGACATAAGTTAAAAAGAATAGAGAAGGTGGATAATGTTTAAAGTAAGGGTTATATCGGATTTTAGTTCCGCGCATAGCCTGCGGGAGTATAAGGGGCAATGTGAAGAATTGCATGGCCATAACTGGAAGGTTGAAATTGCGGTTGTGTCTGCCAAATTAAATAAGATAGGTTTAGTGATTGATTTTCGGTATCTTAAAAAAGAATTAAAAAGTGTCCTAGATCTACTGGATCATAAGCATTTAAATAAGTTAAGCTATTTTACCAAGGTAAATCCTTCTTCAGAGAATATCGCAAGATTTATTTATAATAAATTAATTGGAAAAAGCGGTATTAAGTCCAGTAAGCTAGAAGTGACTGTGTGGGAAAACGAAAGAAGCAGCGCTACATATTATACAGTAAACTGAAATGACAAATGTCAAATTTCAAATGACAAATTAATCTTGAAATGATAGATAATAAAAATTTTTGTGATTTGGATTTTAGTATTGGGATTTTATGAAAAAGGCTGTTGTTTTGCTCTCAGGAGGGTTAGATTCGGCAACGACTTTGTATATCGCAAAGGCAAAAGGATATAAGGTCAGTTGTTTAATGTTTGATTATGGCCAGCGGCACAGAAAAGAGTTAAATTCTGCCGTTAAAATTGCCCGCTTAGCAGGGTGTAAATATTATATTTTAAAAATCAGCCTGCCCTGGAAGGGTTCTGCTCTTTTAGATGATAAGATCAAGATTCCGGTTCATAAGAAGGGTAAATTTTCTGTTGTAGGAAATCATATTCCCTCGACTTATGTACCGGCAAGAAATACTATTTTTATAAGCTTTGCTCTCTCTTTTGCCGAGGCAGTGGGCGCCGACAGCATATTTATCGGAGCAAATATAATAGATTTTTCAGGTTATCCTGATTGTCGTCCGCAATATTATAAGATTTTCAATAAACTAATAGAGCAGGCCACAAAAAAGGGAGTTGAAGGAGGAAAAATAAAAATTCACACGCCTTTGATTAAATGTACAAAGGCAGAGATTATAAAAAAGGCAAAAAAATTAGGGGTTCCACTTAAGCGCACATGGTCCTGCTATAAGGGAGGAAAGGTTCCCTGCGGAGTTTGCGATAGTTGTAAATTACGAGAAAAAGGTTTTGCTAGTCTTAATATGGAGGATCCAAGCTATGATTAGACCATCAGTTACCGGGAAAATTTCGGAAGTTTTTTGCAGTGTCCAGGGAGAAGGGCTATATACCGGATCAAGACAGTTGTTTGTAAGGTTTTACGGTTGTAACCTGGATTGTGTTTTTTGCGATACCAAGCTTTCTACTTATGAAAGATATACACCCAATGAATTGCATGATATCATTTCCGGCTTCACCAAGAATTACCATTCTATAAGCTTTACCGGTGGCGAACCTTTAATGCAGAAAGATTTTTTAAAAGAGATACTTCAATTGGTAAAGAAAGATGGAATAAAAACATATTTAGAAACTAACGGTATATTTCATGAAGAGCTTAAAGATGTTATTGATTATATTGATATAATTGCCATGGATTTTAAATTGCCTACTTCAGGAAAACATGATAAGTATTGGCAAGAGCATAAAAAATTTCTGAATGTAGCCAGAAAAAAAGAGGTTTTTATAAAATGTATTATGTGTCTATCGACTCATAACGAAGATATAGAGGAAGTAACGTCCTTGTTAAAGGATTCAGCGAGAAATATCCCGTTTATAATACAACCCAACACATTTGAGCTAAGTAAGCGCTTACTGGATAAAGCTAAGGCCTGTCAGGATACGTTATTTGATATATCGAATGATGTAAGAATTATTCCTCAGGTGCATAAATATTTATTGGTACATTAATATGAAAAAAACAAAAAAAACTTTATATCAGGGATTGCAGGGGAATATCCGGAATTTAAAAACTCCGAAGATAGAGGTATTCAAAAATCAATATCCGGATCGCGACTATACTGTGGGTTTGGAAATTCCGGAGTTTACCTGTATTTGTCCTAAGACGGGACTGCCGGATTTTGCGCTGGTAAAAATTGAATATTCGCCGGATAAGCATTGCATTGAGTTGAAATCATTTAAGATGTATACCATTTTTTACCGAAATTTAGGAATATTCCACGAGAATGTAGTTAATAAAATAATGGAAGATTTCATAAAAACTGTTCGTCCCCGAAGCGTTAAGGTTACGGTCTGTTTTAATTCTCGGGGAGGTATAGCAACAACAGTAAGCAGGGGCTATATTGCAAAATAAAATGAGGCAAGTTAATGCGAAATTAATAGAGGATGCGGTTGCGGCCTTAGTAGTTGAGGCGAATATTGTTTTGCGTAAGGATGTGCTCGCAAAGCTTTCAATTGCTTATAAAAAAGAACGCAACAGAATGGCCAAGAAGGTATTGGGTATATTGCTTGAAAATGCCAAGATAGCAAAAAACGATAAGATACCTATATGTCAGGATACGGGTTTTCCGGTTGTTTTTGTGGAATTGGGACAGGACGTGCATATTAAAGGTGCGGAGCTTAATGTCGCAATTAATCGTGGCGTTCTTATAGGTTATAAGAATGGATTTCTGCGTAAGTCTATCGTGAGCGACCCTATTAATAGAAAAGCTTTAAAATATACGCCCGCAATAATACATACGGAGTTGGTAAGGGGGAGGAAGGTGAAAGTCTCTGTTTTACCTAAAGGGTTTGGTTGTGAAAATAAGGCAAAAATTGCAATGTTTAACCCGACTGCGAAACTGTCCGAAATAAAAGATTTTATTGTAGATGTTGTGCGGGGGGCCGGATCTGATGCCTGTCCGCCCTACATTGTAGGAGTGGGCATAGGAGGAACTCAGGATTATGCGGCGCTCCTAGCCAAGAAGGCATTACTGTGCCCTATAAGCCGGAGGGCGATGGTTTGGCAACCGATAGCCAAAGCCATAGCAAAGCAGTCTAAGTTAGAGGCGGATTTATTGAATCGAATTAATAAGCTTAATATCGGACCTATGGGTTTAGGCGGTAAAAATACCTGTCTTGCGGTAAATATCCAGAGTTATCCTACGCATATTGCGGGTCTTCCTGTGGCTGTAAATATAAGCTGTCATGCTCTGCGTTCTGCTACAAAAATAATTTAAATGAACCCCGCCATTCCTAAAGGGCTGGGTTAAGATTAGGAAGGAAGGACGGGGTGAAAAAGATAAAATTGCCTTTAGATAAAGGGCGAATAAAGAATTTAAAGGCCGGAGAGGAGTTGTTGTTAAGCGGCTTAATTTATACTGCCCGCGATCAGGCGCATAAAAAATTAGTCGAAGCTATAAAAAAAGGTAGGAAATTGCCGTTTGCTTTAAAAAACGCGATAATTTATTATTGTGGCCCTACTCCGGCAAGAAAAGGCAGGGTTATTGGATCATGCGGGCCCACTACAAGTAGTAGAATGGATGATTTTACGCCTGCTCTTCTTAGGTGTGGTTTATCCGCTATGATTGGTAAGGGCAGTCGGGATGAATCTGTGGTTGGCGCGATAAAAAAATATAAAGCAGTATATTTTATAGCTTTTTCAGGATGCGGGGCCTTTGCTTCAAGGTTTGTTAAAAAAAGAAAGCTTGTCGCTTATCCTGAATTGGGAACAGAGGCAATTCAGGCTTTAGAGGTACGGGATTTTCCCGTAATTGTAGGTATTGATTGTTATGGAAGAAATATTTTAGAGAGGAAAAAATAATGACAAGATCAGACAAAAGAGCTTTTAATAGATTACGGCCTATAAAGATTACACCGGATTTTAATAAGTACGCTGAGGGGTCATGTCTTATTGAATTGGGAAATACAAAGGTGATTTGTACGGCTTCGGTAGAAGAAAGTGTGCCCATATTTTTACGCAATAAAGGCACCGGATGGGTTACTGCCGAATACGGAATGATTCCGAGGTCTTGTAAGAAACGTATTCAAAGAGCAAATAAGACAGGCGGCAGAACTGCCGAGATACAGCGTTTAATCGGAAGAAGCTTAAGGACGGTTACAGACTTAACTAAAATCGGCGAGCGCACTATTTGGATAGATGCCGATGTAATTCAGGCAGACGGTGGCACGCGTACGGCAAGTATCACGGGAAGTTTTATAGCGCTGGTCAAGGCACTTAATAAATTAAAAGATGACGGGGCAATAAATGAAATACCCCTATCTGATTTTGTTGCGGCTACAAGCGTAGGTATTTTTGATGGGCAGCCGATACTTGATCTGGATTATAATGAAGATTCCCGCGCCCAAGTAGATATGAATATTGTAATGACCTCTAGCGGTAAGTTCATTGAAATTCAGGGTACCGCAGAGCGTAATCCTTTCGATAGAAAATCTATGGATGAGCTGCTTGATTTAGCAAAGCTGGGAATAGATAATTTGATTTGTATTCAAAAGGATTTGTTAAAAGGTGTATTTAGTTAAACAAGAGTAAAAAGAAGAGTTAGACGGATTTTTTATGTAATGCCTGCTTCTTATTTGTGGCACGAAGCAGGCGGGTTTTTATTATAAGTTAAGGATATTATATGAAAATTAGAGAACTTGTAGTTGCGACTAAAAATAAGAAAAAAATGCAGGAGATAAGGGACTTGCTTAAAGGTAACGGTATTAAATTATATTCTCTTGCAGATTTTCCCGATGCCCCTAATGTTAGGGAGGATGGTAAAACGTTTAAGGAGAATGCTGCTAAAAAAGCTGTAAGAATAGCTAAATTTACCAGGAAGCTTACCCTGGGTGAGGATTCCGGCTTAGAAGTTAAGGCTTTAAATGGAGCGCCGGGGATATATTCTTCCAGATTTTCCGGATGGCCCAAAGATGATCAGCGCAATAATAGGAAGTTGTTGCGAAAGCTAAAGGATGTTGTGCGATCCAGTCGAGGTGCTGCTTATAAATCCGCTGTCGCGCTTGCTGATATTAATGGTTTAATTAAGGTTGTTGAAGGGGCCTGTTCTGGTATTATCGGAGACGCGCCAAAAGGTACCTGTGGCTTTGGATATGACCCGTTGTTTATAATTCCGAAATATAAAAAGACATTTGCCCAGCTGGGTGAGAAAATTAAACATACAATGAGCCATCGGGCAAAGGCTTTAGATAAGATAAAGAAAACATTAATTGATTTGTAAATCAAATGCAATTCTTAGCTAAATTATTTATAACTATTAGCATAATTATTGTCTGCGCGCGTATTGGGAAGCAGTTTCCCACATTAGCGGGATTAATCGCGACAATGCCGTTAACCGGACTTATTATTCTCATCTGGCTGTATTCGGATAATCCGGGTAATTTTAATTTAATGAAGGATTATACGAGAGGGGCGCTTTGGGGTATTATACCCAGCGCTTTATTTTTTATCTCTGCTTATTTTCTTTTCCGCAGAGAGATATCGATTGGTTTTGTTATAGGCATAAGTTTTGCAATATGGCTAATTGCCGCGTTTATCCATCAGTGGTTTTTAAGATAATTATTTAAGGAGTATCAATGTTATTTTATTTAATTTTATTGTTTACCGTTATACCGGCGCTGGAATTATATGTTTTACTTAAAGTTGGCAGCTATATCGGGGCATTTAATACGGTCTTACTTATTATATTTACCGGTGTATACGGCGCCTATTGGGCGCGCCTTGAGGGTTTGCGTACCTGGTTTAATTTTCAGAAAGATTTGAATAACGGTCTTGTACCTACGGATAAAATATTAGACGGCCTGCTTATTTTAATAGGCGGCGTATTTCTTATTACGCCGGGGTTAATTACCGATGTGGTTGGATTATTACTGATTATTCCTCTAACGCGTATTTTAATCAAGGCCTGGATTATGCCTAAGATTAAAAATAAGATTAATCATGGACGTGACGTAATAGATACTGATATAAAATGAAATATTTTCTTAAGAATATTTTTAGCAATAATAAGAAGATTACTGAAGGTAATATTGTTAAAAATGTTATATCCCTTGCGGCCCCGCTTATGATCGGGGCATTGTTGCATAGTACGCAAAGCCTTATTGATATGTTCTGGGTGGGTAGTCTTGGCCCTGAGTCAATAGCCGCGGTTGCGATGAGCGGTATAATTATGATGTTGGTTTTTACGATCGTAGCAGGTATAGGAATTGGGGCAATTTCTTTGATTTCAAAAAATATAGGAGCAGGTAATCCGGAAGGCGCCCAGCTTTGCGCTTATCAGGCTTTGACATTCGGGTTTATACTTTCGCTTACGATAGGAATCTGCGGGTTATTTTTCTCCGATAAATTTTTAGCTTTACTGGGAGCTGAGGCAAGTGTGATTAACGTAGGCAGTGGATATTTAAAAATTCTTCTGATGGGTAGTTTCACAATGGTGCTTCTTCTTTTAAGCGGCTCCATTCTGCAGGGCTCCGGCGATATGATAAACCCGATGATATTTATGGTTATCGCGAATCTTTTAAATATTGTGCTTGATCCTATATTTATATTCGGCATAGGAATAAAACCTATGTATACTGCAGGGGCGGCAGTAGCTACGATTTTAGGGCAGGGTATCGCGCTTTTTCTTGCTTTGCGGCTTTTTTCGCATCAGCGTTCAAAAATTCACCTTAGAATCAGTAAAATAAGGTTAAAGTTAGATATTATGATGGATATGTTAAGAGTCGGGGTTCCTACTTCTCTACAGATGTTTTTCCGTTCAATTATGAGCATGGTGATTATTAATATCGTTGCTGGATTCGGAACCGCGGCAGTAGCCGCTTTTGGTATAGTCATGCGCATACATATAAATGCGCTAATGCCTGCTTTCGCGTTAGGCGGGGCAGCCGCGACTCTTATGGGTCAGAATATCGGCGCGGGAAATATCGAACGGGCCAAAAAAAGTGTATGGGCAGCTACACTTATGGATATGGGGGTTATGTTTATTGCGGGTTTTATTTTTTATAATTTTTCTGGCACTATTATTTCGATATTTACTAATGATCCTCAGGTTGTAGCTATCGGGTCAGAATTCATACGTATTTCAGCGTTTTTTTATATATTTATTGCTTTCGGTGTGGTCCTAAACCGTGCTTTGGGCGGGGCAGGGGATACGGTTGTCCCTATGCTCATAACGTTTATTAGTCTTTGGGGATACCTTGTTCCCGCGGCATACTGGGTAGCTAAATATACCAGTTTTGGGTTAACGGGTATTTGGTGGGTCATGGCTACTTCTTACGCTTTAAACGGTTTGCTTACTTTAGTCTGGTTTGAAATCGGGCATTGGAAGAAGGCAAGGGTTACGTTATATAATTAATCGATAACACATTCGATTTGTTTTTTTACATCAATCCTTGAATTTATAATAAGATTTCAGATGAGTAATTCTTGGCAATCAGCAATTAAAAAATTTTGGGCTAAGGATATCTATTTTATTCTATTTATTTTCTTTTTTTCCCTTCTTTTTAGAGTTATCTATATTTTTACAATTGATCACTTACCTCTTTTTGATAATCCGACAATGGATGCTGGATTTCATGATACCTGGGCCAAACAATTAGCAAGCGGTGATTTTGTTGGTTACGGCCCATATATCAGAGCGCCTCTTTATCCGCATCTATTAGGATTACTCTATTGGATATTCGGGGCAAACTATTATATTATACGTTTTTTCTTTGCTATTCTGGGCAGTATTTCTGTTGTTTTAATTTTTAAATTGACTAAATATCTGTTTTGTAAGCAATCCGCAATCCTGGCGTCTTTTATAGCCGCATTAAGCTGGACATTTATCTATTACGACGCCGAATTATTAATTACATCTACGGCCCTGTTTATCAATTTATTGTGTGTGTTTTTTTTCGCCAAGACATTTAAAAGTCCGACAAAGAAGAACTATTTTTTATGCGGCCTGCTTTTTGGAATTGGTGCAATTACAAGGACTAATCTGATTCCGATTATTGCGATTATTTTTATCTGGATTATTTTTTATTATAGAAAAGATTTTAAAAAGGCTGCTATTTTCGCAGCTCTATTTTTATCCGGTGCTATTTTAGCTATTTCGCCGGTTACGATAAGGAACGCGGTAGTAGTCAAAGATTTCATCCCTGTTTCGTATTATACGGGTGTAAATCTTTATATCGGTAATAACCCTTATGCCGACGGCAGGACAGCTATTGTGCCTGGAACCAGAGCGGATTGGTGGGGCGGTGTTGAAGATATTAGAATTATTGCCGAGGCAGAAGAGGGTCGCAAGCTTAAGCCTTCTGAGATTTCTTTATTCTGGTCGAGGAGAGCTTATGAGTATATACGAGGCGATTTCTTTGGATTTATCATGCGCACACTCAAGAAATTTCTTTTTATATTCGATTTAAATGAAACATCCAATAACAAAAATATTAATTTTTTCCGTAATCAGTCCCGATTATTAAAGATTCCCGTATTATTTTCCGGCTGGTTCTATATACCGCTGGGATTTTTAGGGATGTTTTTTGCGGCAAGAGAAAAGAGGCGAAATGTTTTATCTATATTTATTTTTCTTATAGCATATTGTACGCCCCTGTCTTTATTTTTTGTTTACACGCGCCTGCGTCAGCCCATAATGGGCTTTTTTATTATATTTACAGGGTTTGCACTGATGAAGTTATATCGGGCCTGGTTTATTGATAAGCGCTATTTAATAAACGGGCTAATTTTGTATTTAATTTTATTTATCGGGCTTTTTATAAATTCTTCGAAAGATACACGATTCAAAGATGGGTATTTTACTCTGGCTAATGCCTATATGCGTAAGTCGGATTTTAAGAACGCGGAATTGTTTTTTAATAAATCCTTAGGTCTGGGTGAGCCATATAGCTCACGCATATTTTTTCAGTTAGGCAATATCAAATTCCAGCAGGGAGAGTATGAGACAGCAGCCGAGTATCTTAAGCAGGTGCTTAAGAATAATTATAAATTAACCGGCCAGACTGATGAATTTTTGACCGATTCGTTGTTTGTCTCAAGGTTATCTCCTGTTAGATTGATTAATCCCGAAGATAAACTTAAGTTTGAAAGGTTTGCTCAAGTTTTTTCTTTAATCGGTCAGAGATATGTGCGATGGGGGGCCTATGATGAAGCTGAGTTGGCTTTTCGTAAAACTTTATTTTTAAAAGAAACACCGGCAGCCAATCTAAATTTAGGCAATATATTAAGTCGAGTAGGTTCAATGGAGCATCTTGAATATTATTACCGCGCAATCGAACTGGATGCGCAATTTTTGCCTGCCTATATTAATCTTTCGGATGATTTAAGAAAATATAATAAATTCAAAGAGGCGCTTTCTCTATTGCGAAAGGCTGCTAAATTTACCCGTAATCAGAAAGAATCCGCGATAATCGAGTCGCGAATAAGCAAATTAGAAAGATTGATTAAAAACGAAAGATAGGATTAACTTGTTTTTATTCTCTTAGTTGTTTTTCCGCATCAACAACATCACGATTAATCGCCTGTATTGTTTTTTCTATCTTTTGACAAAGATTAGGGGAGGCAACAGGTGATTTTTTTATTTCTCTTAGTATCTGCATGCTCATCCTGAAATACCTCACCATTTCTCCTTCGTCAGTATCTCCCAGGGAAAGAGTCGTATCAAAATCTGCACCTTTAATCCACGCCTCTATGCTTGTGGAAAGATGGAAAAATGGTTTTTTACTAAAAGGCCTAATCCTGTATTTAGTTTCCTTGTTTGTAATCTGGATAATGATTTTTTTACACCTCTTTTTTATGGATTTAGCACTTGCGGGAAGTACTAGTATATGTTGGTTTTTTCGCGGCTCAAAGATAATGGCAGCAGCTAATATTCCCAGATCAACTTCGCTTAGGTTTTCTAGAAAACCTTCGCTGTATAGCTCGGATAAAATCAATTCGGATCCATAAACGGCTTTAGCAAAATGTCCTTTTTGGGTTAACTCGTTATTTTTTATATATCCCGATTCTTTCAAAAGGGATATTTTTGCTTTTATTAAGTCTCGCGCCTGTTTGCGGTTATGCTTATTTGATTGGAAGGAGTGGAAAGAAAAGGGATAAATCTCTAATATATCTTCGTTGTATTTTTCATAAAGATTTAAAATCGTGGCATAGGAGTTGTTAAGCTGGCTTTTGATACTTTCAGGTTTTCCGTAAATAATGCGCTTAATTTCATTTTGGTCGCAATCCCTCGGATCAATACGCATATAAACAAAGCCCTGCTTATCCATTCCCCGTCTGCCGGCACGTCCGGCCATTTGGAAAAAATCACGTGTTTTAAGATAATCGGTGAATCTTCCGTTAAATTTTTTTAGGGCATCAAAAGCTACAGCGCGCGCGGGCATATTAATGCCCAGAGCGAAAGTCTCGGTTGTGAATATTACTTTAAGTAAGCGGCTGGTAAATAATTGCTCGATTGCTTCTTTTAGAGTGGGCAGCATTCCTGCGTGGTGATAGGCAATGCCTCTTTTTACTAAGGGATAAAGTTCTTTAGCGCTTGGTTCATTATCAAGATTAAAGCGTTTGCATAGGCCGTTAAATAGATGTGTTATTTGGTTTTTTTCATTCGCGTTTAAAAAGTCATAACGCGATAATTCTTGCGCTAGATATTCTGTGCGGCGCCTTGCAAAGACAAAATATATCAAGGGGAGGTTGTCTTCGTTGGCTATATGCTTAATTAAGGTGTCTAACCTGTTGGGGTGAGTATCTGTTTGCGGCCTGTATCGTCGGCTCCTGCCTTTATGCCGGTAGTGCAAAGCTTGAACTTTTGGCAAGTGTATTTTTTTAATACTATCAAAGATTTCATTTTTAAACTGGAAAAAGAAATGTAAGGGTACGGGGCGTTTTTGCTCAATTACTACTTTAATTTCCTTAGAGCGTATTTTGTTGAGCCAGGAGGAAAATTCGTTTATATTGGGAATAGTAGCAGATAGGCAGAGTATCTTTATGTGTTCGGGTAAAAATATTAAGGATTCCTCCCAGACTGTGCCGCGCTCGAAATTGTCGATATAATGTACTTCGTCAAATATGATCCATGAGTATTTTGTTAGGCTTTCCGGTTCTTCAATTGTTTTGTTACGGAAGATTTCAGTTGTCATGATTAATACGGGAGCATTTGGGTTTATTGAGACATCCCCCGTTAGTATGCCGGTAATATTACTGAATTGTTTTTGAAAATCACGGAATTTTTGGTTGGAGAGTGCTTTGATGGGTGCTGTATATATTACACCCTCATTTTTGGCAATAGCCTTATTAATTACATATTCGGCAATTGCTGTTTTTCCCGCGCCGGTAGGGGCGGAGACGATTACGGAATGCCCGTTATCGATATATTCTATTGATTCTTTCTGAAATCTATCGTATTGCATAAGGTTATTATAGATGATTTTTTGGGTTTGTACAAAGAGTCTTTATGGTATGCCATTTTTATTAGTTCTCAAAGAACTTTACTGTTGAGGCTAAGCCTCAACAACTTTATAGGCCAGCTTGTTTATTTAAAATTGGCATAAAATTTATCTTAACCTATTATTTGAAATTCAGTAATTCTGAGAGAGGAATTTTGAAGGCCTTGGCGAATTTCGCAAGAGTTTCGAGTTTAAGATTAGGAGGATTCTTACCTTTTATTCTTTGTAAATATTTGTAGTCAATGCTTGCTACTTCAGAAAACTTTTCTTGGGCGTAGCCACATTTTCTTCGCAATTCCCTTATTTTCTTCCCCGCATTTAATCTAATTAGGTTTTTCATACACTTTATTATGCCACGGTATCTTTCTATTGACACCTAACTACCGTAAAGTGTAAAATAGTTGATATAATACGCGGAATGGTGATGCAGATATTGCTTATTCGGGAAAGATTTTTTATTTTAGGAAGGGGATATAAATGCTAAAGGGAAAACTCAAAAGAAAATGGGTTATTCCAAACCCGCATTGGAACAGGTATCTTTTTGTGTTTTTGTTTATTATCGCGGGGTTGTTTTTGACATCTTCTGTTGAGGCGGCCGATATTAGTGATGCGCAGACCGGCGACTGGAATGTTACTACTACATGGACGGGCGGTGTTGTTCCTGTAGCCGGTGATAATGTTACTATTGACACAGGCACTGTAACTTTAACGGCTGATGCCGCATGCGCTGATATTACAATTGGCAGCGGAGGCACGCTTGACGCTTCATCTTATACCATAACTGTCTCAGGTAACTGGGATTCAAGCAACGGAACCTTTACCTATGGTACGAGCACGGTGGTAATGACCGGGTCAACAAAAACTATGGCCACGGCGGGCAGTAGTAATGATTTCTACAATTTAACCATAAATTCAGGAGCAAGCATTACCGATAATTACGGCCTTTACCTCAGGGCGGGAGGTCTATTAACCGTCGCGGGAACGTTTACCGTAGCCAGCGGAAAGATGTTTTATATTCAAAACACTGCTAATATGACTGTAAATTCCGGAGGAACGCTGACTATTACGGGAGGCATTGAGAGATACCTGGCTAACAACAGCAGCCATTTTACCAATAACGGTACCATTAACGGCAGCGGAGAGTTTAGGTTTCGCGCGAGCATGAGTTCTACTACCGCGCCCCTGACCGCTACAGACTTCGGAGATGTAGACATCGGCTTTGGTGTATATTCTTTCGCTGGCGGACCAGCCACATACATTTTGGGCCCTTCAGGCGCGGTGCTTACCACTACCGGAGACTTGAATGTTTATGATGTAATAGGTGACGGTTCACAGATTACGCTAGACAACACGACCAATGATATTGCCGTTAATGTCGCTAATCTAACTGTGGGAAATGTTACTAAGTTCAGTAATGGAAAACTGATCGCCGGTTCCGCTACTTATACCATAACCGGGAATGTTACTATTGATGATTATTCCGGTACTACCGAAGAAATAGACGCTGACAGCGCTACTTTTAACGTCGGCGGCAACTGGACCAACAATGATACCTTTACCGCGGACACATCAACCGTTACCTTTGACGGGACTACGGATCAGACCGTAACTTCAGGCGGCGCATCCTTTTATAACCTCACCTTAAATAACACCGGGGCATCCGGTTCCGACGATATCATCTTAGCCGATGCCCTGGATGTAAGTAACAATCTTTTAATCACCGACGGAGACTTAGATACGACAAGCTCGAATTACGCCGTAGACGTTGACGCAAACCTTACGATAAGCACCAATGGTAGTTTGACTGCCAATGGCTCAACCATAACTGTTGCCGGCGATTGGGATTCGTCCGCGGGGACGTTTACTCGGGGCACAAGCACGGTGGTTTTAAGCGGCACAGGCAACATAGCGCAATATACTGTCAGCGCTTCCTGGAATCATGGTTTTACTAATTTGAGTGTTGCCGCAGCCGGCCAGACGACTACATTAACCTCATCCAGTTTGTGGGTTAGAAAGTTAACTGTAGGCAGCGGTACATTTACTGATGGGGCTAATTCTTATAGTTTATTCCTTTGGGCCGCCGGCGATGTGTTTGTGGATGGCGGAGCAACTATAACTTTAAATAAGTTTATATACCGTGTTAGTAATAATACGCAAAATGTCGTAGGCCGCGATTATACCGGCATTAACATTTTGTATTTTTACGGAAACGGCGGCACATCGGGCGCCAATATCTATAGTATGCAGGGTAATATTACTGCCAATGATATACAAATTTGGCCGAATAATGGCAGCGGAAAAATCAGAACAAATGTACTTAATACAAATAATTACAGTATTACTGCTACTAATTTGTATATTGGCAAAAGCGGCGATACTAATAATTATGGTAGTCTTAAGGCGGGCACATCCACCATTGATATAAACGGAAGCGTTATAATTTATGCCTCTGATGCTGATGGCGTCAATGAAATAGATGCCGACACATCAAGCTGGACTGTCTCCGGCAACTGGACTAATAGCGATACGTTTACCGCGGACACATCAACCGTTACCTTTGACGGGACTACGGATCAGACCGTAACCAGTGGCGGCTCTTCCTTTTATAACTTTACCTTAAATAATACCGGGGCAAGCGGCTCTGATGATATCATCTTAGCTGATGCCTTGGATGTAAATAATAATCTTTTAATCACCGACGGAGATTTAGATACGACAACCTCAAACTACGCCGTAGACGTTGACGCAAATCTTACTATAAGCACTAACGGCAGTTTGACCGCCAACGGCTCAACCATAACCGTCGGCGGCAACTGGGATTCAAGCGGGGGAACATTTACTTTCGGAACAAGTACCCTGGTTATGACCGGTACTAATAAAAATCTTACCTATAAAGGCGGCTGGGTCTCGCCCCGACTGTATAATCTTACTATAGGCACCGGCGCAAGTATTACCGGTCTAAAGAACGGAGGCGGCGGCCCTGTTTTAATTGCCAATAATATAGTTCTGGAGGCTAATGCCACTTTTACGCCT
>CAJVXN010000039.1 GCA_913009335.1 uncultured bacterium
TCCTGCGTAGCCATGATAATGTCCTTTCCTGCCATAAAAACCTCCTTTGCAAGAAGCTATTATAGCAACTTTTGAATAGGACATTTCTAAATTGGCATAATAGGACATTATCATATTGGGATGACAGTAAAAGATTTTATGGCTCGGCTTCCCGCGCCGCCCTCTCCTCTCAAAAACCACACTAAGGCGGGATAGCGAACGAATAAAATGAATACGCAAGTAGCTTGAGGGAGCCCGCACCAAAAACTACAAATGACACATAATTATACTTGACTCCATAAAGCTATTCTTATATAATCTTATATAGTTAAAACATAAGATAACCTTTTGCTATAGATATGACTAATTTTACCCAAAAATTGCAAAATATTCCGGATGAGGCATGGTCAAAGATTGCCCAAATAGATGAGCTAAAAGGCCAATGGATTGCCGGTGCTAAATTAAGCCCCCAGGTATTAGGACGACTCAAGCACTCTGTACTTGTGACATCAACCGGCGCATCCACCCGTATCGAAGGAGCTAGATTATCAGATGAGGATGTCGAAAAGCTTATGAGGGGAATCTCTATGCAGAAGTTTCGTGATAGAGATAAACAGGAAGTAAAAGGATATTACGAATTACTGAATAACGTGTTTGATTCCTGGAAACGTATTAAATTCTCTGAAAACACAATCAAGCATTTCCATAAAGAGCTGTTAAAATACGTGCAAAAAGATAAGCTCCATAGAGGCGAATACAAAACCAAAGGCAACAAAGTTGAGATGATAGACAAAGAAGGAAATTCAGCTGGCATTCTTTTTGACACCACTCCCGCCCACCTTACTCCAAAACAGATGCAGGAATTAGTCGAAGTTACGCAAAGCTCATTTAAAGAAAAGACAATTCATCCTTTACTTATTACTGCGAATTTCCTGGTTGAATTCCTAAATATCCACCCTTTCCAAGATGGAAATGGGCGAATTTCACGCATCCTTACAAACCTCCTTATGCTTCAATCCGGCTATTTATATATACCTTATATTTCTCATGAGAAATTAATTGAAGATAATAAACCAGATTATTATATGTCTCTGAGGAAAAGCCAAAAAACATTAAAAGCCAATCATCCAAATATTATATCATGGCTTAACTTTTTCTTCTCAATTATTATTGAACAATCAAAAATGGCTGTTGAGTTATTATCGAAAGAAAACATAGAGAAGCTTCTATCCGTAAAACAACTGGCTATATGGCAATATTTACAAACTGTAGATGAAGCCTCGCCTCGTGAAATAGCCAATAAGACCAAAGTAGCCCGACCTACAATTAATCAAGCCTTAGATAGACTTATGCGGCTTAAAAGAATTGAACGAATTGGCTTAGGCAGAAGCACAAGATATCGCCGAATATAGTAAAATTTAGATTTACACGACACAATACATCATTCTAATTTTTCTATCCGTTGCATAACCTATCCCCCCCCCCGCTATCTTCTACAGCCTCTCAGCTTCCGCATTATTTAACTACTCCTTCATGAACGAGTCGATCGTACCCCTATCTAGCTATTCCTATAAGTACCAAATTAAACAGTCGCACAAAGGGCGATGCGAAATACGCCGCAGGCGGATGAAGCCGCCCGACTTGGACTGCGAAAAACCGTATCGCAAGAGAAAAGTGGGTTCGGAGCACAGGAAACCCTTCGACTTCGGTTCAGCTTCGCTCACCACAAGCCGCTCAGGATAAACTCCAGACAGCAAAGCTGGCTGACGCCGAGCACCGAAACCGCGTGCGTTGTTCGCGTTTCGGCTTCACCGCCGATGCTTCTCTTCCCTGCTACGCTACAGGCGGGGGCGGACGAAACCGAGCAAACACCTTCTAAAATTTTTCCCGCCGGCAATTAAAAATAATATGATTATATAGAGATGTGAGGTTTCGGAAGCAGAGTATCCGGAGCACTTTGCCCCGCCCAAAGTGCTCCGGATGCGGAAGCCGAAATAGCTTTATCAAAAGCGCAAAGTCCGCCGGCCCAGACGGGCACAAACGAAGACTGCCCCAAGGCAGGCTGAGTGGGGCTCGCGAGATACGGAAGCCCCGCCAACGGGGCGGAGAGCCTGTTAAAGATTATTCCTACAGCCGTGTATTGAGTTGGATAGAATTATCTCAATAGTTCGATCTTGGGGATTTCTGGGGAGCCATTCTTTACTTACAAACTCCCGCACAAAACAAACCGAATACAAGCCATCCAAACCTAAGCTTCTGTTGAGGCTTGACCTCAACAGAAGGCATCCGGACACAAAAATGGCGACTGCATCTTAAGCGACAGCCGCCATCAAAAATTTTAAGTATTGCAATTATACACTATATTGCATTATCTTTATCTTAACCCCCCCAATATTCTTCAAGCTAAGCCTAGACGTAAAAGGCGCTCTTCAATAATGTTAATAAACAGTTCTTGAGTTTCTTTCTCAATTTTCGAATTAACAATTATTGCTTCCATTGCAGTTAAACCTTTTTTAAATTTTTCATATCTAATTTTCATTGGTATATTTAAATAATCGGCTAACTTGTCAAAATCTTCTCTTTTTAGTTCATTTTTCTTTGCATTGATTGACAAAGCGGAGTCCTCTTCATCTAGTATCACCAATTTCGAGCAAACAATATCATAAACAGGCGTTAAACGAATAGCCTCTTGACCCTTATGCGCGATTGAATAATTTTTTAGATGCGCATCACCATTTCCCACAATAAAATTAAACACAACTCTCTCAAAAAGTAATTGCGCATCATAGCCGGGGGCGCTAGATATTTCTTTTAATTTACATCCGATTTGCTCGACAGAACCTTTATATTTATCTCCTGATTCTAAAATTTGATAAAAGTCTTCCTGATGAATTTTTGTTCCCGCAGCCCTATCAAATCTTTTCACAATATATGCCAAGCTACCATCTTTTAATGATAATAAACAATGGGGCGGAACATCTATTTTAAACTCCGCCGCTATATCCATACAACACTGTTCATTCTCTGGAATATTCGGAAAAGTTGTAATTTGCGGCTTTAAAATATATTCCCCCCCTTCTGCAGCAGGAATTAGAGAATTCTTTTTCCTATCAAGTTTCATGGATAGCTTAGGCTGAACTCCTGAAATTGATAACTTACCAGTCAATTTCTGCGCTTTTTGAGAAACATCTTGTAAGCTAAAATCTATGATTGGCAATTTAGAAGTATTAAATATTTTTTTAATAAGTTTCTTATCCATTTCTATGATTCCTTTATCTTTCGAACAGTGACCGCACCAATTGTATCGAGATTCGTAGTACAAAGCAAAAGACCAAATGAATCTTCTCTATCGATCTTTTGAGTGGCCGTAACAATATCTAAATACCAGCCTTCAGGTAAAAGGCCTTTAAAGAATGAGAATAATTCTTCCGATTTAAAAGGTTCTTCCCTAAGGGGCAGCGATACTGAAATAGGAGTATTTTTTTTCAAAAATTCTTTATTGTATTCAAAAATATACCCCTCTTTTGTTTCGCTGATATACCCAGCCAAGTGATTATTGTAAAGGACTTGTCCTTTTCTAAATCCTGCCATAATTTTTATTGAATTTTAGTTTTTTCTTTAGGACCGAATTTTAGTCTCTCATTCCGCGCTAATTCTAAATGAAATCCTAAGAAGTCCAAAACTTGATTAAGCTTATCTAGACGAACGGTTGTTTTTCCTCCTTCAAGTTCTCTCAAGAAACGCAAACCCACCCCTGCTCTTTTTGCAAAATCAATCTGAGTTAAACCCAGTTCTTTCCGCAAGTTTTTTATCTTCATATTAATTGAGGTTTTATTCATAGCAATAGAACTATAACACCTTTCGGGTATAATTGCAAGTATTTTTTTTATTTTTATACCCGATTGGGACTCACAATTAATACATCGTACCCTAAAAGGTATAACTAATTAATCAAGAAGCCAAATAAATGATTTATCATACCTTATAGGGTATAATTTATAAGAAAATATTAAAAAAATTGGCTTTTGCCTATCCTTACCATCAAGCGATAGGATTCCTTCTTGAAAAAAATGGTGTCTATAGGCAAGATGAAATAAACAAGTTAAAAAAATTTGGGTTTAAATATGATTTCTACCTAGAGCGAGAAATGCTAGAAAAGGAATACTCAAAAGAACGGAAACTATATTATCCTAAGTTTCCATAGAAGGGCTCGGCATCACGCCGCTCTCTCCTCTTTTTGAGCACAAAATACCCGTTTCGGGCACAGGCCCGCACAAAACAGCCAAATACGTCTGTTGAGGCTTAGCCTCAACAGAAGGCATCCGGACACAAAAATAGCGGCTGGATACTGGACAGCCGCCACCATTTCCATCTAAAGCATATTCATCAAATATACCTTTCAATTAGCTTATAGCTATTTAAGACACTTTCAGCTAAGAAATAAACCAAGTGCGTATCAGACTTCTTTTGTGCGTATTCTAAAAATTTATAGTAATCTGCCTTTTCTTTTACATTAATTATACATGGCGCAAATCCTTTATCAATTAATTGGATAATCATAATCAGACGACCTATACGGCCATTACCATCGCCAAAGGGATGGATAGCTTCAAAGTCAGCATGCATTTTAGCGATATGTCCCAAGGGATACCCCTTATAAATATTTACTTTATTATTAAATATTCCCATTTCTTCCGGGATATCACTAGGGTGAGGCAAAACTAATTCAAAGCCGCGAATAGCCCGCTGATGTCTAGCATATTCACCGGCATCTTCCCGAATACCCTGCATCAAAACCTTATGCATATACTTTATTAAACTCTCATTAATCGGGCCGCCAATAGTGCCATCAAATATATTCCTTAAAATAGTCGAATGATTAATTGCCTCCAAATGTTCAACTAAGCTTTTATCTTTAATCGTTGCTTTATCAAAAATAACTGCCTCGGCTTGACGCTTGGTAAGCGTACTCCCCTCTATTGCATCTGAATTATAAGTCAACTCTAGCAAAAAATCCTGGGCTATATCTTCTCTGCGCAATAGAGTTTTAATATTGGATAATTTCTTATTTTTTGTATCGACTGCCTTAAGAATCCTGACTATCTTTTCTTCCGGCAAAGGAATAATCCCTATAATATTGTCAAATAGTTTATCAATTTGGCGTAGTTGCGCAGAATGCGGCTTAGTATGAGCTTTAAGCCACCTATTGACGGTCGCAAAAGTAACGCCGATCTCGGCTGCAAACCGCGTCTGTGACCAACCAGTTTCAACTAAAATATCTTGAATTTTTTCTATATAATTATCCATATATCACCTATAAAGTATATAACATATTATATAACATTTGTCAAGAATATTTTAAAATGTTATATAGCTAGAAAAGAAGCTGCTCCTAAGAACCGAGGAACATTAAATGTTTAAAATTATAACAAATATTTGGTAATTAGAATATGCAAAAAGACTCGGCATCACGCCGCTCTCTCCTCTTAAAATTACACTAAGGCGGGATACGGACGAGCAAAGCAAATAAGCTGGTGGTTTGAGGAAGCCTACACCGACCGAAAGCCACGAGCCGAGGCATTCTTTGCTTGCAAACTCACCATTTTTGAGCACAAAATACCCGTTCCGGGCACAGGCCCGCAAAAAACAAACCAATACAAGCCATCCAAGCCTAAGCTTCTGTTGAGGCTAAGCCTCAACAGAAGGCATCCGGATACAAAAATGGCGGCTGGGTGCGCCCTTACAGGAGGTTTCGCACCAACAGCCGCTATCTCTATACAAAACATTCAATTAATAAAATAGTTAGACTATTATATCGCCGTCATAGTCATTGTCACAACCGGATTATTAGGATAAAGAACACCGCCTTGATTCTGTATGCCATTACTCACATTAAAATTAACGGTTATTCTATGGCTGGGCCTGCCACCCGTAACCGTAAGTGGGGTCGGAAGATTATTTGGATTAGGGTCACCTTGCGCTACCGGAAGGCTTATAGTACATTCAGCCTCATTCGCAGCTATAGCCGTAAGTACGGATCCGACAGGATTACCTCCAGTGGCAGCGGTCGTATAATTACCCACTCCGTCATTTCCGCTGATTGTAAATGTATCCGATATCGTAACCCTCACCTGAGTGTAGGAACCATCAGGGACAGATAAGCCTGAAAATAAATTACCCACTACTGCTCCGATATCAACCGATGCGATATCCATAACAGTACTATTTCCACTACTAGCTGTTACCCAAGACGTACCATTATAAAGCTCGAACTTAGTAACAGTTACCTGATAAACGCTCGCCGGACCCGTTGCTTGAGCAAAGGCTAACGATGAACTCATGAGAAAAATAAATAATATACTTAAATTTATAAAAATTATTTTCTTCATTATCCGCTCCTCCCTGCTTCTATAGTTAAGCCTCCTACTTCCGTATATTTTTCGACAATAATATCATACTCTCGCTCAACAGGAATAAGCAATTCTTTTGTTAAGTCTTTTTCCGGAAATGGTTCTTCTGAAAATTTAAAAGCATCCGCGACATCTTTCCATGAATCAAAGTCAAAGCCGAGACGGATCCTCCCGCCGTATTCCTGTTCACCTTTATTATCATCCCACGTAAAGAATTCGAGCCTCGTATACTGATTAACCCTTGCCTCAAGACGCGTCTTCCAACCTTCTTTATCGGAAGAATTTTCATAATCATACCAAAATCCGCTTCCATACACTTTAAGCCAGGGAAGATAAGGAAGTGGTACGCCCAATTCATAATCAAAACCGTCGGCAACCCTTTCAATTGTTAAATCTCCCGCGCTATTTTCCTCTATATTCTTTTTTGGCGTAATCCCGCCAAAATACAAATTAGAACGTAACTCAAATATCTGACCCAATGCCTCAAAACCAACTCCCGCGCGGCCATGATGGGAACGCTCCTGATAATCCGCAAAGGTATTAACCCCTAAGATGAGATTATCTGAGGCCAGCTTTCTGTAGCCGAAGCCTAAATTATAGGTCATACGTTCATTATAAAGGCTTGCCCTGGGCTGAATAAAAAAGGTATCTTCTTTTGAGTCATTCTGATAAAGCGGCTGAACCATCTGAAAAGAAAAAGTAGGGGATTTGTCGCTTTCGTATTCCGCAGAAAGCTCTACCCTCTTCAGCCATTCAGGAATCTCATCGCTATAAGTAATAGCGAAATTTAAGAAAACCATACATAGAAGGAATACCGGAATAAACATAAAAAAGAACTTACTTTTTTTACATACTGCCATTTAATCCTCCTTTTTAAATATTAATCATTTATTCATAAAACTAAAATTATTTTATACCATAAATTTGTAAAAATCAAGCATATTTTAGAAGTTCGGCATCCCGCCGCCCTTTCCTCTCTAAATTTAGACCAAGACAGACTAGCGCCTACCGGCAGAGAAACAGGGACGAATGAAATGAATACGCACATGGCTTAAGGAAATTTTTTACTTTTGGATAATAACGCGTTTGCGATAGTATGGGTTATTTACTACTGCCTCCTCCCACGCTAGTATCTCATCTGGAAATTCGCCCTTCCATCCAGTCAGAGGCACTACCCAATCCACCTTAATTAAAGTATCATGGAAAAATACAAGTTTAAGCCTGGGTTTAGTCGGCAGGTAATCGGAAAAAATCTCACGAATAATTTCACTCCTGCTTTTCCTATCTTCAAGCATATTGAATTCAGGTATGATGAATGGCCGTTTGGTTACTTCGCCCCAGGCATCATAAGCTGCTTCAAATTTATCTTTAAAATCTTCTGTATTTTTAAAAAGCATGCTTTTGCCTACCCAGTCAATATATTCATCTCCCGGATAATAGTATTTAGGGTGATTCCACCAAACAGATCCCTCAGTACCTGGCTCCTGGAATTCTGTATTTGCATACATAAACCAGCTAACATTATCTGCACCTTCCCGACGGAATATATCAATGATGTGAATAAACATGTCATGAACCCGTTCCGGTCCATCAGGCCAGTCAGGGTTACCATATTGGTCAACAAGGTTTTTTGCATCAAAGGACTCGGAACTTTCTAAACCGGTTTTGCCAAAACTATACTCACTGTAATTATCAATTTCTACCAAGGGAGTCATCAAAATTGGATCACCATACTCTTTAAGCTGCCGTGCCGTTGCTGCGATATACTTATCAAATTCACCACTTAGAATACGGGGAATATTTGGCATATATCTAACATTTTCTGGTGGTATATCCCAATAAACCAAAGGGGCTATCCCCCAGCCAATCGCAGGTATAATACCTCTATCCGCAACCGTTCTCAAAGCACTCATAGTTTCCTCATCTATCAACTCAATCGGAATAGGCCCTTTAGGGTTGGCCAGCCAATCCTGATCTCGTATCCAATCGCACATAAAATAGACTATCGCCGGAGTACTGCCTGTTTTTAAAATGAACGCATCCAAATCTTCATCACCAAGTATAAACTGGCCTATATATGCGTAGTTTCCCGGGGGAGCCAGCTTATTGCCGATAGTTTGCTCTACTGCTCTTCCGATTGTAGGAAAGGCAATGAAAAACATCAAAAATAAAACAATCATTTTCATTTTCATATCTTTTTTTAGTAACTAATCATATCAAACGGAGGATTAATTCAGGCATAATTTTTTTTATTCTTTTAACATCTAACAATTAATAGAGAAAACTCGTAATTTATAGTTTTTTACAAAACTTTCTTTATTTAATATAGTTGATTAAACAGTTTAAATAGCACATCCCAAAATCGCTTATCATTCGGCCCTTTAAATTGCTTAACATCAATAACACTATCTATATCAACACCATCAGGCTCTTGCGATGACCAATATATCTGATTTTTCGGCTCTCTGTTTAATCTAGCCCACCTTGCTTTTCCCTGCGCGGCTGCGTTAAGCATAGCAACTGCATGACCATGGTAACTTGTTAAGGCATGATCATTTCTTGCCTGGCCACGCCGGTATATTCCTTTAAAGTTTCCGATAAAATTAATCGCGCATCTTTCTTTGAAAAATTCCTCTTCTGTACTGTAATCTTTACCCGGACCGACTTTTGCATTGATAACTTTTTTCCAGCTACTAATCATCCTTTTCTCATCACGGAAATCTATATCATCTGTATTTTTTAATATATATTCTGGGTTATGAGGACCTTCAGCATCAAGAAGAAAAACCACCTTTTTACTTAATTCTTTATATTTTTCTCTTCCTAAAAAACCTGAAGCTATTGTAATGCCATTTGAGTTCGACCAAACACCTACCATATTAGGATCTACCTGCAAATTATTAAAAATACTTCCCAAAACAACAGCCGCATCATCCTGATCCTTAAATCCGTTATAATCTCTTTTGCTCGACCCTAATGGATATCTCTTTTTTATTGAAGATTCATAAGCCGCCACAATAAGACCTTTTGCGGCAGCTTTTCTTGCAGCTTCTGCATCGAGTAAAAACAACCCCGTGCCCCATCCACCGGATATCCGAAAGACTGCCGGAAAACGCTTTGCGGGATATCTAGAAAGCTTTGGCCTGACATAACGAACGCGTAAGCCGTATCCATAATCACTCTTTAAAGTAACGATAACATCTTCTGTCTCAAAACTATTGTTCCTATTTAATATAACGTCTTCTCTGTAACCCTCATAATCTAATTGGGCTACCGCAAAAGTAGATTCTCCTAAAACGAAAAATGTCCCAACCCCTACAACAATCAAAACAAAAATAATCAAGACACTTAATTTATTCATTTTCCTCTACCTCCACATATACCGGACTTTTCTCTAATTCAAACTCTACTTGCAAAGGATAGCTTTCCATTATATTATGTCTGATTACTCTAAACGCGGTATTATAATCTTTTACCTCTTTGCCTGATTCATGTCTTGGCACGGCTTCGGTTATTTTAACATTTTTCGTATCATTATCTAAAGTTATAGTTACTCTTTTTGGCTCTTCGTTATCATTCCAGGCGACCCAGATGGGTTTACCTTGCTTGCTGAATTTGTAGATATATATCCCGTCTTCTTCTTGAATAACCTGAATATTATCCCAATCACTGCCTTCCAATACTTCAGTCATTTTCTTGTAGGTGTAGTAGGCGAGTTTTTTTACGCCTCTGCCTTTATCGTTGGAAAACCTGCCGTTATAAACCAAACCTGTATGCTCAAAGTAATTATCATTGTCTCTAAACCCCTCCATCAAGCCAAACGCCAAAAAGACCTTCTTAATTCCAAATGACAAGGGATAAACATATCTTTTAATTAAATCTATTGCCTGTTGTTTCTCAGATTGATAAGCAAAATTACCTAACAGAGGTTTTCCGCTATAGGTGCCCATTTCTGTAATCCAGACTGGCAGATCCTTAGAAAACCCTGCTTGAGACAATTTCATCCTTATATAATTATATATCTTCTTACACTGTCTATAATCCCCTATGGCATCGCCATACCAGTGAAAATCAAAAATATCCATATACTTGCCATTTAATTTTTCTAAAATAGGCAAAAACTCCTTATTAAATTTACTGATATATTGAGCTCCATCTCTTTTGGAAGAGCCGGTTGCTCCGCCAATCATCACCTTTGCCTCTGGGTCTGCTTCTTTTATCGCGTTATAGGTAATTTTCAACAGTTTAGCGTAGCCCTTTAATCTCCTTGGCGGCTCATTGTCTACCTGCCAAACTTTAACCGGATTTTTTAAACCGGGCATATCCTCTATGCCGTCGCCGTCATACCGCTCAACAGCCGACCTTACAAAATCAGAATAAGCATCTGTGTCAGCCGGAAGATAAGAACCCTCAACTACATACTGCCTTGCCCGCTGTTTATCTCTCTCTTGCCTAGGAGAAAATCTAATCTTTATGTTTGGTGGAGGCGATGCAACAAGAATTACCGGTACAGCAGCAATATTCATTAATACGTGCATATCAGAAGGTACCTCTTGCATCAGGCGGTCATACGATGAAAAATCATACTCTTTTTTGTTTAAATCTCTTTGCACAATCATCCAGAATAGATACCTTGATGTGCGGTGCCATTTTATGCCTATATCCTGAGCATTTTTAAATGATAAAGCACCTCTTTCTCTTACGCAGGCCGGATGAAAACCAAACGGGGAAGACTCAATAATCTCTTCTCGGACTAAAGAGACAGCGCTTTCTTTATGCCCTTCCTCTTTTTTAAAGTATTTATCAAAAAAGTTTATCGTTTTATCCCATGCATCCCTTGCCTCATCAGTATTCTTATAAATAAACCCGTGAGGGCCGTTTTCGTAGATTTTGATTTCGTAAGCCTTATTAGACTTTTTCAAGGCATCTTCCAATTCATAGGCCTCTTCAACAGGAACTGACTGATCTGCTTTACCGTGTATAATTAATATAGGTGCTTTAAATTTGCCGGCATTGTATACAGGAGATTTCTGGCTATACATCTCTGAATTTTCAGCAGGCGAACCCCCACAATACTCTTCGCCCATTTTGACAAATCTATCTATATCTTCTTGCGAATGCAAAGTCTCTCCTGATACAACTCTATCATACTGCACAGCTAAATCTGTAAATGCGAAATTTTCAACGACTGCCCCTACATCCCTACCGACTTTAGAGGCAGCCATCAAGCTCATATACGCACCGCGGCTTGAGCCAAACAGGCCAATACGCTGTGGGTCAACAAAGGAAAGCGTCTTAAGGTATTCTATCGCCGCAATTACATCATCTATCTCTTTGCCGCCGAGTTCACTCTTGCGATAATCTACCGCTAATGTAACATAACCTGCCTCCCTAAAACCCTCAGCATGCTTTCCCTGCCCAAGGTTCACAGTGGCCTGCCTGCTGCTTCTTCCTCCGTGAACAAGAACAATTGCTGGAAATCTAACTTTTCCTTCAGGTTTAAGCAGATAGCCATAAACATTTTCTCCGTCTTTTGCTCTAAATTTAACGATGTGTTCATTAGAAATAGAAGCCTTCTTAGGCTTTATTTTGCCTTTTAGCATCTCGACAAATTTCGCTAAATTTTCAATAATCTCATTTGCTATCTGGCAAGCGGTGTTGTAATCACCAGCCTGCTCTGCCTTTCTAAATCTTTGCTTCAGCTCCGGGCTGACAACCTGCTCTAGTTGATCTCTTCCTTTTTTACGCTCTAACAATCTTAATAATTGTTTTATTTCTTGCGACCTCTGTTGAAGATTCTCCGGAGTAGTTGAACTGCTTTGTAATTCCTGGATTTTACTGATAACCTCTACCTTTGAGAAGCGGGTATCTATTTTTCCTCCCTGCGCAACAAGCGGATTCATACTAAAAGAAAATATACTAAAAATACAAATAAGCAAAATTATTATTTTTTTCATATTATAAAGACTCCGCATACACCGGACTATCACCTAAAATCAAATCAACTCTGCCTTCTTCTGCTGGTTTTGTTTCAATATCAAATGCAGCATCGTAATCTTTTACCTCTTTGCCTGATTTATATCTTGGCACGGCCTCTGTTATTTTAACATTTTTCGTATCATTATCTAAAGTTATAGTTACTCTTTTTGGCTCTTCGTTATCATTCCAGGCCACCCAGACGGGTTTATCGTCCTTTAGGAATTTATAGATGTAGATTCCGCCGGATTCACGGATAGTTTCAATATTATCCCAGTTGCTTCCTTCTAATACTTCAGTCATTTTCTTGTAGGTGTAATAGGCGAGTTTTTTTGTGCCATAACCTAAATCATTTGGGCCTATACCATCGTACATAAATCCCAGATTATCTCCCTGATCATTATTATCAATTGGCCCCTCTCCTTCGACCATTGATAATGCCCAGAATACTTTTTTAACTCCTAAAGCAAGAGGATAAACATACCTTTTAACAAGATCACCTGCCTGATTTTTTTCTGACTGATACGGCACTTGTATCCCGGGGATTTCCGGCTGGTTATTAAAAGTTCCTGTTTCCGTAATCCAGATCTCAGTATCCTCATAACCTAATCTATCTAACATCTCTCTAAGTATCCGATATTTTATCCCTGATTTTTTGTAATGCCCAAAACTGTTTCCGTAATAATGAAAGTCTAAAACACCCATATCGATATTTTTCGCCTTTAACTTTTTTAGAATCGGAATATAAAACTCCTCCAGCATAACCTTTAGATAATCACCCTCCTCTTCAACTATGCCTCCGATAAGCATTTTGCAATCCGGGGATGCTGATTTTATCGCTTTAGCGGCAAGTTCCAGAATTCGCGCGTAATCATCTCTTGTATTGTTTAATATTTTAACTCTATCGGGAATATCAAGCGGCTTATCATAAATACGATCAACTACCCCGAATTGAAAAAATGGCGGTTCGTTATCTACCTGCCAGTACTTAATAGGGACTTTAAGCCCCGGCATATCATCAATACCGTCTCCATCATACCTCTCAACTAAATCCGTAACAAAATCCATATATTCTTGATCCGAAATCCTCAACTTAAACGTACCCCGCAAGCGCGGTGTTTCTATATTCGCAAGAATATTCATACCTTCAGGAATCTGACCATATACAACATCCATAAAATCCGTGGCCCGGGGATGATAAAATGAATAAAAAACAGGCCGGTCCCACTTAACTCCGATATTAACAGCATCGCTATATTCGAATTGACTGACCACTTTTATACCTTCATCTATTTCTGAGCGGGACGGAGGTACATCCTGCGCGGTAAAAAACTGCCTCTTTGCCGCGGTATGCATACCAAAAGGAGAATTCTCATATTGCAAATTTCTTCTTGCTCCAGTTGGCACTTTTTGCTCATCTTCCCGAAGTAAAGCAATTGCCTCATTCAGCAGACTCAAGCACTCATCCGGCCTGCCTTGCTGCATCGCCTCTTGAGACTTTCGGTCAAGTTCACGAGCAACTGATATATCTACACCTTGAGATTGTTTTTGTTGAATCAGTCTCTGCAGTTGCATTGCAGTATCTCTGATATCTTCGCCTGGCCTTACTTGCTGAGCCAGAAGCAGATTTGAGGTAAAGAAGAAAGAGACGAAAACAACTACAAAAACACAGAGAAGTTTATTAAGTCGTTTTTTATTCACGGGCGAATTTCCTCCTATTCTACAGCATCCATAAACACTGGGCTCTCCCCTAGTTCAAACTCTACTTGCAAAGGATAGCTTTCCATTATATTGTGTCTGATTACTCTAAACGCGGTATTATAATCTTTTACCTCCTTACCTGATTTATATCTTGGCACGGCCTCTGTTATTTTAACATTTTTCGTATCATTATCTAAAGTTATTCTGACTCTCTGCAGATCTTCATTATCATTCCAGGCCACCCAGACGGGTTTATCGTCCTTTAGGAATTTATAGATGTAGATTCCGCCGGATTCGCGGATAGTCTGAATATTATTCCAATCGCTTCCCTCTAAAACCTCAACCATCTTTTTGTAGGTATAGTAAGCGAGTTTTTTCACACCATACCCTAAATCATCTGCGCCTTGCCCATTATGAACTAACCCGATATTAGAAAAAAGATCATCCCCGCCACGTTTTTCCAGTATGGTATGCCAAAAAATCTTACTAACGCCGTAAGCCCTAAAATAAACATACCTTCTCAATAATTCCACCGCCTGAACAAACTCATCTTGCTTGGATCTTAATCTACCAAATTTACCTTTAACATTTGTGCCGCTGTAAGTGCCGACCTCGGTAAACCAGACATCTATATTATTATAGCCATATAGTTTCAATTTAATTTTTAAATCCTGCATAAATTCCGTCAGGTTATAGTTTCCGACCGGATGCGTTTTGTAATCTCCAGCGTATTCATACCAATGAACATCCATAATATCAAAATATTTACCGCCGAGATTACTCAATTCCTTTAGCACGTCTATATAAAAATCATAAAAACCTTTGGGAACAGAGACTCCGCCGATTAAAACTTTTGCATCGGGATTTGCTCTTTTAATAGCTTTATAGCCGGTTTTCAAAAGTTCCGCAAAGGCCTCAGGCGTATCGCGCCAGAAATTCCCGTCAAGTTCATTTTCAATCTGCCAGTATTTTACATCTTTATATCTCTCTACGGCAACATACACAAAATCAGAATAAGCCTTTAAATCCTTCGGAGCCTTTTGGTTCGGTTCTGATACGCCCTGATCCCATTGATTAAAACTCTTGATGGTCCACATTATATTAAAGCCACCTTGACGCAATTTAGAAATTATCGCATCTGTTCTTCTCCAATCATAAGTTCCCTTTGTTTTTTCAACCATACCCCAAGCCATTGAATGAACCCCTGATAGCCTTACCCACTTCACTCCCAGATCTTTCGCGTTTTTAATTTCTTCATCGCTAAACTTTAAAAAGTCATGAATCCCAAAGGGGGAATCTTCATATCCGAAAGAAATGTATTCAGTGGCGTCAACTTCGGACGCTGCTTTTTTCGTCTTCGCAATAGCACCATTTTCCAGCAACACAATTGCCTCTTTCAAAAATCCCAACCCTTTTTCCTTCCTGCCTTGCTGTATAGCCTCTTTCGACTGCATATCAAGCTGAATTGCTTCTGAGACATCTAGGCCTTCGGCTCGTTTCTGCTGAATCAACTGTTTAAGCTGCCTTTTTATCTTTCCGATTTCTCTACCTGTACCCTTTTCCTGAGCCAGAAGTAGATTTGAGGTAAAAAAGAAAGAGACGAAAACAACTACAAAAACACAGAGTGATTTATTAAGTCGATTTTTATTCACGGTGGATTTACTCCTATTCTACAGTCTCCATAAACACTGGGCTCTCTCCAAAAACAAAACAGATTTTATTGAAACTTTTAAACATAGTTGTTTTACCCTTCCATCTCTCTCTATAACTCTACGTAAAGAAATATCTTATTACTTGCTCGCAATATTATAACCCTACCATCCCAAAGAATCAATCCAGCTTACAAAACATAATTAATACATAGATATATCCCTGTTATTAATTCTTAAGCCAAATTTTACGGACAAGAAGATGTTCTGGTTTTTTAGCTGCTCATTTGGATTAAAAAAAGTAGCCGATTAAGAATAACCGGCTACTTCGTTAATCAAAGATAGATTTTAAGACTCACTTCCTCCTACCACCACCGCCGCGTCTGCTGCCACCGCGTCTGCTGCCGCCGCGTCTGCCACCGCCAGCACGCTTATCACCTGAAGAACCTTTTTTCCTATACTTCGGTCCTGCCCCTGGTCCACCCTTAGGCCCCGGAGGATTGCCTTTCCTATACTTCGGTCCTGCCCCTGGTCCACCCTTTGGCCCCGGAGGATTGCCTTTCCTATACTTCGGTCCTGCCCCTGGTCCACCCTTAGGCCCCGGAGGATTGCCTTTCCTATACTTCGGTCCTGCCCCTGGTCCACCCTTTGGCCCCGGAGGATTGCCTTTCCTATACTTCGGTCCT
>CAJVXN010000040.1 GCA_913009335.1 uncultured bacterium
GCCTAACTTTTTTTATTATTTTAACGATATCGCCAATTAATAAAAAAACATACATTGAAGAACCTGTAAAATATAATGAAAAAATTATAATCCAACTAAACATCGTAGAGTAAAAAAGCTGTACGATACATATAACCGCCGGAATTATATAAATAAAAAAAGCCCCATATTCCCGGCCAACCAAAGCAAAAATTAAAAAAGGCAGCGAAGCAAGCACAAAAAGCCATCTACCTTTTTGTTGTCGCCGATCAAATAGAAAATGCCCTATTTTTAACACTAACATCATATTTCATTACCTGGATATAACATTCAAAATCACCAGCACGTTATCCATTGTTCGCATAATTGAAGCTAAGCTTCAATCAATTCACCTGTTGAGGCCAAGCCTCAACATAGGCTTATTTAATAAAAGTGCACTGCTCCCTTTATCTTCTCTGACACTATCGTCTAAGGATTTTCAAGCTAACCTTATTGATAGAATCAGTACACCTCGTAGGTGTACAAGACGGTCATTTTTTCTTTAGCGTATTTAACTGCTCGCGTAATTCAATCGCGCGCTCAAACTGCAGATTACGCGCGGACAACTCCATCTCGCGCTCTAAATCGGAAATCACCACCTCTAATTCATACTTATCCGCGGATAAACCTGTTGCTTCTCTTGCGACTTCCTCCGCCTCATCTAATTGCTCAATACTTGCCATAATTGCTTTCTTTATAGAACGAGGCTCTATTTTGTGTTTTTTATTAAATTCCAGCTGTAACTTTCGCCTGCGAGTAGTCTCATCAATTGCCCGTTTCATTGAACCCGTAATTCTATCCGCATACATTATAACATATCCGTTTATATGCCTGGCAGCCCTGCCCGCAGTCTGGATAAGAGACGTATCGGATCTTAAGAACCCTTCTTTGTCAGCATCTAATATCACTATCAAAGATACCTCGGGTAAATCCAAGCCTTCACGTAATAAATTTATTCCCACTAAACAGTCAAATTTCTTCTGACGCAATTCCTTTAATATCCTAGTACGCTCGATTGTTTTAATTTCAGAATGTAAATATTTTACCTTTAGGCCCTTATCCTTAAGATGCGCGCTTAAATCTTCGGACATACGCTTAGTCAAAGTCGTAACCAGGGTTCTCTCGGAGCGCTTTGTGCGCTTTTCAATCTCGTTTATCAAGTCATCAATCTGACCATCAGTTTTTCTTACTTCAATATATGGATCAAGTAATCCAGTAGGACGAATTATCTGTTCAACTATCTCTTTTTTAGATTTATGTATTTCAAATTCTGACGGTGTCGCGGATACATAAATAGTATCTTTTATTAATGACTCAAACTCGGTGAATTTTAAGGGGCGATTATCCAGGCACGAAGGAAGTCTAAACCCGTGCCTAACCAAAGTCTCTTTTCGAGCCTTATCCCCTTCATACATACCCCTAATCTGAGGAATTGTCACATGTGACTCATCAATAATGGTTAGGAAATCAGATTCAAAATAATCCAGCAAACAAGACGGCCGGGAACCGGCTGGCCTGCCTGATAAATGACGCGAATAATTCTCTACACCATGGCAATAGCCGATTTCGGAAAGCATCTCTAAATCATAATTAGTGCGCGATTCCAAACGCTGGGCCTCAATAAGCTTATTATTTTTTCTCAAAAATAAAAGACGCTCCTCTAATTCTTTCTTAATAGAAGGTAATGTTGCTGTAATACGATCAGACGATATAATAAAATGCTTTGCCGGATATATTCCTATTTTATTAAATTCGGAAATTACCTCTCTTGTTAAGGGATCAATTTCAACTATAGACTTAATGATATTATCCGATAACTCTATACGTACGGCAGTTTTCCTGTAGGCGGGAAATAACTCAATCACATCTCCCCTAACACGAAACTTACCTCTGCTAAAATCAGTATCATTGCGCTCATATTGTATCTGAATAAACTCAAGAAGCAAGCTATCGCGGTCTATTTGCTGGCCACGCTCAACAAAAACCAAAGCCTCACGGTAATCCTCAGGTGAGCCTAAATTATATATACAAGAAACTGATGCAACTATTATCACATCTTTTCTGGACATCAATGAACTTGTCGCTGAAAGCCGCAGGCAATCCAGACGGTCATTCACTGATGAATCTTTTTCGATATATGTATCAGTTGTGGGAATATATGCTTCCGGTTGGTAATAATCGTAGTAGCTGACAAAATACTCTACCGCATTATGAGGAAAAAACTCCTTGAATTCAGTGTATAGCTGGGCGGCAAGGGTCTTATTGTGCGAGATAACAATCGCGGATCGCTTTGATTTAGCGATTACATTTGCCAAAGTAAAGGTCTTACCTGAACCGGTAACCCCTAAAAGAACCTGCTTCTCTGTATTTTTTGCTAAATTACCGGTTAGCTTCTTTATCGCCTGCGGTTGATCCCCGCAAGGACGGTAGGTACTTTTTAATTTATACATACTTAAAGGATATTACGAACAATCAAAGGCTTTATCCCTATATGCCAATTCTCACTCTATATTTAACCTTTACCTCTTTATTAATTTAAACTCCCGCAGCACTCTTATTGTATTATTTCCAGCGATAAATCTAAAGATTTCACAGAATGCGTAAGCGCGCCGATAGATATCCTCTCTACTCCACAAGCAGCAATCTTTTTAACATTTGCAAGCTTTACCCCTCCGGACACCTCAAGCTGAGGCGTTTTATGTTTACCCCTTAAAGCTACTGCTTTTTTTATATCAGCGAGGCTGAAATTATCCAGCATTATAATATCAGGCAAACCTGAGAGCGCATCATTAAATTCTTTTATATTGTTTACTTCTACTTCAATCTTGATCCGCTTATTCTTTATTCGTTTCCTTGTTTTCTCAATTATTTCTTTTATTGTTCCTTGACGAGATACGAAATATGCAATACGCGATAGGGACAAATGATTATCCTTTATTAAAACTTGCTCTCCTAAATCAAACCTATGGTTAAATCCTCCTCCACATTTAACGGCATATTTCTCTAATATACGTAAATTAGGGGTAGTTTTTCTGGTATCAAGTATGTTTGCCTTATATGGCTTTACTCGAGAAACAAATTCATTAGTATAACTTGCAACACCTGAAAGATAACTCAAGAAATTAAGCGCGGTGCGTTCTGCCTGCAATATCGGCCCTGCCTTCCCGGAAATATCCGCTAAAACACTTCCTTGTTTTATACGCTGCCCATCTTTAAAATGAGCTTTAAACTTTAAGGTTTTATCCAGTTGCCGAAATATAAACTCAGCAATTGACAAGGCACAAACAACTCCGGTCTCTTTAGCTATAATTCTTGCCGAAGCTTTTAAATTTTTAGGTATTAAAGTATGGGTAGTAATATCATATCGCACCCTATCTTCACAAAGAGCGCCCTTTATAATACTACGAACCTGCTTATTTTCTATCATTGTCTTAAGGCCTCCAAATTATCACAAACACGCTTAATCAGACCGGCTAATTCCTTGGATTTTTCTTTCTCACTCTCAACAACCTGAGGAGGAGCCTTTTTTAAAAACTGCTTATTTTTAAGCCTTGCCTCTAATCCTTTTAACTGCAATCTAAAACTATCAACCTGTTTTAAGAGGCGTTCCTTCTCCTTAGCCAAATCAATAACATCCGCAAGGGGAATATAAAAATCTATTTTGCCGATAACTCCGGATGCCGAACTTTTAACTTTAGTGATTTTCTCTAAGATCTTAACCTCACTTATTCCGGCAAGTTTTTGCAGATACCTACGGTTATCATTTATAATCTTCTTGATGTTTTTATCAGTAACTTTCATAATGCATTCGATTTCTGCGCCCGGAGGTATGCGCCATTCACCCCGGATATTTCTTATGGATGTAATTAAATCTATTATTAACTGCATCTGCTTATCTGCTGTTTTCGATACAAGCTCCTTTTGCATTTTAGGCCAGGGAGCATTTATAATCAGGCCTTCTCTTTGAGGCAGATTACTCCATACCTCTTCTGTTAAATGCGGCAGGAAAGGATGCATAAAACGTAATATTTTTTCTAGGACCCGATAGAGTACAATTTGAGTATCGGGATCGCTGATAGTTAATTTAGAAAACTCGAGATACCAATCACAGAAATCATGCCAGAAAAAATCATAGATTAATTTTGAGGCCTCATTAATCTTGTACTGCTTAAATGATTTTTCTAATTTTTCAAGCAGTCCATAAAATTGGCTCAATATCCATCTCTCGGGTAAATTGTCGATTTTTTTAGAACAAAGACATACATCACTATTTATTTTTTCAGAATCAAGATTCATTATAATAAATCTTGCCGCATTCCAGACTTTATTGGCAAAATTCCTGCCGTATTCAAACTTATTTTTGCTTAAATTTACATCCTGGCCCGCACTGGTAAGCGACATAATGCTAAAACGTAGGGCATCAGATCCGTATTCATTAATGATCTCCAAAGGATCAATAACATTACCCAATGATTTTGACATCTTCTTACCTGTATCATCACGTACCGTTCCGTGGATATAAACATCACTAAATGGTTTCTTGCCTCTAAATTCAAAACCTGCCATAATCATGCGCGCCACCCAGAAAAAAATTATCTCAGGAGCGGTTACCAATACACTAGTTGGATAAAAATATTCCAATTCATTCTTTTGCTTGCTCTGCGCGCTTGCTTGATGCGGCCATCCAAATGTCGCAAACGGCCAAAGCCATGAAGAAAACCAGGTATCTAAAACATCTTCATCCTGGATTAAATTATTCCCTCCGCAAGTGCCACACTTATCCGGCGCCTCATGCGCCACTATTGCATCCGGATCACGAATTACATAGCTTTTACTCTTATCCGGCCCGGACTCTACTTCTTTAATTTTCCCTTTTTTAATTCCACAATCAACACAATACCATACAGGAATTCTATGTCCCCACCATATCTGTCGCGATATGCACCAATCACGGATATTTTCCATCCAGTTCAAATAAATCTTTGTCCAGCGCTTAGGGTAAAACTTAATAACACCTTTCTTAACCGCCTCAATTGCCGGCAAACTAAGCGGCTTCATATTTACAAACCACTGCCAGGATAAATAAGGCTCAATAACGGTTGAGCAGCGATAACAATGCCCCACTGAATGTAGATGCGGCGTTGTTTTTTCTAAAAGCTTGCGCTCTCCCAAATCATTAATTATTGCCTCCCGCGCCTCGAACCGATCCATTCCCTGATAATCTCCGGCATTAGAATTTAAAACCCCATCATGCTCCATAATATTGATAATTTCTAAATTGTGATTGAGCCCCATCTGGTAATCATTAGGATCATGAGCGGGAGTAACCTTGACTGCCCCGGTACCAAAACTAGTATCAACAAAATTATCGGCAATTATCTTTATTTCACGCTCCATTAAAGGCAAAATTACAGTCTCCCCTATAAGATGTTTATAGCGTTTATCTTTAGGATTAACCGCTACCGCCGTATCTCCCAGCATTGTTTCCGGGCGCGTGGTTGCAACCAGTACAAAATCGTCTTTTTGTTTTTTCGCCTTGGATTTTTTAACAGGGCTTGTTTGCTTAAGAGGATATTTAATATAATATAAGTGTCCGTCTAAATCCTTATGGGGCGCTTCTTCATCAGAAAGTGCGGTTTGGCATCTGGGGCACCAATTAATAATGCGCCTGCCGCGATAAATCAATCCTTTCTTATATAGATGAATAAAAACTTCTAACACTGCCTTACTATAACCCTCATCCATGGTAAAACGTATTCTCTCCCAATCACAAGATGAGCCCAGTTTTTTAAGTTGGTGTATTATGGTTGAGCCATATTCTTGGCGCCAACTCCACACCTCTTCTAAAAATTTATCCCTGCCTAAATCCTGACGCCGCAATCCTTCCTTAGCGATTTTTTTCTCTACAACATTCTGCGTAGCAATCCCCGCATGATCAGTACCAGGCATCCAAAGAGTCTCGTATCCTTTCATACGCATATAACGGATAAGTATATCCTGAATTGTATTATTTAAAGCATGCCCCATATGAAGCATGCCGGTTACATTCGGCGGAGGGATTACAATAGAAAAAGGTTTTTTATCAGGATTGACCCGGGCAGAAAAATATCCTTTTTCTTCCCATATCTTATACCATTTATCCTCAGTTTCCTTTGGATCATAGCGCGGCGGGATATTTACCCCGTTAGAGATTTTTTCTTCAGTCTTCATATATATAACCACATAACTATCGAAGCTGTGATTTTGCCTTAAATTCCACTGTTATAGACGTCCGCCTAAAGGCGGCCTATCTCTAACGGGGTTTACATTCATAAAGATTTGATTTTATTTTGATTGGATTTTGGACCGCATCCCTAATTTTATTCAGGGTTTTGCCCTTCACTGCCGTTCAGGATTACACTTTGAATCCTTTAATAACTTATATTCCACACTATCAACTAAGGCCTGCCAAGAAGCCTCGATTATATTCTCTGATACCCCAACAGTACCCCAGATATCTTTTTCATCTTTCGATTCGATTAAAACGCGCACCTTCGCAGCCGTACCTACCTTTTCATCCAGCACTCGCACTTTAAAATCTGAGAGATGCATCTTGGACAAAGTTGGATAAAAATCTTTTAATGCCTTTCGCAAAGCATTATCTAAAGCATTTACAGGGCCATCTCCTTCGGCACTGGTATGTTCACGCAGCTTATTGACCTTAACTTTCACTGTTGCCTCCGATACAACCTTACCGCTTTTACTTTTTTCGATAATCACACGAAAACTCTCTAATTCAAAAAAGCTTTTATATTTCTTAAGCGCTTTTTTAATTAATATTTCAAAAGAGGCCTCCGCGGCTTCAAACTGATAACCCTCATGTTCCAATTTCTGCAGGAGTGCTAAGACTTTTTTTGCTTTCGGGGATTTCTTATCCAGGTCTATCTCTAACTCTTTCGCCTTAAGAATAATAGGGGTCTTACCCGCAAGCTCTGAAACTAAAAGCCTTCTGTGATTACCCACGCGCTTAGGATCCATATGCTCATAGCTATCGGGGTTTTTCATTATCGCGTTTATATGCACCCCTCCCTTATGCGCGAAAGCAGACTTACCCACAAACGGCTGATTTTGCTCTAATCTAACATTACTGACCTCGCTTATAAAATGGGAAACGCTGGTAAGTTTTTTCAATTTCGCGCTTGATATGCAATCAAAGCCCATTTTAGTTTTTAATATAGCGATGACTGTAGTGAGGTTAGCATTTCCGCATCGCTCCCCGTAACCGTTAAATGTTCCCTGAACCAAACTTGCGCCATGTTCAACGGCAAATATAGAATTCGCGACCGCAAGCCCGGAGTCATTATGCGTATGTATTCCAAAAGACACTGAAATCTTCTTTTTAACTACTGCAATAATTTTAACTAAACTCGACGTAAGCGTCCCGCCATTAGTGTCGCATAAGGAGATATTAACACAACCCGCCTCCTGGGCCGCCAGTATTGTCTTTAAGGCGTATTGAGGATTTGCTAAATAGGCATCAAAAAAATGCTCAGCATCATAGATAACCTGACGCCCTTTCTTGCGCAGGAATTTAACAGTACTTGAAATCATCTTTAGATTTTCATCCAGCGAAACCCTTAACACATCTCTTACATGCAAATCCCAGGTCTTGCCGAATATAGTCACAAATTCTGTCTCCGCCTCTAGAACATTTTTAAGGCTTTTATCTCTTTGCGCCGATAGATCCGCCCGTCTTGTTGCGGCAAAAGCTACTATTCGCGCCGAGCGTAATGGCTTCTTCTTTAATTTTTTAAAAAACTGCTCGTCTTTTACATTGGATGGCCATCCACCTTCAATATAATGAATTCCCAGTTCGTCTAATTTTTTAGCAATCAAAAGTTTATCATCCAGGGAATAAGAAATCCCTTCAGACTGGGCTCCGTCTCTTAAAGTCGTATCATATAACTCTAGATGCTTCATTATTACTCCTTAAATAAATTGATTCAATAATATTTACAACTAAAATAAAGGTGATATCTTAGCGGCGCCCTAAATTAAATTTTTTATGCAGGGACCGAACCGCGTGCTCACTTGAGCTTTTCTTAATAAGACAAGAAATGCTTATCTCGCTGGTTGAAATCATCTCTATATTCACTTTATTTTCAGCCAAAGCCGCAAACATCTTCGCGGCAACCCCTGAATGAGTCTTCATACCCACCCCAACAATAGATACACGAGCAACATCACTATCTATGCTTACCTCTCCGGCACCTATTGCCTTAGATACGCCTCTTGCGATTTTTACGGCTTTTTTTAAATCGCTCTTTGATATGGTAAATGAAATATCGGTCTGCTTTGTACGCGAGACATTCTGCACTATCATATCTACGTTGATATCTTCACTGGAAAGTTTCTTAAATAATCTGGCTGCGATACCCGGTTTATCACGAACATCACAAAGAGTAAGCTTTGCTTCGCTTTTATTCAAAGTAATTCCACTAACTAACGCACCTTCCATTGCTTTCGCCTCCTTGCTCTTTTTAGGGGGAGTATGAATTATCGTCCCCTTTTGATAATTAAAACTCGAGCGGACATGTAAGGGTATATTGAATTTTTTTGCAATCTCAATTGAGCGCGACTGCAGTACCTGAGCGCCTAACGATGCCATCTCCAACATCTCCTCATAAGTTATGTAATGCAGCTTTCGCGCATTCTCTACAACCCTAGGATCCGCAGTATAAACACCCGCCACATCCGTAAAAATTTCGCATTCATCCGCATCAAGCGCCTTAGCAAGAGCAACGGCAGTCAAATCCGAACCACCCCTACCCAGCGTAGTAATTTCGGCATTTTCCGTCATTCCCTGAAAACCGGCAACAATCACAATCTTATCTTTACGCAACGCATCTTTTATACGTTCAGCGCTTATTTTTAAAATACGCGCCTTCGTATGTGTTGTATCAGTAATAATTCCCACCTGATGACCGGTAAAAGAAATCGCATCAAGACCCAGCTTTTGTAGTGCCATTGCCAAAAGAGCGCTGGATACCTGCTCCCCGGTTGCAAGCAGCATATCCATCTCTCGCTCAGCAGGAGCGAGAGTTATCTGAGACGCCAGGCTTACCAACTCATCAGTTGTATCACCTAAGGCCGAAACAACAACAACTAACTTCCTGCCACGTTTTTTATATTTGGCAATTCTCTCAGCAACTAATTTAATTCTTTCCGGATTAGCAACGGAAGAGCCGCCATATTTCTGAACAACAAGTAATTTTTTCATTTATCCACAGGGATAGACCCTCCCAACCTTTAAAGGAGGGGGCTAATTCGCTTTTTTGATTTTTAAAATGGCCCTGGAACCTTCAAAGACCATAAACCCGCTTAATATAATAAGAATCAACGATACACAAAATAAAATAGGATCTCTTTCTTCAATACTAGAAAATCTCTTTAGCTGATAAAGTAAGGCAACAAAAGCTGTCAGGAACATAAACACAGTCGGAATCAAAAACATCGTGATATTCTTTTTACGCGCAAGCAAATAACAACATATAACAATTAAAGCAAGGGCAGCGGTTAATTGATTAGCGGTCGCAAATGCCGGCCAAATTCTAGTCCACTCCCCGCTTAAAGCCAATATCGCGCAAGGAACAATCACAATGATAGTGGCAATATATCTATTTTTAATTCCAAAAAGTTCCTGTGTCACATAACGCCCGATTCTCGTTGCCGTATCAAGTGTAGTCAAGATAAAAGCATTTAAAACAGTAATCGCAATAAAACTTCCCAGGCCAAAAAGAAATTTATTGGTTAAAACACCAAACCCCGTACCAAACGCACCGATAGGATCTTTAATCGCAGTGGCCAGGTTGCCCGCCTTCATTCCGGCATTTACTGCCAATATGGCAAAAACAGCTACTAAACCCTCCGTTACCATTGCGCCATAACCTATCTTTCTGGCGTCGCGCTCGCTGGCTAATTGCTTAGATGTTGTACCACTAGCAATTAATGAATGGAATCCGGAAACCGCGCCACAGGCAACAGTAATAAAAACAAACGGCCAAAGCGGCCCCATCTTAGTATCCCAGGTTATAAAAGCCGGGATATTCATAGCAGGATGCTCAATGAATAACCCTAAAAAACCCACTGCCAATCCAAAAAACAATAAATAACCGCAAAGATAATCACGCGGCTGAAGTAAAATATTAACCGGAAGAACCGAAGCAACCAAACAATAAAAAAGTAAAATTATGGACCAGGTAATTATCGCATTACCTGCCAAAACAATAGGAAAAATATTACCCGCGACAATTAAACCAATAAGCAAGACAAGCCCGATTAAAGTAGACGATACGATATGCAGCTTTAGGCGATAAAGCAAAAAACCGATCAATATGGCTACAGGTATAAGACCTAAAGACGGCAGAACAATTCTCGGTTCGCTGACAAATGTCTTAGCGCAAAAATACAGGAAAACAGCAATTACTAAAATCAGGGTCAGCCATAAAAATACCGAAAATATTACGCGCGCGTATTTAGAAATTGCCGCCTCTGATACTTCGGCAATGGAAACACCGCCCTCACGCACAGAAACCATCAACGCGCTAAAATCATGAACCGCGCCGATAAAAACCGTACCAATTAAAATCCACAACAATGCCGGAAGCCACCCCCAGACTATTACGGCGATAATCGGTCCGATAATCGGTCCGGCACCGGCAATAGACGCGAAATGATGCCCGAATAAAACAAACCAATTCTTTGCCGGAACAAAATCTACGCTATCAAATTTACTTAAAGCGGGAGTTGGACGCTTCGGATCAAGATCAAACAAAGCCTCAATTTTTCCAGCATATATTTTATAGCCAAAAATAAAAAACGCTATTGAAATAAATAAGATTACTAGTGAATTCATCTTATCTTATTTAATACTCCCTTCATTTATAAGACATTTCGTTAAAGGGTATTACGAAAGTCTATCCCTCTGGATAAGATAGTCCATTATTTTTGAACCTTCTTTTATGAAAAGACTGCTTTTTTGCGCCTCCTGTTCACTAAAACTCGAAAATCCGTTAGAAACAACTCCTTCACCATACATAACGAAGCAAACATTATCGTTTGTATGCGTTCTCTTTGCTAAGGGAGTCGCATGATCCGGCAGAATAAGCATACGAAAATCATCACGTTCTTTAAAAACATCTAAGATGGTCCCGACTACCAATTGGTCAAACCGCTCAATAGCAACAATCTTCTGCCGCAGATCCCCGTTGTGCCCTGCCTCATCCGGAGCCTCAACATGGATATAGACGAAATCTTCTTTTTCTAAAGACTCTAGTCCATATTTTGCCTTAGCGAAATAATCCGTATCATAATAACCGGTCGCGCCCGGAACATCAGGTGTTTCTAAACCTATAAGCCTGCCTATACCTTTTAGCAAATCAACAGCGGATATGATAGTTCCACCCACGCCAAATTTCTCACGAAACGCGGGCATATTCGGCTTTGTTCCCTGCCCCCAAAGCCAAATCATATTTGCCGGATTTTCTCCCAGGTCAATACGCACATTATTAACTTCATGACTGCTAAGCAAACCGCGCGATTTCTGCATTAAATCTATCAAGACTTCCGCGTTTTCCCCCTTAGGCAAATATTTAGATATTTTCTCACCCATAATATCATGAGGGGGAGTATATTTAATATTATCAAGTCCTAACTTTTTTCCGTTTTTTACCAACAAAAGATGCCTATAACTTGTCCCGGGATAAAACATGATATCATCCGTACCTAAATTTTCTTTAATAACCTTAAGCAGAACAATCGCTTCTTCTGTGGATATATGACCGGAGCTATAGTCCGTAAGTATATCGCCCTCCGTAGATACAAAATTACATCGAAGCGCAACGTCTTCCTCATTAAGCGTAACTCCTAAATTCGCCGCCTCAAGAGGTCCGCGCCCGGTATAATAAATCTTAGGATCATAGCCTAAAATAGATAAATTTGCTACATCCGAAGCGGGCGCTACATCAGCAGGCACTGTCTTAACCATCCCTAAAATACCTTCGCCAACAACAAAATCCATATTAGGGGTTTTGGCTGCTTCGAGTGGAGTCTTATTACCTAAATCCGCCAGTGGATAATCTGCCATTCCGTCCGGAACAAGTACAAAATATTTCATAATACAGCCACCAATTTCTTAACTAGCTCTTTCTTGCTAAACATCGGACCACTTGCTTTATCGCTTTTTAGAATATAGGCTGCGTAACACCCTTTTTTTACAGTATTAGCAACAACTAAATCACAGGCGCCGGCCCGAAATAATTTTCTGGACTTACTGATAAGTTTTGCTTTCTGCGCTTCTGGCTCAAATTTAAAACCCACCAAAAATAAAGATTCATCAATCGGTTTTATTAAACTGATTATTTTTTCTGTAGGCATTAGGTTGATTTTCCATCCTTTAATACCGGAGGCAACCTTACCGGAATAAATTCTCTGCGGCCTATAATCGGAAACTGCCGCAGTATGTATCACGATATCATAAGAACGTAAAGACAGCTCCCTAACTAAAGTTTTTTTTAATTCATCAAAGGTCTTAAAACGCAAAAGTTTTATATTTTTCTCAATATTAAAATCCCCGACAGGACCCAAAAGCAAAGTAACCTTTGACTTTTTAGCAGCCAGCGCGCCCGAGAGAAGCATGCCGGTTACCCCACTGGCAGTATTACTTAACACTCGCACCTTATCAATATTAACCCAAGTAGGACCTGCGGTAATTAAAATTTTTCTATCTTTTAATTTTGATGTTTTTTTAATAGCCAATTTCTTTTAATACTCTATCTATTTTTGCCGGTATTGTCTTTGGCTTATTAATAGTTTTGATTGCCCTATTGGGATCTTTTAGCCCATGTCCGGTTAAAATACAAACTATCTTTGCTTCCTTCGTTTCTTTAAAATAATCTTTCTTGGCTAACTTTAAAAGTCCTGCTACAGAAGCTGCTGATGCCGGCTCAACAAACACACCGTCTTTCTGAGCTAATAACTTATAAGCATTGAGTATTTCATCGTCACTTACCGCGCCTATTAAGCCCCCTGACTCATCACGGGCTGCCTCTGCCTTCTTCCAGCTTGCGGGATTACCGATACGTATAGCAGTTGCTATTGTTTGCGGCTTTGATATAACATGACCTTTTACTATCGGAGCAGCACCTTCTGCCTGAAAACCCAACATCTTCGGAAGACTTTTAATTTTACCGGCATCTCTATATTCTTTATAACCTTTCCAATAAGCAGTGATATTTCCGGCATTACCTACAGGCATAACCTGAAAATCAGGAGCAGTACCCAATGCATCGGATATTTCAAAGGCGCCTGTCTTTTGCCCCTCGATTCGATAAGGATTCAAAGAATTAACCAGAGTTATGGGGTATTTATCGCTTATTTCTTTTACTAAGTTAAACGCGTCATCAAAATTACCTTCGACCTGTAAAACTAACGCGCCGTGAATTAAAGCCTGAGAAAGCTTACCCAAAGCAACTGCTCCTTCGGGAACTAGGACCACTGAAGTAAGATTCGCTTTTGCAGCATAAGCAGAAGCTGAAGCGGAAGTATTCCCGGTTGAAGCGCATATTACGGTTTTTGCCTTATCCTCACAAGCCTTAGAAATTGCCATGGTCATTCCCCTATCTTTAAAAGAACCTGTAGGATTTAGACCCTCGTATTTTAAGTAAACACTACACCCGGTAATATCGCTTAGACTCTGCGAATAGACCAAAGGAGTGTTACCTTCACTTATAGTAATAACCGGAGTTTTTTTGGTTACCGGTAAATACTCTCTATATTTTTCAATTACACCTTTCCACATAATTAAGTCTCTTCCATGCGAATAGCTACCGACTCCCGCACAATAGCTAATTTATTCAACCTCTCCAGGGCCAATCGCATTGCCCTTTCCTTTGCTTCATGAGTAACTATTACAACCGGTACAATCTTTGCCCTGCGTCTTTCTTTCTGACTGACTGAAGCAATACTAATATTATATTTTCCCAACACCCCGGAAATCTTAGCCAATACTCCAGGCTTATCAATAGCCATAAAGCGAATATAGAATCTGGTGCTAATCTGATCAATCTTACGCAATCTACGAATACGCCCGCCGGTTTGTTCAAAATTAAACGGGACAAACATACTTGAGCTATTTACTTTCTCAGCCAAAGACACAACATCGCTTATAACGGCAGACGCGGTAGGATTCTGACCCGCACCCGGCCCGTACAAAAGCAAGTCTCCAACCATGTCGGTTGAGAGATGTATAGCATTAAATGCTCCATCTACAGAAGCTAAAAGATGCTGCTTGGAAATCATGGTCGGATGAACCCGCAACTCTAATTCATCTTTTTGCTTCTTAGCAATCGCTAAAAGCTTTATCACTAAACCTAATTCCGTAGCATACTTAATATCATCTAAAGAAATACGCGATATACCTTCGACAAAAATATCGGATAACTTTACAAATTTCCCGAAAGCAATCTGGGCAAGCACAATTAATTTATGCGCCGAATCGAAACCTTCAATATCCAACGTCGGTTTTTTCTCGGCAAATCCCCGTTTCTGCGCATCGCGTAAGGCGTCTTTAAACGATATACCTTGCTGCGACATCTGAGTCAGGATAAAATTAGAGGTCCCATTTACAATACCATAAATAGCTGCAAATTTATTTGATACGAGACCCTCTTTTAAGGATCTAATAATCGGAATGCCTCCTCCAACCGAAGCCTCAAAATAAATATCTCGCTTTTGGCTATTTGACAGACGGAATAATTCCAGGCCGCATTCAGCAAGAAGGGCTTTATTGGCAGTTACAACATGCTTACCTTTTTTCAAGGCTTCGCTGATTATCTCCTTTGCCGGATGTATACCCCCTACAAGCTCAATAACGATATCGATTTCTTTATCATTAAGAATATCATCTATGTTTTTAGTTAAAATCGATCTATCAACATTTACTGTTTTTCTTTGAGTTATGTCCTTATCGCATATGCGTTTTAATACAAGCTGCATTCCGGATCTTTTAGTGAGGAGAGAATTCCTTTCTTTCAAAGCCCTTACAACACCTGTTCCGATAGTACCGAATCCAACTAAACCAATATTTATCTTTTTCATTTTCCTTCCTCAATAATCCTCTTTTTCAAATTATAAACTACAGTTTTATTAATTGTCTCCTTAGAATCAATGTCAACATCAAAAACCTCTAAATGCGTATCATAAATTAAATGACGCGCTACCTCTTTCGACTCTATAACCCGCCCTTTTAAATTTAACGGCTCCATTAAAAACGGAAGCCGTATATCAATCGACAAAACAGTACCCGGCCTAAACAAACGATTTGTAGTAAGAAGCATGCCCCCTACGCTAATATTTTTAGTCTGTGTTAAATCATAATTATCCGCCTCAGCATAAATACGATAAGAGACAATAAATGTCTTATCTAGCCGCAGATGCTTTCTTCTTTCGGATTTTTTAGGTGACATCGTTACCTCCTTTATTAGCAGCAAACCACTCTATGCAACTGTTGATTATTTCTTTTCGCTCCTCATTAAGATTAACAAATTCTACTCTTGTCATATGCACACCCACGCTTGAATCGCTTGAGCCTATTGTTTTTCCTTCAATATTCAACATCCCTAAAGGGCTGGAAGGAATTCGCATACGCATCATCATTGATTCATCCTTCTTAAATTTCCTACTGGTATTAAAACTTGCGCCTACCCCACTGATATCATTTATTATGGCCACATCCCAAAGCTGCTCATTATTTTCTCCGCGCCTATAAGCATATTGAACAACCAGCGGTTGCTTCACACGCTCAGATCTTCGTCTTTCATCTGACATAATACCACCCAATAATTCCTTTGTTTTCGAACAGTTTTTTGTTCAAGGGTAACTCTGTTTGATATATCAAGTTTTATATATTATCAATACTTAAGTCGGGGCGGACGAATCGCCTGTGCCCGCAGGGTAAACCGTCGACCCGCTTGAACTCGCTCACTCACGTTCGCTCCCTAAAAGGAAAACTGACCTTCCCCTCTTTAGTGGACAGTTAGTAAAGATTGTAAAGAACGTTTTTCGTAATCAAAAGGGCTTAAAAATCCAAGCGTTGAATGCGCCCTTTTCCTATTGTAATACATTTCAACATACTCA
>CAJVXN010000041.1 GCA_913009335.1 uncultured bacterium
AAACATGCCATAAAGATAATAGCTGCGCGCAGGTGAATGCTTAGCGAGTTTTGATTAGGATAATTATTTTTCATAGCTAAATTATCTTATATTTATAACTTCTTGTCAAAGAAAAGTTTATAACTCGCTGTATTGCGGTGTATACGTTTTTTTGATATACTATTATGATGTTAGGGAATGTATTTATCGGAACAAACGGCTGGAATTATCCGCATTGTAAAGCTATTTTTTACTTCCGCGGAGTTCTTTAAAAGAGGTAATTGGAATATTATGTTAATTTCTCCAGCACGGTTGAGCTAAAAGTTGCCCTGATAATGATATTGGTGTCTATGCAATAAAGAATGCTTTGAAGTTTAAGGAATTGTTAAAATAGTATAATGTTTTTCGGGGCGTAGCTCAGTTTGACCGCCACTGTTACTTTGGCGGTCTTGACCGCCGATGATTTGTGGTGGTCATCCGCCGACGCATTAATGGCGGATGGCGTAGTGTTTTTTGGGAATAAATTATTTATTCGGGGCGTAGCTCAGTTTGGCTAGAGCGCTTCGTTCGGGACGAAGAGGCCGACGGTTCAAGTCCGTCCGCCCCGACCATATCAGCTACCAATTAAAAAAGGAGGACATAATGGAAGATATGAAATATCTTCACCCTTCGTTTCAGCATAAGCATTATTTGATCCGCAGGAAAGTATTTAAGCTGTTTGGTGGTGCTTTTCATGTATATGATGAACAGGATAACCTTGTTTTATATTCTAAGCAAAAGGCATTTAAAATAAGGGAAGATTTCAGGATTTATTCTGACGAAAACCAGAGCCAGGAACTCTTAACCATTAAAACCCCGCAAATTCTTGATCTCGCGGCAACCTATTATGTGCATGATGCGGCAACTAAGGAAGTTCTAGGCAGTATCAAACGCAAGGGTCTTAAATCTCTTATCAGGGATGAATGGATTATTTTTTCCTCAGACGGGCATGAAATCGGGAAGATGACAGAGGCTAATATGCTTGGTGCGATTTTGAGCAGGTTTATAAATTTAATCCCTCAGAACTATTGTGTTTTAGCCGGCGATAATGAAGTCGCTCATATCAAACAACACTTTAATCCGTTTATACTCAAGTATACTTTAACGCTTTCGCAATCTGAAGCTATTATTGATCCCCGGATTTTAATTGCCGCCGGGATACTTCTAGCTGGTATTGAGCGAAGACAAAGCTAAAAGATGAAACGTCTGCATGTTTATTATTCGGGAACTGTGCAGGGGGTAGGTTTTCGGTTTACGGCCGAGCGAGTCGCGAACAGTCTGGGTCTTTGCGGCTGGGTTAAGAATTTATCTGACGGGCGTGTTGAGTTGGTTTCCGAAGGCAAAGAAGAAACGCTAAAGGTATTTATTGAGGGCATTAATCAAAGCTTAGAGGGTTGCATTCGTACTGCTGATATAGATTATTTAGATACATCGGGAGAATTTAGTGATTTTCAAATTAGATTTTAATGACGATATAACTTATTGAGTACAGCGAAGATAAGTTATGAGCCGGAATTAATCCCGCCGTTTATTGCTGTGAGGAAAACATTGAAATAAGAAAAGGCGGGGGCAAACCCATAAATGAGATACGGTATTTTTGCTGATATCCATGGTAATTTAGAAGCATTTTCTGCCGTCCTTGGTGCTTTGGCCAATGAGAAAATTGATGAATATTTATGCATCGGAGATATTATAGGATACGGCGCTAATCCATGCGAGTGCCTGGAAAGATTAAAGACATTATCGTTTCAAAGTGTTTCCGGCAATCATGAATATGCTGCCCTTGGATTGCTAAGCCTTGATTATCTAAACGACTATGCTAGGACAGCTGTGTTATGGACAAAGAATATCTTGAAAGATAAAGATATGGATTTTTTAAAAAGCCCGAACCTTGTTTTTAAAAACGATGATTTGGTTATGGTTCATGGCAGTCTTGATAACCCGGATTATTTTAGTTATTTGTTCAGTCCTTATGAATCAAAGGAAACTTTTAAGCTCCTAGATAAAACCGTATGTTTTATCGCCCATACGCATAATCCTAAAATCTTCGTAAAGCGAGATGTGATTATTAGTCTTGTCTACGGTAATACAGTTAAGATTAGTCCTGAGTATAAATACGTGGTAAATATCGGCAGTGTGGGGCAGCCCCGCGACGGTGATAACAAAGCCTCATATTGTGTCTATGATACTAAAGATATGAGCGTAGAGATTAAAAGAGTGCCTTATGATATTAAATCCGCGCAGAAAAAAATACTGGATGCGGGCTTACCGAAATTTTTAGCGGATAGGCTGGGAACGGGAAAATAAATTAATAGATCCTTTTTATATTTTGAATAAATGGAAAGTTTAGAAAAAAGAATAAAAGAATTAAGGGATTTAATCAGGCATCATGATCGGCGGTACTATGTTTTATCGGACCCGGAAGTCTCTGATAAAGGATATGATGATCTCCTGCGTGAATTAAAAACATTGGAGAAGAATAACCCTGAGCTTATTAGCCTTGATTCTCCTACGCAGCGTATGACCAATGTACTGCAGGAGGGTTTTACGACTGTTCGCCATAGTAGGAAAATGTATTCTCTGGATAATACTTATTCTTATGAGGAGATAGAGGATTGGGGCAAGCGCGTAGATAAAGGCCTGGATAATAAAAAAGTCGAATATGTAACGGAATTAAAAATAGACGGTGTAAGTATTGCCTTAACTTATAAAAAAGGAGTACTGGTTTTGGCCGCGACAAGAGGAGACGGCATACGCGGGGAGAATGTTACTTTGAATATCAAGACTATTAACTCTATTCCTCTTAAATTGCTTTCTCCTAATCCCCCTGATGTTTTAGAAGTAAGAGGTGAGATATATATGGCAAAAAGTGAATTTGAAAAGTTAAATAAAGAACGCAAGAGGCAAAATGAAATTTTATTTGCTAATCCTCGTAATGCAGCCAGCGGCTCGCTTAAGCTTTTGGATACAAAAATAGTACGTAGCCGAAACTTGTCCTGTTTTATCCATTCTTTCGGTGAGGTAAAGGGTCTTACTCTTAAGAGCCAGTATGAATTTATGAATTTAGCCAAACAATGGGGTCTGTGCGTAAATCCGAATGTTAAATTATGCCGGAATCTGGATGAGGTCTTTGAGTTTTGTAACGCGTTCGTTGATAAAAAAGAAAAACTGGATTATGAGATAGACGGTGTTGTAGTTAAGGTAAATTCATTTAGTCAGCAGAGAGTGCTGGGTGAAACATTGAAAAGTCCTCGCTGGGCAATCGCCTATAAGTATCCGGCCAAGCAGGCAACAACCGAAATTATCAATATTATCCCTCAGGTGGGAAGAACAGGCGTTATAACACCTGTTGCCGAACTTAATCCGGTTGCATGTTCCGGGGTAACTATAGAACGTGCGACCCTGCATAATTTCGATGAGATAAAAAGGCTGGGTGTAAAAATCGGAGATAGGGTAGTAATTGAGCGCGCGGGAGATGTAATACCAAAAGTCTTAAAGGTAATTGTTTCGGTGCGCAGCGGTAAAGAGAGAGCGTTTAAAATTCCTAAGAAATGTCCGGCTTGCTCGTCTCTTGTTGTTAAGGAAAAAGAAGAGGATGTTGCTTACCGTTGCATAAATCCGGTTTGTCCCGCGCAGCTTGAGAAATCTCTAATACATTTTGCCTCGCGTTCTGCTATGGACATAGAGGGCATGGGGGAGGCGGCAGTTGTACAGCTTGTCAAAGAAAAAAAGGTAAGTGATTTTGCCGATATCTATTATTTAAGAAAAGAAGATTTATTGACTCTTGAACTATTTAAAGACAAAAAGGCTAATAATTTAATTACAGCAATTACAAATAGTAAAAAGCAGCCGCTTTCCCGTCTCGTATTCGCTTTAGGCATAAGAGGCGTGGGTGAAAAAGCAGCCTATCTACTTGCTCAGAACTTTGAAACGCTGCATAATATAGCTGTTGCAGGAAAGGCTGATATTGAGGTAATACATGAATTAGGTCCTGAGATTTCCTGCTCTGTAGTGGAATTTTTTAAGCATCCTGAGAATAAAAGGCTAATTGCCAGATTAAAAGATGCCCAATTAAATATGATTGAGCCTAAGGCTAAAAAAACAAATCTATTAACCGGTAAGACTTTTGTCTTTACGGGGGAGCTTTTAAGGTTTAGCCGTACTCAAGCTCGAGAGATCATACGCCGGATGGGTGGGGATAGCGCCGCCAGTATCAGTAAAAATACCGATTTTTTAGTGACGGGGAAAAGTCCTGGATCAAAATTAAATAAGGCCAATAAATTAGGGGTAAAGATAATAACTGAGCAGGAGTTTGAAAAACTCATTGGAGGAGCGAGGCGATGATTAAGGGGCGGAGTTCTATATTAAGATTTATATTTATGATTTTTTTATTTTATTTTTTATCTTTTAGTCTTTGCGGATGTGAGACATTACGTAAAAAATTCACCCGTAAGTCCAAGAGGGAGCCGGAGGTTGAGGAGCCGGTATTAAGTCCCGAAGAATATAACCCTGAATTTGAAAAAGATATACTTTATAGGAATTATTTTGTTTATTGGCGCAGTTGGCAGGATGAATTAGCTGCTGCCCTAGATGCCGGTTTAAGCCATAAGAAACAAATAGATTGCGTCTATCATGCTGTTATGAATGTTGAGAAGATGCGTACATTCCTTAATCAGGATAGGCAGAAGGAATTGGATGTGTATATAGAAGAATTAAGGGCCTTGCAGGAGAAAATAATAAAGGATAATTTAGTCGGGGCGAAGATGGTAATAGTTAAGAATAAATTAAGAATAAACAGGCGTAATATCCTGCATAATTTTATGTATTCTAAAGTAAAAGACGATTTAAGGTGAGGTTGTAATTATGGGTGTACTTGGTGCTGATTTAACTCTTAAGAGGCTGGTTTTGGGGCAGATGGCTGTTAATTGCTATATTATCGCAAGCAAGAAAACAAAAAAGGCCTTTATTATTGATCCTGGAGATGATTTTTTAGATATCAAAAAATATCTGGATGATAATAAATTAGAAGCTGAATTTATTATTCAGACTCACGGGCATATCGATCATATTGCAGCCTTAAAAGAATTTGATTTGCCTATTTATATCCACGAATTAGATAAGGATTATTTAACAGACGGCGCTCGTAATCTTTCCGGTTTTATGGGGGAGCCTTTTGAATTGAAGGGTAAGGAAGTAAAAATACTTAAAGATAATCAAGTGTTGGAATTTGGCGGAAATATTTTAAAGATTCTGCATACCCCCGGGCATACTCCCGGAGGGATATCTATTATTTTAGACAATGCTGCTTTTACCGGAGATACTTTATTTGCAAGCGGCATCGGCAGGACGGATTTTCCGGGTTCATCAACTGATGCATTGATTAAGGCTATCAAAGAAAAATTATTTACTTTAGACGATGGCGTTGTCATCTATCCCGGGCATGGGGAGCCTTCGACTATCGGGCGCGAGAAAAAAGAAAATCCATTTTTTGAATGAGCATATAAGACTCTTCCTTTAAATGTATCAGGAAGGTCTATCCCCGTGGATAATTTACGGGATGGGGTAACTTTAATGCATGATTTAATTGATGTATTTTTAAATTATTTATCCGTTGAGCGGGGTCTAAGTAATAATACTATTAGTTCCTATAGGAGGGATCTTAATAAGTACGCTATCTATTTAGCTCGTCAAAAGATTTCTTCGGTAGCTAATGCCGAAAGAGAGACAATCACAGATTTTATGTTCAACCAGAAGGAGAAGGGCCTTGCGGCAGTATCGATCTCAAGAAACCTGGTTGCCATAAAAACATTTTATAGATTTTTGGTAAAGGAGCGGATTTTAAAAAAAGATCCTACTTCTGTTATTGAATCGCCAAAACTCTGGAAGAAGCTTCCTGAGGTTATGTCATTGGCTGAGGTAGAGAGTCTTATTAAAAGCCCTAACTTAAAAAGGAGTCAGGGTATTCGCGACCGCGCAATCATTGAGATGATGTATGCAACCGGCATGCGTGCTTCAGAGTTGGTAAATTTAAAGCTGGAAGATGTAAATTTAGAAGTAGGATTTGTGCGCTGTCTGGGTAAAGGGAAGAAGGAGCGTATTGTTCCCTTAGGAAGCAAGGCAAGAGAAGCATTAGTGCGCTATCGGGATAAGGTCCGTCCTAAAATCGCAAAAGAACGCGTGGTTTCCTATGTGTTTTTGAGCCGGCTGGGGAAGAGTATTTCACGCCAGTCTCTCTGGAAGATTATAAAACGTTACGCAAGAGAGGCTAAAATAAAAAAAGTAATTAAGCCTCACACCCTAAGGCACTCATTTGCTACGCATTTACTTGAGGGGGGCGCGGATTTAAGAAGCGTTCAGGAGATGCTTGGGCATTCTGATATCTCGACAACACAACTTTATACACATATACATAAGGATAGATTAAAAAGTATACATAAACAGTTTCACCCCAGAGGATGATAAGGATTAAGAAGTAAGGATTAAGGATTAAGTGAAAAACACAAATACAAACATAAAAACCGGGAAATGAATTTAAAAAAGAAGATAGAAAAGTTACCTAAGGATATTCAGCTTGTAATTAAAAAAGCAGGCAATCTTGCCGATAAGATGGGTCTTTCTGCCTATGTGGTAGGCGGATTCATCAGAGATATTTTATTATCCAGGGCGAATTTAGATGTGGATATTGTTGTCGTTGGCGATGGTATAAAATTTGCTAGTACCTTAGCAAATATTCTTGATGCGGGATTAATTAAACACGCAAGATTTGGAACGGCTGTATTGACCCTTGGTAATAAATTAAAGATAGATATCGCATCCGCGAGGAGCGAGACATATGAGCGGCCCGCTGCTTTGCCTACTGTTAAGTCCGGTACGATAGAAGATGATTTAGCGCGGCGTGATTTTACTATAAATGCTATGGCGGTTGTAATTAATAAGCGCGATTTTGGTAAGCTCATAGATTGTTTTTACGGGCGGGATGATCTTAATTTTAAGAAAATACGCATATTGGGCGATTTGAGTTTTATCGATGATCCTACGAGAATGTTACGGGCCGTGCGATTTGAACAGAGATACGGTTTTAATATGGATAGAAAGACCCTTAGTCAATTTAGGCAGGCAAGTAGAAAGAAAATGCTGAAATATGTAACTAAACACAGGATACGCGATGAGCTTATCCTGATGCTTAAAGAAGACCGCGCTGTCATGATGGTTAAACGCATGGATAAGCTCTACGGGTTAAAATTTATTCATAGCAGTCTTTCTTTGAGCAGCGTAAATCGTAAGTTCCTTAATGAATTAGATAAGGTGATTGAATGTTTCAAGGTGCAATACCCCAAGAAGCGCGGCCTTGATTCATGGCTTATTTTCTTTACTGCTTTACTCAATGGGTTTAAACTGGCTGATATTAAGAAAATATGCTTTGATTTTGCTTTTAAAAAGCGTGATACCAGGCGCATTACTTTGTATCATCAGGAACACGGAAAAGTTTTAAAACGGATAGATAAAAAAGGTATTAAGCCCTCTCTGATTTATCAAAATTTAGAGCCGTTGAGCTTTGAGGCAATAGTTTTGATAATGGCCAAAGAGAAAAAACCTTCGATACGAAAAAAGATAAATGAATTTTTGTTAAATCATAACGGTATAAAGCTTGTAATTACCGGTAAGGATTTACATAAGTTAGGGTTTGTGTCAGGGCCGCATTTTAAAAAGATGCTGCTTAAGACATTGCATGCTAAAGTGGACCGGATTATTAAAAATAAAGATGATGAAATCAGGTTTGTAAAAAAGCATGGTAGTCGGCATATTAGGCCTTTCCTTAAAAGGAATGGGTGAGGCGTATCCTTTTTAGGGTTAAAAATTAAACTGTATCTTTCGGCAAGTAATTATCTTAAAGCCAAAAGAATGGTTTTATCACACATTAAGAAGAGAGTGCGTAATAATTTTAATGTTTTGATTATCGCAGCGGATCATCGGGGCACATCCTAAGTTGGTTGATAAAATATTTGCTAAAATCGTCGATTTTATGTAAAATTTTAGGGATATTGTGCTGTTGGATTATGAGATTATTTGGTAAAATAGCCTACGGAGTTTAGATATGAAAAGAAAAGATAGGGTTGGTGAACTTATACGCGAGGAAATGGGAAGAATCATGCATGAGGAGCTGCATGATCCCCGCATAGGTTTTGTTACTATAACGCATGTAGAGATGAGCGATGATTTACGAAGCGCTCGAATTTTTTATAGTGTTTTAGGTACTGATAAAGAGGAAAAAGATACTGTTAAAGCTATGAATTCTGCGGTGGGATTTATCAGAAAAATTATTGCCGAGGCAGTTGGCCTGCGTTTTGCCCCGGAAATATTCCTAAAGTTAGATAAAACAGCTAAAAACGCAATGAGAGTAAATCAAGTTCTGGAGAGTATAAAAGATGAGCATAAAGAAAGTAATACAGACGATCAACAAGAATAAAAGTTTTCTAATCACCTCGCATGTAGGTTTAGAGGGTGATGCTTTAGGGGGCGCTCTTGGTCTTGCCTATCTACTTAAGCGTAAGAAAAAAGACGTAGTGATAATAAATGAGGATCCTGTACCTCGAAACTATAAATTCCTCGATAATAAGGCTCTGATTAAGCCTCTTGATGCCAAAATAAAACGTCCGGATGCGGCTTTTATTCTTGATTGTTCGGATTTTTCAAGATGCGGCAAGGTTGCGAATATTATTCCCAAGGATATTCCATTGGTTGTGATTGATCATCACATAAGTAATTTAAAATTTGCCGATATTAATTGGGTGGAATCTAAAAGTTCTTCAACGGGAGAGATGATCTACAAGCTTTTTAAGAAAATGAATGTTGCCTTTGATCGTAAAAGCGCGCTTTGTCTCTATACGGCTATGCTTACGGATACCGGCTCGTTTAGATTTTCAATGACCAGCTCATATACGCATGCGGCCGTTGCCGAATTAATTAAATTTAATATAGACGCGAATAAAGTCTATCAGCATATCTATGAATCAAATTCATATGAGGATATGATGATATTGCGGAAAAGCCTAAATACTTTAAAAGTAGATACTAAGTATAAGATTGCCTGGTTTAAGATAAATAAGGATATTGCTGCTCCGGATATACACTCGAATCAGTCGGAGAATATCCTTGATTTTGCAAGAAGCATAAAAGATGTAGAGGTCTGTTTTTTACTTAAGAGTACGACAGATAAAAATAGGGCGCGCGTTAATTTAAGATCAAAAGGAAAGATTGACGTAAGTAAAATCGCGCATTTCTTCGGCGGCGGCGGCCATAAGAACGCGAGCGGATGCACAATAAGATCAACGATTGGAAAAGCAGAAAAAGACCTATTGCGTGAAATAAAAAAGGCGATTAAGAAAAAAATAAAATAAATAGATCTGGTAAAAGTTATATGATAATCCCTGTTAGTGCGCTGCTTATAATTCTCCTGAGGCTTATTAATAATTTTAAATTTTAAGTTTATAATGGACGGAATATTATTGATAAATAAGCCCCAGGGTGTTACCTCTCATGATGTGGTTGATATTGTGCGACGGCGCCTTAAAATGAAAAAAGTGGGGCATGCCGGAAGTCTTGATCCTTTGGCAACGGGAGTTTTAGTTATATTGTTGGGCAAGATGACAAAGCTTTCCGCTAAATTTATGGATTTTGATAAGACCTATGAGGCAACGCTCACTCTAGGGGCCACAACCGATACGGGGGATTCCTGCGGTAAAGTTATTAAGGAATTTTCCTATGAGGGAGTAAGCGAGGAAAGTACAAGAAAGAGTTTTGTTTCTTTTGTAGGTGCTATTAATCAAGTTCCTCCTATGGTCTCAGCTATAAAATATAAGGGCGAGCCGTTGTATAAATTGGCCCGTTTGGGCATTGAGGTGAAACGCAATCCCCGCGTGGTCAAGATTTACAGTTTAGACCTTCTGAATTTTTCTCTTCCGGATATTAGTTTTAAGGTAAGATGTTCAAAGGGCACATATGTGCGTACGTTAGGCGAAGATATCGCGAAGTCTCTGGATTGCGGCGGTCATATATCAAAGATAACGAGGGTAGGTATCGGGCCCCTGACACTTCAAAAATGCATAACAGTGGATCAGATCAATGAAAACCATATACGGTCTTGGCAAGACATTTAAGGAGTTTGAAGGCGCGGTCGTTACGTTAGGTATTTTTGACGGTCTGCATTTGGGTCATCAGCATATCTTAAAGTCTATGATCAAGTATGCCGTAAAGCGCAAAAAGAAGACTGTCTGTGTTACGTTTTTTCCTCATCCCGCCAAGATATTAAGCTCAAAGCATATTTTCTTAAACATTATTTCTTTAACTCACCGGCTTAAATTAATTGAGGAGTCCGGCGTTGATGCCTGCCTGGTTATAAATTTTAACCGTCGTTTTGCCCGCATGGGCGCAAAAGAATTTATTGATAAGTTAAATAAAAAAATCAAACCTACAGCTATTTTCGTGGGAAGTAATTTTACTTTTGGAAGAGGCGGCGCGGGGAATATTAAGCTGCTCAATAAGCTGGCCGGAGGAAATAATTTTAGAGTAGAAGAAGCTCGTTCTTTACGGTTAGGTGGTAAGGTTATATCCAGCACGCTTATCCGTTCCCTGATAAAAGAGGGTGATTTAAAATCAGCCAGAAGATATTTGGGCAGGGATATATCTTTATTGGGTACGGTTGTTCACGGAAAGCGCGTGGGAAGAAAACTAGGATATCATACGGCGAATATCGATACCGAACATGAAATCATGCCGCCTTCGGGGATTTATGCCGTACGCATTAAGATGAAGGGCAGAAACTTTATCGGTGTTGCCTATATCGGCACAAGCCCTACAATGCACTTTCACTTTATTCACCCTCGCTTGGAAGTATACATCATAAATTTCAATAAGAATATTTATGATAAGCAAATCGAGGTTGAGTTTAAGGAGAAGATACGTAATGAGAAAGAGTTTGCCTCAGTAACCGAACTTGCCAGGCAAATTAAAAAAGACGTAGTTAATGCTAAGTCTATTTTGTCCTGCAGGCCTTAACCCCCTCCTGACATATAAAAATAAAAAAATATCCGATTGCTTATACTTAGCCACATTTTTAAAAAAATACTTGACATTTAATTTACTGATACTATAATAGTATCAGTAAATGGAGGGAAGATGAAACTACTGACGAAACATACCGACTATGCGATAAGGGCCTTGCTTGTTTTAGCGAAAAAAAATAACTTGTTTGTCTCTGCGCGCGCAATCGCAAAAGAGCAAAATATGCCTTATCAGTTTTTGCGCAGGATTTTACAAATGCTTATCAAGCATAAGTTGGTTGTTTCAAAAGAAGGTGGTGGTGGAGGATTTAAGCTTAATAAGCCTCCAAAGTCTATACCTGTTGAACAGATAATCGAAATCTTTCAAGGTAATGTACAATTTTCAGAATGTATGTTTAGAAAAAAAATATGCTGTAATCATGCGGCATGTGTTATTCGTAAGCAAATTCAGAAGATTGAGCAAATCGTTGTTAGTAAATTTACAAAGATTACTATCGCAACTCTTTTGAGAGATTCAATCTAGGAAGGAGAAACATATGTTTTGTTATAAGTGTGAACAGACCGCCGGAGGTACCGGATGTGTGAAATCAGGGGTATGCGGGAAGAACGAGGATATTCAAAGCCTGCAGGAGATTTTACTTTTTGGACTTAACGGTATTGCCGCCTATGCTTATCATGCGCGTCAATTAGGTAAAATAGACACAGAGCTCGATGGTTTTATGCATGAGGCGCTTTTTAAAACCGTTACTAACGTGAGCTTTGATTTGCAGGATCATGTTAATACTGTTTTAAAATGCGGAGAGATGAATTTAAAGGCAATGGAATTATTAGATAAGGCTCATACAGAGCGTTTCGGTAATCCTGCGCCTGTTGAAGTTGATACGGGTACAAAAGCCGGCCCCGGTATTTTAGTTACAGGACATGATTTGCTTGATCTCTATGAGTTACTTAAGCAGACAGAGGGTGCAGGGGTTAATGTTTACACCCATAGTGAAATGCTTCCCGCTCATGCCTATCCGGAACTAAAAAAATTCAAGCATCTTGTTGGAAATTACGGAGGCGCCTGGCAGGAGCAGAAAAAAGAGTTTCAGCAATTCCCCGGGGCATTACTCATAACAACAAACTGTGTATTAATCCCGCCTAAAGATACATATCTTGATAGGCTTTTTACTATTGGGGTTACTGCGGTTAGCGGAGCTACCCATCTTAAGGATAGGGATTTTTCTTCTCTCATAGAGAAGGCAAAGAGTCTGCCTGCATTGCCTGATGCGCCAGGTAAAAAAATCATGACAGGTTTTCACCATACTGCTATTTTGGGTATAGCCGATAAGATTGTAGATGCGGTTAAAAAAGGAAAAATTCGTCATTTCTTTTTAATCGGTGGCTGCGATGGGGCAAAACCCGGGCGTAATTATTATACTGAATTAGCCGAGAAGGTGCCTAATGATTGCATTATTCTTACGCTTGCCTGCGGTAAATATCGTTTTAATAAGCTTGATTTTGGCGAGATTGACGGTATCCCCAGATTGTTGGATATTGGCCAGTGTAATAATGCTTATTCTGCGATTCAGGTAGCTGCCGCTTTAGCAAAGGCATTTGACTGTTCAGTCAATGATTTGCCTTTATCATTTGTCTTATCTTGGTTTGAGCAAAAAGCCGTGGCAATACTGCTTACTTTATTGCATCTGAATATCAAAAACATCAGGCTGGGTCCAACACTTCCGGCGTTTATTACACCCGGGGTACTTAAGGTCTTACAGGATAATTTTAATCTTATGCCTATTACTACGCCTGATCAGGATTTAAAGGCGATTTTAGGTAAGAAGGTTGAAGATGGAGCACTGGAAGAAGCACTGGAAGCTTGAGAAACTAAAAGTGGTTTAGGTTTATAAGTATTGGTTAAGATGGCGGCTGAGTAAAATCAGCTGCCACTTCTCTTTTCTTGGCTATATAATATTAAAACATACTTGACAGATGTTATATAATATGTTATATTTCTAATATCATGAAACTATCGAACTATGCAAAGATATTTAAGGCTTTATCGAATGAGCAACGCTTGAAGATTTTTATGATGATATATAAGCAATGCTGCGCTTCGGAAGAATCTAGAGGGCACTCAGAGTTTTATATAAAAGATAAGTCTTGTTGTCCGGGGAAGGAAGGTATTAAAAAGGCCTTTTCGAAAATTTGTGATTGCATGGAACTTTCAAAGTCGACAATCTCGCATCATTTTAAAGAATTGCAGAATGCGGGGCTTATTAGTTGTGAGCGGGAAGGGCAGATGTTCCGCTGCAGAGTTAACCAGGAAACAGTCAGTCTGATAAAAGAGTTCTTGGAGTAATTTTTTTTGTCTTTATTGTTCGATGGTTATAGAATAATAGAATAAGAAAGGGGGTGAGTAAGATGAAGAAGGAATGTTGTAATGTTAAGGTTACGGAAGTCGATAATGGGTATCGCGTAGATATTACAGGCGATGATATAAAAGAAAAATGCAAAACCATTATTGAAAACTGTAATTGTGAAGAAAAGATCAAGAAATGCTTTGAAACTTGCTGTGGTAGCGAGGAGTAGATTATGTCATGCTAAATGTATCTAATTAGGCGCCTAGTTAGATACATCTATCAGTTGTGTTTACATAGACAGGCTTAAAGACGGATTTTTAAAGTAGAGAGGTGAATAATGGGAGGTGGCAAATGACAGTTGATATATTGCGTGGCGTATTAGGGTGGTGCGCTGTAATTAATATGGGAATGTTGCTATGGTGATTTTTATTTCTGGTATTTGCTCATGATTGGATTTACCGCATGCATAGTAAGTGGTTTAAGATCCCAGTGGAAACGTTCAATTCTATTCATTATGCCGGTATGACCTTTTTTAAAATAATTATATTTGTTTTTAATATTATTCCTTATTTTGCGCTGCGCATTGTAACATAAAGTAATAATACCTGGCGTTATCCGCCGTCATTTGGAATTATTTTTTAAATTGATTGACGTAATCCATTTCTATAATTTAGTTGACAAATAGAGGGAATTAAAGTATACTTAATCTGTAGTAAATATGGGGATTGGAGTCTTAGGCCGCAAGGTAAGAGAAGGTTCGCCTTGCGTTTTTTTGTTTCTGCCATTATTTACTAAAATCTAATAAGAAGGAGGTGCAGTAGATAATGGCAAAAGGAAAAGTTAAATGGTTCAGTGATCAAAAAGGTTACGGGTTCATAACACCGGATGATGGAAGCAAAGATTGTTTCGTTCACCATAACGCAATTCAAGGTGAAGGCTTCAAGTCTTTAGGTGAAGGACAGGAAGTTGAATTCGAGATGGAAGAAGGACCGAAAGGTCCTCAGGCAACAAACGTAGTGAAGTTATAACTTTACTACAAAAAAAGGCTCGGCTATAACTGCCGGGCCTTTTTTTATTAGTTAAAGTAAAACGTAAATTCTTGTAGCGAATAAGTTACAAGAATTTTTTTATTTACGCTTAGTACGTCTTGGCTTGCTTTGTTTATTTGCGCTTTTTATACGCGCATAAAATGGTTTTTTCTTAGCGGGCCTTTGTCTTTTTTCATCTTGCCCTTTATCGGAGGGGCGTTTTTGGGGAAAATCTCTTTTTTCGGGCCTGCTATCCCGGCTTGCGTTAAACGAGCTGCTTTGTCTGTTCTTTGGAAAGCATTCCCTGCAATATACCGGACGGTCTCCGCTGGGCTTGAATGGAATTTCACATTCTTTCTTGCAGCTTGCGCAAATAACCCGGGTAAAAGTTCTTTCGCTGGGGCCACTGCCCCGTCTTCCTCTGTCATTGCGATAAGGGCGATTGAATCCCCGGGAAGGCTTTTGGGGATAACTTTTCTCAAAAGGTCTTTTTGAAGATTGGCTGATCAAGATATCCAGTTTCTCTTCCAGGGTACTCAACTGCTGTTGTATTCTATCAATCAGGCCGGCTACGTCCAGTTCATCCTGCGGCATAGCCACTACACTTTTACGTTTTACATGTTTTTTCATATTATTCCTTTCTCTTTGACTGACCTACTGTAGCACAAATAAAAACCCCTTACAACTTATTTAGCTATGGGGATTTAGAGACAATGTCTCTAAATCATCTTGCCTTTAAAAGCGTTTTTAAAATATCACGTTTGGCCGGTTTAAAAATAAGAATGAAATTATAATGATATATGCGCGGCAATAAAATATGCTCTCTTTGCCTGGCATGAGGATTATGTATGAGATTGCTGAAAAATTAACTTTTATAAAAGCTAAAATACTGTAAAACCCTCTACAGATTTTCTATTCTTCTATTTTTATTGGTTTAACTGTTTTAAATCCCGCTTTCATGTTTTCCTTTTAGCCA
>CAJVXN010000042.1 GCA_913009335.1 uncultured bacterium
TTTTACACCTCCGGAACAACTGATCTGCCAAAAGCAGTAATGCTTACACATTCAAATCTATTATCAAATTTTAACTCTCTAAAACAATCCGGCATATTACGGCACGATGACATTATTATCTCAATACTACCTCTGCACCATGCGTATCCTTTTACGGTCACGTTTCTTACTCCTTTATTAATAGGCGCGAAAATAGTATACCCCTCAAGCCTGGCATCAGAAGATCTGTTTGATTCGATGCGGAAAAATAACGCTACAATTTTTGTCGGTGTACCGCAAATCTTCTCACTTATGCGGCGTTCAATCAAGGAAAAAATGAACGCTCTCTCAGGCCTGAAAAAAACTATAGCTTTTACACTAAGCAAGATTGCATTATTAATACGTAACTCAACGGGCATCAATTTAAACAAATATATATTTTCTGCTATTCATAAAAAATTCGGCCCAAACCTGCGCTTTTTGGCTTCAGGAGGCGCAAGGCTTGATGCTGAAATAGCGAGTGATTTCTTCTCATGGGGATTTACAATACTAGAAGGGTACGGCCTTACGGAAACCTCGCCCGTTGTAACGTTTAACCCCTTTAAAAAAGCAAAATTCGGTTCCGTAGGAAAACCAATACCTCAGGTTGAGGTAAAAATATTAAAGTCAAAGGATGAAAAAATAGGAGAAGTGGCAATAAAAGGGCCAAATGTCATGGCAGGATATTACAATATGCCCAGACAAACCAAAGAAGTAATAAAAGACGGCTGGTTCCTAAGCGGAGATTTGGGATATTTTGATAAAGAAGGATACCTCTATCTTACAGGCAGGAAAAAAGAAATAATAGTCTTAAGCAGCGGCAAAAATATTAACCCCGAGGAACTGGAAAGGCACTACTTACAAAGCCCGTTTATTAAGGAACTCTGCGTCCTGCCGATTAAGGCATCCGGGTTCATAAAAGGCGTAGAACACCTTGCGGCAATAATCGTAATAGATGAAGAATTTTTTAGAGCAAAGGGTGAGACCAATATACGCGATAAAGTAAAATGGGAGCTGGATAGTTTATCAACACATATTCCAACCTACAAACGCATAAGAGGTTTTGTTGTCAATAAAGACGAGCTTCCCCGCACACGCCTGGGTAAAATAATGCGCCACAGAATCGAATACCTATACGCGGAATTACTGCAAAACAACAAACCTAAACAAGAATACCTGACGCAAGAAGATATCAATATCCTTTATTCCGATGTTTCAAAAAAGGCTCTAAACTTTCTAAAAGAAACCCTAAAGCGAGAGGTTAACATTAACGATCACCTGGAATTAGACCTGGGACTAGATTCCTTAGGTAGAGTAGAATTATTTCTCGGCCTGCAAAATCATCTAAATATCGAAATATCTGATGATGAAGCAACGGATTTCTTTATGAGCAATACAATAAAAGAGCTCCTAATCAAACTAAAAAATATAATGCCGGGAATTATCGAAACAGCAAAAGAAGAGAAATCTTTTGTCTGGAAAGAAACATTAGAAGAATCTCCTCCGAAAAATATATTAGATAAAATAAATCTTAATCCCGGGCCTCTAAACATACTAATAAATATTATTGCGATTAGCTTCATTAAGCTATTCATCAAAATATTCTTCTTCCCAAAAGTAGAAGGAAGGGAGAATCTGCCTAAAAACGGATCATATTTGATCTGCCCCAACCATACCACTTACCTTGATGGTTTATTTATTTTAGCTGCTCTGCCTTTTAAACAAGCCCGAAAGACATACTTTGTCGGCTATAGCGTATTCTTTGAACACTACTCAATAAGATGGCTGATAAAAATAGCGCACCTAATCCCTCTAGAGGTAAGCCTTAATCTGGTTGAGGCGTTACGGGCATGCTCTTATGTCCTGAGACATTCAAAAAGCGTATGTTATTTCCCTGAAGGACAACGCTCTATTGATGGCGAAGTTAAAGAATTCAAAAAGGGGATAGGAATACTAATTAACGAGCAAGACATACCGGTTGTTCCGGTTTACATTGATGGTGCTTTTCGTGCCTGGCCGCGACATCGTAAATTACCCCGTCCGGCAAAAGTAAAAATAAAAATCGGTAAAGCACTAACTCCTGATAAGCTCACAGAAGGAACCCCGAAAAACGAAGAGACCTTTGAAACAATCGCAAAAAACCTCAGAAATAAAGTCATAAATCTCCAACAATCTACCTAAATCCACAATAACCATTATTAGGCTTTTAAAAAACTTTTAAAAAGAAAGTGTAAATTTTTATTGACATTTCCTACTTTTGATGTTATACTCTAACTCCTTGAATTAGTTGAGGATTCATACCAGAAATAATCCATTTATTTAAGACGTTACATAATGTCGATATTTTTTAGCGTAATTCCTAGACAAACAAGAGAGAAAACCCAATAAACCTTCCAATCTTAAAGCACTAGAACTATCTAACAAATATGGCACAAAAAAAACGAATACTAGGTTCTCTTATTGCCGCATCTTTCGATACCCTCTTAAAACATCCTATAATTTTATTTCCTTTTTGCATCTTAGCCTTCCTAAAACTATTTGCGCTTGAGATAATTTATTTCATACCACGCTGGCCGCTTAATATTTTATTCGCGCCTATTGTACGCACGTTATGGGGAGAACAATTTCTGCATTACCCAATCAATTTTCTACTCATACCAAAACTATTTTATTACACCCAGCTGCTACTCTATGTGCTGATCGAAGCTCTATTAACAGCTGCCTCTTGCGTTCTGATATACAATATTAACGAAGGCAAACCCACAAACCTAAAAACCGTATTCAAAAAAACATTCAAGAAATACATAGAGATATTCTGCATTGCTATTATTACAATTGGTTGCTTTTTTATCCTTCGCAGCCTGTATGGTTTTATTGTCGCAAAAATCGCTACAAGTCAAATAGGGGCAGAGATTTATTTTGTAGGCCTGATAAAAAAGGGTCTGGCATATACATTACCCTATGGAAAATTCTTTTTAGGTATTCTAGTCGAACTGCTTTTTGTATACGCAATACCTATTTTAATACTTAACGATAAAAAGCTGCTTAGCGCGCTTGGCAGCAATTTCAAATTCTTAAAAAATACCTATATTATAACCTTTATGCTTGTAGCGCTCCCCGCGTTGTTACTTCTGCCGCTCCTATATATGAACATGAAAATAGCTATCTTAATTGATAAAACCTCTCCCGCGATTATACTAGCGCTAGCTGCATCCGAGGTCGTCTTAACATTATTTATAAATGCATTTACAACTACGATGATCGTATCATTCTATCTATCTAAACGAAAAACATAATACAATGGGTAAAAAAATACTTTATTTAATACTATTTCTTTTTATTTTCGCCTTAATTTTTTCTTTGCTTGACTACAAAGGCGAATACCGGGCAGAAAAAAAACTAGTATCCGTAAATAAGCTTCTCTCAGACACCATGAGAACGCCGGAAGCAACTCCACCGGGATTATATGAAAAAATCGCCAATCAATACAGAAAAATAATCCGGGGACACCCAAACACAAAAAGCTCAAGACAGGCGCGTATTCTTTTAGGAAAATTATATATTTTTACAAAGGAATTTGATAAAGCCAGGGAAGTATTGAATAAAATACTTCTAAAATACCCCGAAAATAAGGATTACTGCGCTGAAGCACTTTTTACCAAGGGCAATTCCTACGAGGCAGAAGATAGATGGGATAAGGCACTTATCATCTATAAAAATATAATGACAGAATACCTGGGGACACTTCGCGCCTTAGACACTCCTATGTATATTGCCGCACACTATGCTCAAAAGAATGATGAAAAAAATAAAGACGCCTATTTAAAAAAAGCTCTATCTTACTATCGTAATATACATAAAAATAATCCTGATACCCAGCTAGGATACATGGCAGCCAACCTTGAAATCACTACACTGCAAAATCTTAATAAATGGGGTGAATCTCTCAATAAGCTTGGAAAATTAATAAATACTTACCCGCAAGCCGTAAATCTCATCCGCCACCTGCAAATGGTAGAATTAATCGCTGTGGGCCAATTAAAAAACCCGCAGCGCGCGATTGATATTTATGAAGGTTTTGTTTCTAAATACCCAAAGCACAAGCTTACCAAGCTAGTCATAGAAGAAATTGAAAAAATAAAAAATAAAATAAAAGAGAGCACTACAAATGCTGACTGATCTAATCCATAACAAAAATAGGGCCCGTGAGCTTAACGCGGCACTTAGAGCTATCAATAAGAGCCTGACTACAAAAGAACTCTTTACCGCGTCCCTAAACCAAACTCTGCAATTCTTCGGCGCTGAGCGCGGCTCAATACTTCTTTTTAACTTAGCAAATAAAGAATTGAGCTTAAAGATTGTCCGCGGCCAGGAAGAAGATCTAAGTACTCTCGGCAATACCAAACAAAAAATCGGCGAAGGCATCTCCGGGATTGTGGCACAGGAAAAAAAGCCGCTTTTGGTAAAAAATATACATAAAGATTTACGCTTCAAGAGCTATCAAAACAGACTCAACCATTACAAAACCAATTCTTTCTTGAGTGTGCCGCTATTTGTCCAGGATACGCTAATTGGAGTAATTAATATTACCGATAAATCTTCCCGTCATAGCTTCTGTAAAGAGGACCTGGATTATCTTTCAATAATATCTAATCAAATTTCTTCTATGTTTGAAAAAATAAAGCTGCAGGACGCGATAAAGATAAAAGCAGCCCAGAACGCGAAACTAAGCGTTGAAAATATTGAGCTGCGCAAAGAGCTTAGTCTGGCGAAAAAATTTGCTTCATTGGGTAAAATATCATCCGGGATAGCCCATGAAATAAACAACCCCTTAGACGGCATAATCCGCTATACCAATCTCTGCATGGAAAGAACAAAAGAGGAAAAAAGCAAAGAATACCTTACGGATATAAAAAGCGGCCTTGGCCGCATAGCCAATATCGTTAGATCCCTGCTGGGATTTTCCCGCTATAACACAGATACAAAGTCTACAATAGATATCAACCAGGCAATTGATGAATCCCTATCCTTAATCAATCACGCAAATACCAATAACAATATCACTATTATAAAAAACTATTGTCCGGACATGCCTAAAGTTTTCGATAAAGGAATAAAACACATATTTATGAATCTTATAAAAAACGCCTTTGAGGCAATGGACAAGGACGGTGGAACATTAACAATCTATACCGGCAGGACCGACGGGGCAATGCAGATCAAAATAAGTGATACGGGATGCGGTATTCCCAGCGAGAATAGACTAAAGATATTTGATCCATTTTTCACCACGAAAGGATTCAGCGAAGGAGTAGGCCTGGGCCTTGCAATTTGCTATGATATCATTGAAAGATACAATGGTAAAATCACCCTGGAAAGCGGAGCCGATAAAGGAACAACCTTTGTAATTACAATACCAGTATAATATCCATGAATAATACAAATTCCGAACATATTTTAATAGTAGACGATGAGCCTTTAATACGTAAATCCCTGCATGAAGTTCTATCTATTGAAGGCTACCAGACAATGATGGCATCCTGCGGAAATGAAGCACTTGAGAAAATAAACCAAAACAGCATTGATATCGTTATAACCGACTTAAAAATGCCGGATATTAACGGTATCACACTTTTAAAAACGATTAAAAAGAAACATCCGCAAATAGCAGTAATCCTCATAACAGGACACGGTAATATCGAAACAGCGGTTGAGGCAATGAAATTCGGAGCATTTGACTACATCACCAAACCAGTAGTCGACAATGAAATAAAGATCATAATTAATAAAATAAGGCAGCAGAAAAAGCTTGTAAAAGAAAACATCTCCCTAAGGAAACAACTGGCACAGACACAACGCGATAGTTTCGCTCAGATGATAGGCGCAAGCAGCCAAATGCAGAAAATCTACACAATGATTGAAGCTATTGCCGATACTAAAGCGACAGTATTGATAACAGGAGAGAGCGGAACAGGTAAACGACTGGTAGCGCTTGCTATTCACGAGAATGATAACTCAAGAAGAAATAATCGTTTTGTTGAGGTAAGCTGCGGAGCGCTTCCCGAAAACCTACTTGAGAGTGAATTATTCGGCCATATTAAAGGCGCCTTTACCGGGGCGATTAGAGACAGAACCGGCAGATTCGAATTAGCTGACAAAGGCACGCTGTTTTTAGATGAAATAGATGCCTTCGGCCCTCCGCTTCAAGTTAAACTATTAAGGGCCATACAAGAGGGAGAGTTTGAAAACGTGGGGAGTGCCGAAACTACGCACTCTGATACGCGAATAATTGCCGCCACCAATCAAAATCTTGAAAAACTGATAAAAGAAGGGGCCTTCCGCGAGGATTTATTCTATCGATTAAATGTAATCTCAATTGACTTACCACCCCTAAGAGATAAGAAAGAAGATATCCCTCAGCTAATCAATCATTTTATCAATAAATATAATAAGAGAAATAAAACAAAAGTAACGGGGATCTCGGATGAGACCCTAAAATTTTTATGCGATTACGACTGGCCCGGTAATGTGCGCCAACTTGAAAATGCCATTGAACACGCGCTTGTTATCGCAAAATCAGATAAAATAACTAAAGCACACCTGCCGCAACAGTTACTCCGGAATAAAAAATACTCTACGAAACAGGGTAAAAAGCCGCTTAAAGAAGTATTAGGTGAACCGGAAAAACAGATAATTTTAGATGCCTTAAATACCTGCAACTGGAACAGAAAAAAAACAGCTGAATCTCTAAGTATAAATAGATGCACCCTGTATAATAAGATGAAAAGATACAGCATCAACGCATCAAAATAAGCGCCCTGCAAATCCTCGGCTTGTTGAGGCCAGGCCTCAACTGAAACTTGCGCTATATTGACTTACCTCTAAATACATGGTATACTTATATAATGGAAGGGGAGAGGTATAATGGAAATTAACAATACTGAACAGAGAATATTTCCTCGATATCAATACAGTATTCCCCTTAAGTATCGCATAAAAAACGATCACATATCCACGTTTACCGTAACCCGGGATATCAGTACCGGCGGATTAAAGATTATAACCAATAAATATCTTCCCCGGGGAACAAACATACACATAGAAATAAACCTACCGCCAAAACATACAATTAATGCTACTGTAACTAGTATCTGGTCCAGGCGAGTAGATCATTCAGAGCAATATCTTGCAGGTGCTAAATTTTTAGAAATTAATAAGTTAGACGAAAAAAATATACAGGAATTAGTCCAATACGCTTTAAAACATTAAACCGCAGCAAAACCACACCTGCCTACCTATTTAGCAACGGGTAGGCTTTTGTAATATCAGGAGGAGATGAATGACTGAGGATAAAACAAAACAAGCAAAAAAAGAAGTAAGAGAAGCAAAAAAAGCAGCAAAAAAAGCAAAAAAAGAAGCAGTTCAAACAAATTGCCTGGAATGTAATAAACCTTTAATGAAAAAGAGTAAATATTACAGAAACGGAAAATATTACTGCGCTAAAAAATGTTTTAAGGCACTTATAGCAAAACAGGAAAAAGAAAAAGCGGCAAGCCGCACTTCGCAGGAAAAAGAAGCAGAGGAAAAAGAAGCAAAAAAATGATACCAAACAAACCGGACGAACGCAGGGAACATTTACGTATTGATAGCGCACTGCCTCTTCGCATAAAAACCAAAGAATTCGATATTACCACATCTACACAAAATATATCGTGTATAGGGGCTTATTGCAAGATAGATAGATATTTGGATCCCATGACAAAATTAAATATTGACATGGTGTTAAATAATCAAAATAACGCATCATCCAAAGCTCCAAACCAACGCGGCGTCAAAGTCAAATGTAAAGGCGTAGTTGTACGTACCGAGCCTCAAGACAATCACTACAATATCGCTATATTTTTTAACGACATACACCAGAACGAAAAAGACAAAATAAATAAATTCATAAAAAACCTCCTGTCTTTCTAAAAAGACTATTTTGCTCATCATCCCACAGGCGCCGTATGGGAAATATAACCAAACCCCAGAAAGCCAAACTCTTTATCGGCATAATCCTCAAAAATGAATCCTTGTATGAATCTTTAGCAAGACAACTTTGTCTAAAATTCGGTAGAATAGATTTCGAAAGCAGCTACTTAAATTTCAACTATACCGACCACTACGAAGGTGAAATGGGTGTAAATCTTAAACGTAAATTCATAAGTTTTGAGAACTTAATTCTACCGGATAAAATCGCAAAGATAAAAAACATCACCAATAAAATAGAGTCACGATTCCGAAAAAACAGAAAGCGACAGATAAACCTTGATCCGGGATACTTAAATGACGCGAAAATAATTCTAGCAACCACAAAAAATTACTCTCACCGCATATACTTAAAAAACGGCATATACGCAGAAGTAACACTTTCTTTTTTGAAAAATACCTTTACGGCTAATCCATGGGCATATCCTGACTATCAATCAAACGACTATATAGCAATTTTTAATCAAATGCGTCAAATTTTTATGCGGAAACAAAAATGACAGATAAAAATAATTCACTTCATATTATATCTAGTCTGTTATCACTAATCTTTCTCTGCGGGTGTGTAACAATATATAACCCCGCAACCGGAAAACAGGAATTAATTCTCATTGATACCCAACAGGAAGTATCCTTGGGTAAAACACTATCACGACAAATAGAAGCTGAAAAACCTTTATCAAAAGATAAAGATAAAATTACGCGCCTTAAGAAAATAGGGACAAAAATAGCAGGTGCCTCTGACCGAACAGATATAGAATATCACTTTAGACTAATAGACGATGAAGAATTAAATGCCTTCGCGCTTCCGGGAGGATTTATCTATGTCAACTCCGGACTCATGAATATAGCTAGCGATGATGAGCTGGCATGTGTACTTGCCCATGAAGTGGGACATATCGCGGCCCGTCATAGCGTTAAGAAACTACAAACAGCATTAGGATATCAGATAATTATCAGCCTTGCGTTTAAAAACGCATCGGCCATAGATACAAAACGTGCCCTGAATATAATCTATAGCGTTACAAGCCTGGGGTATTCACGAGCTGATGAGCGTCTCTCGGATAAATTATCCGTCAGATATGCTCAACGGGCAGGATTTAAACCTCAAGCCATGATAAGCTTCCTTAAAAAATTAAAAAAGGAGCAAGAAAGACAAGGAGTAAGCTACCACCTGGCTTTCTTAAGTTCTCATCCGGCAATTGATGAAAGAATCAAAAATACGGAAGAAGAAATAAAAAAGCTAAGAAATGACCCCGCCATACATTAAACTCTACAAAGACGGCATATTAGAAAAACGCATAAAATCTGCCTACAAACTGCTTGAAAATTGCTCTCTATGCCCCAGAAAATGCGGCGTAAACAGACTCAAGGATCAAAAAGGTACATGCCAAACAGGGCTTAAAGCTCATGTCTCAAGCTTTTTCCTTCACCAGGGGGAAGAGCCGCCAATCTCAGGAGAAGATGGCTCCGGTACCATATTTTTTACCTACTGTAATCTAAAATGCGCGTATTGCCAAAACTATAAATTATCCCAATTAGGCGAGGGGAGGGAGGTAGATGAAACAGAACTTGCTGATTTTATGATCCAATTACAAAAGCAAGGCGCGCACAATATAAACTTCGTGACCCCAACACATGTAATGCCTCAAATCTTAAAAGCACTATCAATTGCCGCCAAATCCGGCCTTAAGATCCCTCTTGTATATAATACGGGTGGATACGAAGAAGTATCAGTGCTAAAATTGCTTTCGGGGATAGTTGATGTATATTTAGCGGATATGCGCTACTCAAACAACGAGATGTCTAGAAAATATTCCCAAGCCCAAAACTATCCGCTTTTTAACCAAAAAGCAGTAATAGAGATGTATAAACAAGTCGGCAATGCCAAGATTAACTCCTGCGGCGTAATCGAAAAAGGGCTAATAATACGACACCTGGTACTACCAAACAATATTTCCGGAACAAAAGATATACTACCATTTATAAAAGATAAAATATCTCCACAATGCTATATTTCCCTGATGAGCCAATATTGCCCATATCACAAAGCGGGTAACTACCCTCAGATTAACCGAAGGGTAACACTCGAAGAATACCAGGAGGCGATAGACTTAATGGATAAATTATCCTTATCCTCCGGATGGATACAGGAGTCCCGTGGCCTAATCAGATTTGCCGGAGAAAACATAAAGCCCAATATATAGCTGATATACCATGAAAAAAGGAAACTATAAAAGTAAGACACTGCTAAAATTTCTACCCCTGGCTATAGGCGCCTTAATTATTACCGCCTATCCCGCTATAAAAGCTAATAAGAAAAGGATAAAATTTTCTCTTCCTTTTAAAGCTATTTATGACTATAATGATATATTAGTAACTTATGTAGCAGATGGCGATACAGTCAAACTTGAAGACGGCTCCTGGATACGATTTATCGGCATAGATACGCCTGAGCAGCATGAAAGCGATAAACTATTTAGAGACGCAAGGCGCGCCAAAAAAGACATAGCCGAGATTAAAAAACTGGGAGTAAAAGCATATAACTTTACGAAAAGCATGCTTTTAAATAAGCGCGTGCGCCTTGAGTTTGATGTAGAAAAACGCGATAAATACGACCGGCTGCTTGCTTATATATTTTTAAAAGACGGCACATTCATCAATGCTTTAATAATCAAAGAAGGTTATGGGCGCACAATGAATATAGCGCCTAACGTAAAATACGCGGATTTGTTCCGTAAGCTCCAGATTGAGGCAAAATCTAAAGAAAAAGGCTTCTGGGGCACAGGCTACTAATGAATATGCAACTTAAAAAAAGAAGAAGACATAAAAGACTTCTCAGTATTGATGATGTTATCACGGCCACATATAAAACTGGCTTCGGAATATACAAAAAGCACGCTTTTTCAATAAGAGATATAAGCGGTGGTGGAGTAAAAATGCTTTTACCTGCAAAACTAAAACCCGGTAATATAGTATACCTGGATATAATATTAACCGGTAATAAAGAAACCATACCCGCAAAAGGAGAAGTTGTCTGGTCAAGGAAATCAGAAGAGAGAAGTTATCCAAAAGTAGCATATGATACAGGCATTCAGTTTATCAAAATAGACCCGCTTTCCATATGTAAAATTTATACCCATTTCCAGGACAACGGTCTTAAAATAAAGCTATCCTAGAAACTCTTTTAATCGTAGTGAGCCATGCCTAAGAAATCTAAAACGTTTTCCTATGTCCATATTGGATTATTCACAAATCGCCCTAAACGCTTGATAAATTTCTATCAAGCGTTTTTTGGTTTTAAACAGGAAAAAGTGGGCCTCATAGACAAGAAAACCAGTAAGCAGATATTCGGCCTGTCTTATGAATGTAAAATGTACGTACTAGCCCTTGATACGCTAAGACTGGAACTATTCCACCCAAAATCCACAAAACTTAAAAGAAGCTCCCGTGATATAGTCGGCCTAAACCACTGGGGATTTTTTGTAAAAGATAAACATAAATTCGCAGAACAACTAAAAAAAGCAGGCGCAAGGATAAAGAAAATCAAGCGCCCATCCGGCCATTTTGTCTACTTTGTGAGCGATCCGGACAATAATCTTATTGAAATCATGGAGCCACCAACTAACCTATGTACACCTCGTAGGTGTACATAGGTTAAATACGGGGTTTATAAATAATGGATTCATTTATAATATCGACATCAAAAAAGGAAGAATTTGTTAATATCACTCATGCGGTATCTCAAATCCTGGATACTTGCGGCGTAAAAAGCGGCATATGCCTGGTATTTATACCGCATACAACAGCAGGCGTGACCATCAATGAGAATGCCGACCCGGCAGTAACTAAAGATATAATCAAAGGACTTAAAATCATCCCTGAGAGCGGATTTACGCACTCTGAAGGCAATTCTCCCGCCCACATCAAAACCTCACTAATAAGCTCCTCTGTAAGCGTAATCATTGAAGACTCAAGGCTTCTTTTGGGTACCTGGCAAGGCATATATCTAGCTGAGTTCGATGGCCCCAGAAGAAGGGAGGTTTGGGTAAAATACTACCTGTAAAATAGCTTAACCCCCACCAAATATAAACAAATGTAAACCCCGATAAATTTAAGTAACTCCCGGTAAGTCTCAAACCACTTATTCACATGAAGTTAACAATATAATGTAACCATTTGGCCAACAAAGGGTTATTTCAATATTGCTTATCTTGCGTAGTTAACATAAGATACATTATAGGAAGTAATACATATATTAATATGGACCCCTTTCTTTTGTTTATATGGAGACTTTTCTATGCTTTGAGGTTTATTTATGGCGAGCTTTGGAAGATCCTACCTACTTTTGATCGGGATTATTTAAATTAGCAATCTTATAATTACCCCCTTGTATACGGATAATCTTGCCCATAATAAGGCCATTAGCCAACATCTTACGGGCCTTTCTCAAGACCCGGCTGACTGTCTGCTGGGAAATACCCATCATAATAGCTGCTTTTTTTTGACTCAAACCGATATAATCGGTTAGTTTTATGGCCTCGAATTCCTCTAATTTCAGCACTATTTCATCGGGCCTGCCGGGCTTTCCGCGAGGGCTAAACTGCTGAATTGAGGGTTGCCTGCGAACATTCCGTAATTTGATTGGTCTACCACGTAATTTCATATGTTTATTTTGGGTATATACTAATTTAAACCCTATAGTTATTATGAGTAAGTACTCATAATAACATACCCTTTCAATTAAATCAAATAAAAAAAATTAGAGGCTGTTTTTAATCCTAAAACATTTGGCTTTTGCCTGGGCAATGAGTGTGCCATCTTGAGTTTGAGCGTGAGCTTTTGCATAAATCAGCCTCTTCTCTTCTTTCTCTATTTCTGCCTCAAAAAAGAGCTCCTCTCCTACCTTCGCCGGCCTTTTAAAATCCACATCTAATTTCACGGTCAGGGCGGGTTTGCCGATTTTCCATAGCAAATTAAGCATCGCCTCATCCAAAATCAAAGAAATTATGCCACCATGCACAACATTAGTAAAGCCTTGATATATTTTAGCAGGAGTAAATTTTGTCTCTATTTTGGCCGGGACAGCGCCTCTTGATGGGTCAGATTTTAAGCAAAATTCGAGCTTAAGGCCCGAAGGATTATTTACCCCGCAGGCAAAACACATTTTATCATCTTCTAGTATAATTTTATTTTTTGGCATCTAAATTGATACTTAATCAGGCGGGTTTCTGACTTTAAAATCATCAAAATATATGTAAACATTTTTTATGTCTAATAGGTGCTCATAGCTATAAACTGACTTATAATACCATACCTGGCAATTTTTTCCATCTTTCGCGCGTTTATCAAGTACTGAAATACGCGCCGGATCACCTAACTTATCCAATACCTCTTTTTTAGTCATCCCCACCTCAACAAGACCAAACTCTAGTGGGATGTTTTTTCGCAATTCCATGCTTGAGCTACTCTGGCCGAAAGGCATGCCGCAATAAAACCTCCCTTCCTTAGCATAAATACCCATATCACTACATCCGTAAATAAAAAAAAGTGATATTCCAATCACAAAAGTAATTTTTTTCATCATAGCGCCGGCAAAATTAAACTCGCAACCTTAAAATATATAATTAATCCAAAAACATCAACAATTGTAGCAATTAAGGGGCCGCTCATAAGCGCGGGATCAAGCTTTAGACGGCGAAAAATTATAGGAAGGCCAGCACCTAAAGTCGCGGCTAAAATTATATTTATTCCCATCGAAATACCCACGACTAAACTTAACAACCAATTGCTCTCCATAAGTGTAACTATTATTGAACCAACTACGGCAACCGTTATCCCCATACACACCCCTAAAAGAGACTCCCTAAAAACAACCCTAAAAAAATCCCTTACCCCCACATCACCGAGAGCTAAGCTCCTGATAATTATTGTTGCTGACTGTGTCCCCGCGTTCCCGCCCATAGCTATTAATATTGGGACAAAAAATGTCAATGCCAGCATGTTATGTATTGTCTGATTATTAAACTTTAAAACAAAGGCCGACATTGACTCAACCACAACCAAAACAATGAGCCAAAAACTTCTTTTCCAGACAAGATTAAAAAAGTTAGCCTCCATATAAGGCTTATCAACCGGTAAAACAGCCGCGATTTTCTCAAAATCTTCCGTTGCTTCTTTTTCTATAACATCGACAATATCATCGACTGTTATAACACCAATAAGCTTATCATCCTCACTAACTACAGGAGCAATATTTAAATCATAATGCTTGAAAACATGGGCAACTTTCTCCTCCGGCATAAACTCATTTACTTTTATGTGATCAGCGCTCTCCATTATGTCTTCAATCGGCATATCCGGCGGAGCCTTAATTAAAGCCTGTAATTCTACCACGCCAAGCAACTTATGTGTTTCATCGGTGACATAAATAGAGGCTATATCTAAATCATGATCAAAACTAAGACTCTCATGAAGCTTTAAAATAGCTGATTTTGCCTTCATCTCTTTTACAAGTTCGACAAAATCAGTGGTCATGACAGCGCCGGCTGTCCCCTCCTCGTAAGTAAGCAGCTTGCGAACATCCGCTGCCTCCTTCTGCTTCATTAAGCTTAAAAATTTCTGATAGACGTCTTCCGGGAGATCTTTAAAGAGATCCGCGCGCTCATCAGGAGCCATCTCGTTTAAGATTTGGGCAACATTACTATCATCGAGATTATTAAACAAAAACTCCTGCTCTTCACTCTTTAATGACTCAAAAAATTCAGTCACAAATTCAACGCTTAAGAGCTTAAATATAAGGATTTTTTCTTGAGGGATAAAATCATCCCAGCCTTCAGCAAGATCTATAGGTGGAATTTTAGAGAGTATATCCCGAAGCTGGATAAATTTCTTAGCGGCAAGAGACGATTTTATCTCAGGCATAAAAAGAGCCAATGTCTGAACATTATTATTATTTTTTATTGTCATCGTTTTTAGATCGGAAGAGCGTCGTGTAGGGAAAGAG
>CAJVXN010000043.1 GCA_913009335.1 uncultured bacterium
CTTCGGGCCCTGTGGGTCCACTTGCTGTTACAGTGGATTTGATTGACTCAAACGGCGATGATATCACCACTGACAGCGGCACTACATTTACTGTAGCCCTTATAGAATCAAGAGACGATGATACTACTACCTGCTCCGCGGAAACCAACACAGTTACCTTTAAAAAAGGCACAGCCATAATTGAGATAACTAATACCCAGGCAGAAGTTGTAACCGTGACCCCTGTATCAGAAGACTATCTAAATATTATCTCCGGTAAAGTTACCTTTGGCGGGGTAGGAGTGCCTAGTTTTGGCTCAGGGCTTAGGATGAAGTGGTGGAGAGAGTTGCGCAACGAAGAGTAAGGGGAAAATTCAAATTCAAATTCAAAAATCAAATTCAAAAATTCAAAAATTCAAAATTCAAAAATCTCCTTGACAAAAAGACATAATTGGGATATAATTCACAAGTTCTGTATAAAATAACTATATATATAACTAGTTGGAATAGAATAAGTTAAGTCAGGAAAGAAAATTTTTTTACGCGAACTTGTGAAAAAGTTAACAAACATTACGAAATTATAAGCATTTTTATGTAGTCCTCTTCTTCAGGTGTCTTTTTTCATTCAACATTTAATCAATCGATAAATATTATGCCAAAATATTATCCTGTAAATTTAAATTTAGAGAATAAGAAATGCCTGGTTGTTGGAGGAGGAGTTGTTGCAGAGCGTAAAGTGAAGCGGTTATTAGAATGTCATGCTAAGGTGCTAGTTGTTAGTCCAAAAGTTACGCTAACTCTACGATACCTAATTAAAAACCGAAAGATTCTATATCGGCAGTCTCATATTAATTTAAGAGATATAAATAAGGCATTTGTGGTAATTTCCGCAACAGGAGATAGGCGAATAAATCATTTAGTATCTCTATATTGCAGGAAACACGGGATCTTGGTAAATGTTGTTGATTCTCCGGATGAGTGTAATTTTGTTTTGCCTTCTATCCTTAGGCGAGGAAATTTGTGTCTTGCGGTATCGACAGATGGTATAAGTCCTGCGCTAGCAAAGCAAATTCGATTAAAGCTTGAAAAAGAGATTGGTACAGAATACGCTAAATTTCTCAAGATTATGAGCGTATATCGCGCCAAGGTTACAGCGCGTGTTTGTGATCTAAAGAAGCGAAAAAAAATCTTCCAAAAATTAATTAATAGTTTCGCATTAGCCCAAATAAGACGCGGCAAGTTATCTTTAGCAAAAAAAACACTAATTTCGATATTAAAAAAAGAACATATTCTGTAATCCCCTATGATGTCTAATAGTATATTTCTTACGTTACATATTGTTACGATTTTTGTAAGCTTTGCCGCATTCTTTGCTGCTACGGTTTCTGCGATGCTATATTTAGCACAGGATAGAAATTTAAAGAGGAAAGAGGCGGTTGTTCTTTCTAGTCGCCTGCCTGATTTAGATTTCTTAGATAAGTTTAATTATCGCGCGATTGGATTTGGTTTTCCTCTTTTAACTCTCGGCATTATAAGCGCTTCTTTTTTAGCAAAGCAGATTTGGGGGGTTTACTGGGTATGGAATTTTAGGGATAGTTATTCCTTAATTCTCTGGCTTATTTATGCTGTTACTCTCCATGTAAGGCTGACTTCAAAATTGCGAGGTAAAAAAATCGCCTGGCTTTCGATAGTTGCGTTTGTAGTCATTGTAATTATTATATTTGCCGGTGTATGCGAGGCAATTAAGTGAATAATTTGGTTGTAGTAGGTATTAATCATAGAACCGCACCCGTTGAGATAAGAGAAAAGTTGTCTTTTGGTATGCATGAATTACCACAGGCAAATAGTGTGTTGCTTAAAAATTCCGTTTTTATTGAGGGGTTGATTCTTTCAACCTGTAACCGTGTTGAAATTTATGCTGTTGCTAACGGAAGCAACGAAAATTATGTTAAAAAGATACAATCTTTTTTAGGTGGGTTTCATAATCTGGGCTTAGATGACTTTCAGAATAGATTTTATGTTCATAAGGGGGATTTAGCCATAAAGCATTTATTCAGGGTTGCCTCTGGGTTAGATTCTATGGTTATCGGAGAGGCAGAGATTTTAGGGCAGGTTAAGCGTGCGTATAAATGTGCGCATGTTAATAAGGCTACGGGTAAAATATTAAACCGCTTATTTCAAAAAGCGTTTAATACAGCAAAGAAAATACGAACTGATACCCGTATAACTTCCGGCTCTGTTTCGGTAAGTGCCGTAGCTGTGCGCCTGAGCAAAAAAATACTGGGAGATTTAAAAAATAAGAAGGCGTTAATTATTGGCGCCGGAGAGGTTGGAGAGCAGTTAGCATTATATTTAAAAAAGAATGGTATCAAAAATATCCTTGTTACTAATCGCACATATGAAAAAGCGAGTAGTTTGGCAGATAGGTTTAACGCGAAGGCTGTTAAGTTTGAAGTGTTTCGTGACACTCTAACCGAGGTCGATATTGTTATTGCCTCAACCGGGGCTCCACATGCTATTATCACAAAAAAGGATATTGAAAATCTCATGCCTAGAAGAAAGCAAAATCCGATTTTTATTATTGATTTGGCCGTACCTAGAGATGTTGAGGCCGAAGTAAACAAGATAGATAACGCATATCTTTATGATATTGATGATCTGCAAAAAATCGTAGACAAAAATATTACACTGCGTAAAAAAGAATTGGATATTTGTAATAAGATTGTTGATGCTGCAACTATGCGTTTTAAAGATTGGTTTATTAAAGAGAGCAAGGAAGATGGAAAAGAATAGTTTAGTTATTGGTTCGCGGGGCAGTAGGTTGGCTCTTACTCAGGCACACATAGTCAGAGACAGTCTCTTAAAGGTATATCCTGAGTTGAATATTGAGATTAAAACCATTAAAACTACCGGGGATAAAATTCTTGATGCGCCTTTAAATAAAATAGGAGATAAGGGGTTATTTACCAAGGAGATTGAAGAAGCTCTTATTGAAGGTAAGATTGATTTAGCGGTTCATAGTATGAAGGATTTGCCGACGGATTTACCAGATGGGCTTAAGATTGGCGCTGTTTCAAAGCGCGAGAATGCATGTGATGTTTTGGTTACAATGAGAGGGATTGATGGTTTAGATAATTTACCAAAAAAGGCAAAAGTCGGGACTAGCAGCCTGCGTCGTCGTGCGCAACTCTTAAATAAGAGAGATGATTTAGAAATTCTGGACTTACGGGGTAATTTAGATACACGCATTAAAAAATTAGAAGATGGGTTATATGATGCGATTATACTTGCTTATGCCGGAGTAAAACGTTTAAATCTTAAATTAAATATGAGCCAAATCGCAATTGATCATATTTTGCCTCAAGCAGGTCAGGGGGCTTTAGGTATTGAGATTCGCGAGCGTGATTCTTCTACAGAAGGAAAGGTGAAAATATTGGATGATCCTGAAACTCACATGTGCGTTAGTGCCGAGAGGGCCTTACTTGCTGTCTTAGGTGGGGGGTGTCAGGTTCCTATTGGGGTATATGCGCAGATAAGCAATGAAGAGTTAAAAATACACGCAGGGGTTTTTTCTCTAGATGGCAAGAAAGCTGTAAGGAATAAAATTAGAGGTCAAGGAAAGGACGCTGAAATGCTAGGGAGTGATTTAGGCGGTATCCTGCTTAAAAATGGCGCTAAAAGTATTTTAGATGAGGTTTATAATGGTTAAACCAATAGTATATTTAACCGGCGCAGGGCCGGGAGATCTTGGGCTTATTACACAAAAAGCCTATGAGCTTATAAAAAAAGCGGATTGCATTATTTATGATTATTTGGCTAACCCTGATCTTCTTAAAGTAGCGCGAGATAATTGTAAGTTGATATATGTAGGTAAAAAAGGAGGCATGCATACGCTAGATCAAGAAGGAATAAATAAGCTCCTGGTAAAATCGGCAAAGACTTATAAGATTATAGTCAGACTTAAGGGTGGAGATCCTTTTATATTCGGAAGAGGAGCTGAGGAAGCGGCATATTTAGCAAAAAACAAGATTAAATTTGAGATTGTTCCGGGTATTAGCAGCGCGATTGCGGCACCGGCTTATGCGGGAATTTCCTTGACCGAGAGAACGAAAAATTCCAGCGTAGGTTTTATTACCGGACACGAAGATCCCAAAAAGCCCAAGTCTAATATTAACTGGAAGGCGCTAGTAGATGCGTTGGGTACGCTTGTATTTTTAATGGGCGTGGGTAATTTGTCCAGGATAGTAGAGAAGCTTATTTCTTCGGGAAAGTCTAAGACTACGCCGGTAGCGATTATTCGCTGGGGAGCAACATCAAAACAAAAAACAATTATAGGTACATTGGGTAATATTGTAAGGTTAGCTAAAAAAAGTAAAATAAAACCCCCGGCAATAATCGTCGTGGGTGAAGTAGTGGCCTTAAGAAAGAATTTGAACTGGTTTGAGAAAAAGCCATTTTTTGGCAGGCGAATTATCGTTACCCGCACAAGGCAGCAGGCGAGTAAGCTTACGCATAAGCTTACTGAATTAGGGGCTCAAGTTTTAGAGGTCCCAACTATTAAAATTAAATCTCTTGCGAGTGATAAGAAAGTAAAAGAGGCTTTCTTGTTTAATGAATATGATTGGGTGTTTTTCACCAGTCAGAACGGAGTTTGTGAGTTTGCCAAAATTTTAGATAGGATTAATAAGGATAGCCGTATATTTAAAGATGCTAAGATTTGCGCTATCGGAACTGAGACAGCAAAGACTCTAAAGACGATAGGGCTAAGGCCCGATTATGTGCCACCGAAATTTGTAGCCGAATCTGTGCTTAGGCACTTTAAAGCCGGGGATTTTAAAAACAAAAAGGCTTTAATTTTACGGGCAAAGAAGGCGCGGGATATTTTACCAAAGGGATTAAAAAAACTAGGCTTTAATGTAAATACTATCGATTTATATGATACAGTTATACCCGGAGAAAGTGTTTTATTATTAAAGGATGCGTTATCGGAAAAAATAGATTGTGTTACTTTTACCAGTTCGTCGACAGTGGATAATTTTATTAAATTAGCAGGAGGCGGCTATAAGCGTAAATTTTCCGGTATAAAATTTTCTTCTATTGGCCCGGTAACATCAAAGACATTGCGTAAGTTTGGGCTAAGGGTGGCCTCGGAGGCAAAAGTTTATACGATTAATGGATTGGTCGCATCAATTTTGAGGATATTATGATTAATTGTACAAGATTGCTTTGTGGAAAACCAGGGTCACAAGACGAGATAAGGTATAAAAAGGGCAAGCCCGCGGACACCAACCGTCCGATTGTTGTCTGGAACTCTACCCGGAGATGTAACCTTAAGTGTGTACATTGTTATATAGATGCTAAGGCTACTAAGGATGCGGGAGAGCTGACTACAGAACAGGCAAAAACTTTAATCGATGACTTAGCTGTATTTGGGGCACCTGTATTTTTATTCTCAGGGGGTGAGCCGTTTATGCGTGAGGATTTATTTGCGCTAGGTAAGTATGCAAAGCAAAAAGGGCTTCGCACGGTTATATCCACAAACGGTACATTAATTACGCAGTCAATAGCTGAGCAAATAAAAGATGCTGGATTTTCTTATGTGGGTATAAGCTTGGATGGTCTTGAAGCGACCAACGATAAATTTAGAGAACATAAAGGGGCGTTTCGCAAGACATTGGAAGGAATGCGAAATTGCATGAAGAGTGAAGTGCGCGTAGGATTGCGTTTTACGATAAATAAATATAATTTTAAAGACTTGTCAGGAATATTTGATTTAATAGAGGATGAAGGTCTCCCCCGCGCATGTTTTTATCATTTAGTTTATTCGGGGCGCGGCAGCAGCATGGTAGAAGAGGACCTGACTCATCAAGAGGCTCGCGATGCAATGGATTTAATCTTTGATAGATCTAAAAAACTATGCAGCAAAAATCTTGATACGGAAATACTAACAGTTGATAATCACGCAGACGGAGTTTATATGTATTTAAAACTTAAAAAAGAAGATCCAAAAAAAGCAGAAGAAGTTTTAGAGTTGCTTAAGATTAACGGAGGTAATAAATCCGGAATTGGCATTACCGATATAGATAATTTAGGAGATGTCCATGCCGATCAATTCTTGAGGCATTATTCATTCGGAAATGTGAAGGATAGGCCTTTTAGTGAAATTTGGCTTGATGAAAGCAATGAATTATTGAGGAATTTAAGAAATCGGAATCATTTATTAAAGGGGAAGTGCGGCAGATGTCATTTTCAGGATATATGCGCGGGAAATTTCCGCGCGAGAGCTGAGGCGGTATATGGAGATATCTGGCAGGAGGATCCGGCCTGTTATTTGACGGAAGAGGAGATAACGAGTAGGTAGTGTTAAATATACATTATGGCATTTTTTGCTCCGGTTGCAATTTTTAACGTCAGCTTCTCGGTATTTTAAGGCGCCTGCGGAACTCGTCCGCCACTAAATCAATGGCGGACTCAGACAGTCCTCGGCATCCGCTCTAAGAGCGGAGACCTTAAAATCTCCGCGACTCCTGACTAAATTGCAAGGTCGCTCAAAATACCACAATGTATATTAAGATAAGAAAAAGCGAAGTTCTTCTATTGTGTTATTATGAGGTAATTACGAATCTACTAAGATTAAGATGGCAAGTGATGGTATAAAAAAATAGTTCAAATTGGGTAAAATACGAACTTCGTCTATTAATAGTTATAAATAAAAAATGAATGAAAAAGAATTATCAAAAGAAATAAATCGAATCTTAAATGGATATGTTTTTGTACATGACGAAATATTTAAGTTTTCTTTGCGGAAGATAATTCCACTACCAGGGATATTTAAACCAATTAATTATGAAAGCCATTATAAAAAACTTGATTTTTTGCAAAATAAATTATCGCAGATTATTAAAGATATTCCTGAAAATACAGATTTTTTTAGACTATTAAAAGAATATGCAGAATCTTTGCTAAATACAATATTATGGTTACAAAATATATGTGAGAAATTTTCAAACAGACTTAGTGGCGTAAAGAACTACCCCAAAAGCGAATACGATAAAGATATGCAAACATATAATCATTCTGTAAATGCCTATAGAAATTTAGGAATAAGATTAAATAAACTTTATAAGGAATTAGAAGGGTTTTTCCCGTTTTCTGAAAATTAAATTTATAACAAGTCAATCCAGCGGACCTTGTTCCTCGGCTTCGCGGCTCCACAAGGCAGCTGATTTTGGGCGTTAGATGCAGAGATTTTTAATTCTGCGAAAGGCGCAAAAAGAATAAGAGGTTAGTATGGGATTTCCAAAAATTAGAATGCGTAATAAGCGAAAAGATGAGGCAACGCGCAAGAGTAATCGTCAGACTAAAGAATTATCCGCAGACGATTTAATTATGCCTATTTTTGTAAAAGAAGGTATAAGTAAAGCTGTTCAGATTAAATCTATGCCGGGGATATGTCAATTTCCTTTAGATGTGATCGCAGGGGAAGCGCAAAAGATTTATGATTTAGGTATCCCCTCTGTAATTTTATTCGGCATTCCTAAGATTAAAGATGTTGCAGGTTCAGTAAGTTTTAATGATAAAGGAATAGTTCAGGAAGCGATACGTATTATTAAAAAGCAGGTGCCTGGTTTAAAAGTGATATGCGATGTCTGTATGTGTGAGTATACAACGCATGGTCATTGCGGGATATTAATAAAAGCAGAAGAGGGAAAATGTGACGTTGATAATGATAAAACAATAGAGGTTTTGGGTAAAATTGCGCTTTCTTATGCTTGCGCCGGTGCGGATATGGTTGCGCCCTCTGCTATGATGGATGGGCAGGTAAAAGTAATAAAAGATATATTAGTAAAAAATAACTATTCAAAAGTAAACCCCGTTAGAGATAAGACACCGAAGGTGTCTGTCGATTGCCTTCGGCAACCTATCTCTAACGGGGTAAAGATCATGTCTTATTCGGCAAAATACGCATCAGGATTTTATGGGCCGTTCCGAGATGCTGCCGAATCTCCTCCGCAATTCGGGGATAGAAAAACTTATCAGATGGATTATTATAATTCCGATGAAGCAGTAGAAGAATCCCGTATGGATATAGAAGAAGGCGCGGATATCTTAATGGTAAAGCCTGCTTTAGGTTATCAGGATATAATTTATAGATTAAAAAAAGAGCTTAAATTTCCGCTTGCCTGTTATTCTGTGAGTGGAGAATATTCAATGATTAAGGCAGCTTCATCTCGCGGTTGGCTTGATGAAAAAAAAATAATTATTGAAATGTTGACAGGATTTAAGCGCGCGGGAGCGGATTTTATTATCACCTATCACGCAGAACAGATAGCGGAGCAATTGAAACAGAGCTAACCCATGTATACCTACGAGGTGTACATGGTAACTGGATAGGTGAAAACATAAGAGTTGTTAGGGGAGAAAAGAGTAAAATTAAGGTTATGGCGTGTTTGAAAATATACTAACTTCGGCAATAAAAATAAATAACAAAAAATATTTTCAGCGGTTAATAGGGACATCTCATCAAAGGTTAAATGATACGCGGGAGAAACGTGTTTCTATTGAGGGCATTAATTTAACACAGAGTAATAAGGCCAAGAAATACCTTTTGTATGTGCATATTCCGTTTTGCGAAAAGATCTGTCCTTATTGTTCGTTTAACAGATATGAATTTGATCCGAGTCTAGCAGCTAAATATTTTTCCAGCTTACGTCGAGAATTAAAAATATACCATGATTATGGTTATGATTGTGATAGTGTCTATGTTGGCGGCGGAACACCGACGATTGCATTGGATGAGTTATCTAGAACCATAGATTTGATAAAGCAGCTATATTCTGTCGGTGATATTTCTATTGAGACAAACCCTAATCACTTAACGAGAGAAAATATTAAAGTATTAAAGCAGCTAAAAGTTAACAGAATATCCGTCGGAGTGCAAAGTTTTGATGACAGCATTCTTAAGCAGATAAAACGATATCAGGCATACGGAAGCGGCGATGAGATTAAAGAAAAGCTGAAATCGGCGCTGGATGATTCTTATACTTTGAATGTAGATATGATTTTTAATTTCCCGTCTCAGACTATGCAAATGCTGGAATATGATATTGATTGTCTTTGTCAGATTAAACCGGATCAGGTTACCTTTTATCCGTTAATGCCTTCTGAGGGTATTTCGGATACGCTTTCAGGTTATCAAGGGAAAAGTAATTATAGCCGAGAAAGACGGTTTTATTTTGAGATTTTGGATAGATTATCCGCTTATTGGGAACCTCTGACTGCCTGGTGTTTTGGTAAAAATAAAAATATGGTAGATGAGTATATAATAAATCGCAGTGAATATATAGGCCTGGGTAGTGGTTCTTTTGGGCTTCTTAACGGTTATATCTATGCCAATGCATTTTCACCGGAGCAATACATAAACAAGCTGCAGCGTGGATTGCTGCCAGTTGTTTTTAGTAAGCGGTTTTCCAGAAAGGAATTGGTGCGTTATGGTTTTCTGATGCAGCTTTTCGGAATGAATTTAGATATTGATAAATTTAGCGATGAATATTCGGGAGATTTTTTGAAAGTTATCTGGAAGGAGATAGCTTTTCTTAAAATGATTGGCGGTATCGAAAGAAAAAATGGGCATATATCTCTTACGCGCAGAGGAATGTATTACTGGGTAATTGCAATGAAGGAGTTTTTTATTAGTGTTAATAATTTCCGCGAACATTGCCGCAGTGTAAATTATAATTAAATAAAAAGGAAAGTGGAGTGAACGAAAAAAGATCAGATGATTTGCGCATGATTGCCTGGGAAGTTACGCGTAGTTGTAATTTGGCTTGCGCGCATTGCCGCGCCTCAAGTAAGAAGGGGCCGTATCCCGGGGAGCTTACTCGCGAGGAGTGTTTTAAGGTCTTAGATGAAATTTCCTCCTTCGCAAAGCCCATAATAATATTGACCGGAGGCGAGCCGCTCTTGCGGGAAGATATTTTTGAGATTGCTGAATACGGCAAGAAATGCGGTCTTACTATGGTTATGGCTCCTAATGGTACGCTTTTGACGTCGGAAAATATTAAAAAGATTATCAAGGCAGGGATCAAGAGAATCTCAGTTAGCTTAGACGGTCCGGATAGCACAACGCATGATAATCTGCGGCAGGTTCCAGGAGCGTTTGTAGGAGCAATTAGGGGAATAAAACTTGCGAAAAAGTTAGGGTTAGAATTTCAGATAAATTCAACAATAACCAAAAGAAATATTAAATTATTACCTGATATTATGTGTTTCGCAAAAGATTTAGGGGCCGTGGCCCATCATATATTCCTGCTTGTTCCTACTGGGCGCGGCAAAGAGATGGAAGAAGATGAGCTGTCCCCTGTCGAGTATGAAAATACGCTTAAGTTTCTAGAAAGGGAGATAAAGAATTTCCCTCTGCAGATAAAAGTTACTTGTGCTCCGCATTTTAATCGGATAGTTGTGCAAAGTTCTCCTGAGCAAGGTGTAAAATTGCGCGGCCGCGGATGTATGGGTGGGGTAAGTTTTTGTTTTATATCGCACACAGGGGAGCTTCAACCTTGCGGGTACTTGGAGCTTAAATGTGGAAACGTAAAAAAAGAAGGCTTTAAAAAATCCTGGCTTGAGTCGGAAGTATTTAAAAATTTAAGGGATCTATCAAAATATAAAGGTAAGTGCGGAGTTTGTGAATTTAGATTTGTATGTGGCGGTTGTCGCGCACGCGCATATGCGAAATACGGCGACTATTTGCGTGAAGAGCCATATTGTATTTATGAGCCCCGCCCTTCCTAAAGGGTGGGATAAGTTTAGGAAGGAAGGACGGGGTGAGCCAAAAAATAAACTTAAAAACTAATCTGATGGATAAACGTATACTTGATCGGCTTCAGGATGGTATTCCGCTCGTTCCTAACCCCTGGAAGGAAATTGCTGATGATTTAAACATTTCACAGAAAATCCTATTAAAACGTATTGCTTTTTTAAAGAAAAAGGGTATAATTCGTAGAATAAGCGCGACCTTTAATCCTCAGCGGTTAGGATTTGTTTCAACTCTGGTTGCGGTGAAGGTCTCCCCCGATAATATCAAACGTATAGTAAATAAAATAAATCGATATCATGATGTAACGCATAATTATAAAAGAGATTCTGACTATAATGTCTGGTTTACTATTGTTGCCGTAAATCGTGCTAGAATCGATCAGATTATAGAAAAGTTAGGGGAAGATGAAGGTGTTGATAAGATATCTGAGCTTCCGGCAAAGAAAATGTTTAAGATTAATGTAAATTTCAAGCTTTCAAAATAATGATCTCAGAGCTCGATAAAAAAATAATTAGTATTATATCCGGCGATTTACAGCTTATAGATCAACCGTTTCAGAGAATAGCTTCTAAGGTTGGTATTTCTGAACAAAAACTTCTAGGTTTAATAAGGTCTTACAGGCAAGACGGTACTATGCGTAAGTTTTCCGCTGTTTTAAATCATCGCAAAGTTGGTTTTAAGTATAATGCGATGGCAGTTTGGAATATACCTGAGGATTTAGCAGAAAAAGCAGGTGATTTAATATCCGCTTCTTCTTATGTGAGTCATTGCTATCTGCGCGCAAGGACAGAAGATTGGAACTATAATCTTTATGCGATGATTCACGGAAAAACTAAAATAGAGTGTCTGCGTGAAGCTGAGAGGCTGGCTGTGGAAATAGGTTTTTTCGATTATAAGGTTTTGTTCTCAACCCAGGAATTTAAAAAGATAGGGGTAAGGTATTAGTTGTTTGTGGTAAAGTTATTGTGGTTTGTATTAAAGGCTCTAAGTGGTAAATATATATCGTGCTATTTGTCGTTCCAGTTGCAATTTGTAACGTCAAATTCTTGATATTTTAAGCGCCTCCAAACTCACCCGACTATATGTCGGTCTTAAACAGACGGTGTCGCTCTTTTTCTTTTATTCATCGAAGAAGAGTTCCTTAAAATATCTCGCGAATTTGACTAAATTGCAAGGTCACTTAAATAGCACAATGATATATTTAGGTTAAATATTTTATCTTTGTTGATTTAGAATCTATGAAAAAGAATAAATATAAAAATTCAAAAAAGTATTTTATTGCCGCAAAGAAAGTTATTCCCGGAGGTGTAAATAGCCCTGTGCGCGCGTTTAGTTCAGTAGGATGCGATCCTTTATTTATTTCTAAGGCTCGCGGCGCATATGTCTATGACGCAGACGCAAATAAATATATAGATTATGTTCTTTCCTGGGGGCCGATGATTTTAGGCCATGCCGATAAGCGTATAAATAAGGGAATTGTAAAAACATTAAAAAATGGCACGAGTTTTGGTGCTCCAACAAAAAAAGAAATAGAGCTTGCTGAATTAATTACTAAAATTTATCCTTCTATTGATAAAGTTCGTCTTGTATCTTCAGGTACAGAGGCGGCAATGAGCGCGATTAGGCTTGCCCGCGGCTATACAGGTAAAGATAAAATTATAAAATTTGAAGGTTGTTATCATGGGCATTCTGATAGCCTTCTTGTTAAGGCAGGTTCGGGCGCTGCTACGTTTGGAGTGCCATCATCAGCCGGTGTTACAAAAACGGTATCTCGCGATACAATAGTTATTCCTTTTAATGATTTTGAAGGACTGAAAAAAGTAATAAAAAAAGAAAAAAATAACATTGCTTGTGTTATTCTTGAACCTGTTCCTGCTAATATGGGGGTTATTTTACCGCAAGATAATTTCCTAAAAAAGGTAAGAGAGCTTACAGCGAAAACCAATATTATTTTAATTTTTGATGAGGTAATAACCGGATTTCGACTTGCCCTTGGTGGAGCTCAAGAGCTTTTTAATGTGCATTCCGATATTACCGTATTAGGTAAGATCATCGGAGGTGGTTTTCCTATCGGTGCTTTTGGCGGAAGGGCTGAGATAATGAATTTTATTTCACCAAGTGGTCCGGTATATCAGGCCGGGACATTATCCGGCAATCCTGTTGCGGTTACAGCCGGAATAAATACAATTAAAATTTTACGTAACAATAAAGGGACTTATAAGTTGTTAGAGACAAAAGGTAAACATATCGAAGAAGGAATGAGAAAGATTATAAATAAAAGTCATCATAAAATAGTCATGCATAGAGCGGGGTCTTTATTTACTCTATTTTTTGCGGAGTCTGACCTTAAGAACTATAGCGATGTTTTAAAATGCGATTTGAAGAAATTTGCCCGATTTTTCCGTGGGATGCTTGCGCGCGGGGTATATCTTTCTCCGTCACAATTTGAGGCAAATTTTATATCCGTAAAACATGATCTGGGTGATATTGATAGAACACTAAAGGCAGCTAGGGATGTGTTGTGCAAACTATAAGGAGAGTTAATATGGGCTTTAAAGTTTCAAAGGAGGGGAAGGCAAAAATAATTTTGATTATCGGAATTTTATTTACCCTATTCGTAGTTTTTTCTGTCGCGGCTATTGTTTATACGGAACGTCCTGAATTCTGTACTACATGCCATATTATGGATCCTTATTATGAGTCATGGCAGGCATCAACGCATGCAGAGGTTAATTGTATTGAGTGTCATTATGATCCGGGCCTAAAGGCTCACATAAAAGGAAAGATAGTCGGCCTTGTTCAGGTGGCGCAGTATTTAACAGGCCGGTATTCGGAAAAACCCAAGGCTGAAGTAAGTGATGCCGCATGCTTAAGAGAGGGTTGTCATAAAAAAGAAGAGTTAGTGAATAGAACTGTAGAATTTGGCAATACTATTGAGTTCGCGCATGCAGTTCATCTTGAAAGCCCGGGAAAAGATATGCGTTTAAGGTGTACAAATTGTCATTCGCAGTCAACGTATGAGGAGCATATAAAAGTTGATACTAATACTTGTTTCTTATGTCATTTTAAGAATGTTGGTGAAGATGAATTAAGTAAACAATGTTTGAATTGTCATAAGAAGATTAAGGCAGTAGGTTCTCATAAGGAGTATATTGAAGAGGGAATGTCTTGTTCTCAATGTCATGAAGAGGTAAAATCCGGTAACGCAGAGGTAAGGCGCCAGGTTTGTTATTTTTGTCATGAAGATAGAGGAACAATCGATAAAATAGGTGATCGCGCGCTTTTGCATAAGGCGCACATTTATGAGAATAAAGTTGACTGTATAAGTTGCCATGATTTTATAAAACATAATTAATTCTGTAATGTTTAGAGAGTTATTAATTAGAAGGAGGGTTTAAGGATGAAGAGGATTGTATTGATATTGATTGCAATTTTAATATCGGGTGTTTGTTTAGTATCTCGGGCAGAAGCGGAGCATAAATATATCGGTATTAAGAAATGTTCAATGTGTCATAGATCAGATAGTAAGGGGAATCAGCATAAGCAGTGGCTTTCTACAAAGCATTCAAACGCTTATAAGACTTTAGCAACAGATGCAGCAGTCGAGACCGCTAAAGCTGCTGGTGTAACTGGTAACCCGCAGGAAGCCGCCGAGTGTTTAAGGTGTCATGTTACCGGCCAGGGATTAGATGAGTCTTTGTTTGAGTCTGGATTTAGTAAAGAAGACGGTGTTTCGTGTGAGGCTTGTCATGGTGCGGGTTCGGATTATATGGCTGTGAGCGCCATGAGAGATAGAGAAAAAGCAATTGAAGCAGGGCTCATTATGCCAACACAAGCAGTGTGTATAAAATGTCATAATACGGATAGCCCTAATTTTACCGGATTTGATTTTGATGAGTATTATCCTAAAGTAGCGCATCCGAAACCATAAAATAAGAGGGGACTATGTCTATTAAACAAACAAAAATTTTTAGATTTTTTTCATCACTGTATTCCGCTCTGAACAGGCGATGGGCAGCATTAAATCGTTCTCTTCTT
>CAJVXN010000044.1 GCA_913009335.1 uncultured bacterium
CCGGCCTTCAAAATTCCGTATCGAAGCCGGCGTCAATGCCAGGGCTTCAGAAATCCTCAACCCTGTTTGATACAGGATCATGATCAAGAGCTGATCCCTTTCTCTTTTACAGCCTTGCGTTAACTGCCGGATATCTTCCTCAGTCAGATAACTAACCGGCATATTAACTTTATTGAGCGCTGTTTTTCTTTCAACTAAAGCGTTTCTCATACTATGGCTTTGGCCAAAGGAGGCCAAACCATGGCCCTCCGGCCTATACAACCCTCACTATTGTTTAATTCTTGACCTTGTTTTTAACTTGTTTTTGCTTTTTCCGCTCTCTATCCTACCAAAAATTAAACATTCTTGCTACTTTTGTTTAGTTTTTTTAAAAAATTCAGCTGTAGTGGCAGCAAAGCTGCCTTCTACTATTAGTATATTATTAGGTATAAAGCAACTCTTTATCGCACCCTGAAAACGCTTTCACCCGCCCATTTTCCGCCCCCTTTTTTCCTTAATTCCTATGTTATAATTATAGAAATAACTAAAAAATATAAAGACTATACGGATTAAGCTATTATGCGTAAAACAGGCCTGTCCCGCGGTAGAAGTCTGTCTTCTGTCAGGCGGAGCAAAATCTCTTTTGAGATATGTGTTCTGCGGAACCATAACTAAGATTAGCCCCTCTGGCGATCTCTCTTTCGTAACACCGCTTACCGGAACGCGTGAGAAGAAACTTTAAAACCTTTTGCGCGTTAGTAAAGACAAGATATTCAGAAAGCATTATTTTTCCTCGCTCGTTTTGATGAACAACTACTCACTTTAATGAGCATGCCATAGGAATCGCACTCTTTCAAGGATTATTTACGCGTAAAGGGGATGCTTGTTAATGCTCAAGATGTTTTCTATTTCTCCTTTTCTTTTTTCTCGGCAATAATTTTACCGGCAACCTCACTGGGCACCTGCATATATTTATCAAATTGCATCGAAGCATTAGCGCGTCCGGAGCTTAACGAACGCAAATCAGTCGTATAACCAAACATCTCAGATAAAGGCACTTCCGCTGAAAGAACCTTTTGTTTTCCTTTATTTTCCATATTAAGAATTTTACCGCGCCTTGAACAGATATAACCCATAACAGCATTTGAGTATTCTTCAGGTCCGCTTACCTCAAGAGACATATACGGTTCAAGGAGCACAGGATCTGCTTTTAAAAACGCTTTTTTAAAACCCATGCTTGCTGCAATCTTAAAAGCAAGCTCCGAAGAATCTACATCATGATAGGAACCATCAGTAAGATCCACTTTGATATCCACTATGGGAAATCCGGCATATATTCCTTTTTGCATTGCCTCGATAACACCTTTTTCTACTGCCGGAATAAAGCCCTGGGGAATTGATCCGCCCTTAATGCTATTAACAAACTGAAATCCTCCTCCCGGACCCGTAGGGGAAATTTCCATAACCACGTGGCCGTATTGCCCCCGCCCCCCGGTCTGTTTAATATATTTACCTTCACCCTCAGATTTTTTTAAAATTGTCTCACGGAACGCAACTTTTGGTTTACCAATTATAACCTCAACGCCAAATTCCCTCTTAAGTCTATCAATAATAATTTCCAGGTGTAATTCCCCCATGCCGGTAAGAAGCGTTTCCTTGGTCTCTTCATCGGAAGAAACTATAAACGTCGGATCCTCATCGCTCAACCTCTTTAAAGCCTTTCCAAGCTTATCCTGGTCGGAACGAGTCTTAGGCACAATACTTAAAGATACAACCGGTGTAGGAAATTCCATCGCCTCAAGCAATAATGGATGCCGCAGGTCACAAAGCGTATCACCCGTAATAGTATTATTCAATCCGATTAAGGCAACAATGTCGCCGGGAAAAGCATACTGTACATTTTCTTTCTGGTTAGCATGCATCTGCACAATTCTACCTATGCGTTCTTTTTTATTTTTCGTTGCATTAAGTACGTATGAGCCCGTCTCTAAACATCCTGAATAAATACGCGCATAAATAAGTTTGCCCATATGCGGATCGGCCATTACCTTAAATGCTAATGCGACCAAAGGTTCGCCTACATCGGGGGCTCGCTTAATAACCTCATCCGGATTATCAACATCATGCCCGCTGACTGACGCGACATCCAAAGGTGAAGGTAAATATTGCACAACTGCATCAAGTAAATTTTGAATACCTTTATTCTTTAAAGCTGTGCCGCATAAAACAGGCACAGCCTTGTTACTAATTGTTCCTTTGCGAATAAGCTGCTTTAAGTCTTCAGGTGTAAGCGATATTTCATCCTCAAGATATTTTTTCATTAATTCTTCGTCAAAAGAAACAGCTTTCTCTACCATCAGGTGACGGAATTCCCGGGCTTTTTCTTTATAATCATCGGGAATATCTTCTATGCGAACATCCTTTCCCTGAGAATCATCTTCAAAAAAATACGCTTTCATCTGGATTAAATCAATTACCCCTTTAAACTTATCTTCGCTGCCCATAGGAACCTCAAGGGGAATAACGTTTCCCTCAAGCATCTCTTCAATATTCTTTAAGACCTCAAAAAAATCCGCTCCCACTCTATCCATCTTATTAATGAAGGCAATCTTAGGTACATTATATTTGTTTGACTGGCGCCAAACTGTCTCTGACTGCGGTTCAACCCCTCCTACCGCGCAGAAAACTGCCACCGCTCCGTCAAGCACCCGAAGGCTTCTCTCAACCTCAACAGTAAAATCAACATGCCCGGGAGTATCAATAATGTTAATCGTGGTATCCTTCCACAAACAAGTTGTAGCCGCAGCAGTAATAGTAATCCCTCTTTCCTGCTCCTGCTCCATCCAATCCATGGTGGCCTCACCTTCATGCACCTCGCCTATTTTATGAGACTTGCCGGTATAGAAAAGAACACGCTCAGTCAAAGTAGTCTTACCCGCGTCTATATGCGCCATGATGCCGATATTTCTTAGATTCTCACGACTGACTCTCGGCTCAGGCAAACCATCTTTTTTTTCTTGCTGCTTATCCTGCTTAGACGCATCTTCTTTAGTATCTCTTGGTGCTTTCGATGCTTCCGGTGATGCCAATTCTTTGGCCTCAGATGTTTCTTTTTTCTCTCCTGACTCTTCTATTTTTTCAGCTTCGCCTTCCGATGCTTCTTTTTCTGGCTGCTCAGAAAGAACAAACTCCTCTTTCTTTTCTTCGCCTGCTACCTCAGAGATCTCTATTTCCTTCTTTTCTACCCCTTCTTTGATTTCCAGTTTAATTATCTTGTCAGAAGAAACCTCATCCGATGCTTTCTCTTGGGCAAACGGTTTTTGCGGCCCCTCCTTCGGCTCGACACCAACATTCCCGCCTTGCTTTAGCTGAATTTTTAACTGAACAATTTCATGTGTATATTTTTCTAATTTTTCTTCAAGCTGCTCTAGCGCTTTTTCCAATTCTGTATACTCTTCATTAAGCTTATTAAATTCCGCCTTAGGAACCCACTCATTTATTTTTTCTTTCTTTTTATATTCTACTATTGCATATGACTGCTCTTTAATTTGGCTCGTCAATTTTTCTATTTTGTGTTTTTGTATTTGAAACTGTTCGTTTTTCTCCTTACTCTCTTCTATTAAAGAGGCTATTTTTTCCTCATCTTGCCTTACCTGCTTAGTCAGATTTATGTTTTTTTCAAATATATCATGTACTTCTTTTTCTTTGACGCTAAATTTATCTTTAAAAACCACTGTTTCCTCTTTAGCCTTTTTTATCATCTTCTCTGATCTTATGAGCCATTCCTCTTTCTTCTGCAATCCTTCTCCCAGCTCCTTTTCTTTATCCTTTGCTGCTGCCAGTTCTTTTTGGTTGGTAGAATAATCGGTCTTTAGTTTGTCTAACTCTAAAAGCTGCGTATTAATGGTATTTTTAAGTTCGTCAACATCCGCAATACTTACCGAAACATCTTCATCCTTCTCGATACTGGTTGTTTTTTGTGCAGATTTTACTTTGGTAGGCTGATCGGTAGAAGAAGACCCGAAGATAGAATAGGCTGCTATAGAAACTGCTCCAACAACTAATAATATTATCAATATAGTCATGTTTTTTGTTGTATCAAAAAAAATCCCCCGCCCATGCCGTCGCGGAAGTGATTGCCCTGAACCCTTATTTCAGGTGGGCACCTTATTGATTTGCCCTCGGGCAAACCATATATCAGCACCCTTATAAGTTGTATTGGTTCAACTTTTTCACTTCGCAAACAAACACTGCAGGGAATTTTTATCCTCTATTTTTAGTATAGCACATAGCTGATAAAAATCAATATACCACTTGCTCATTAAAAGTATTTTTCTTTAACTTTGTTAATTACTGTTGAGGCTTAGCCTCAACAGGCTCATTACCGGATTTTTACTTCTAGTTTTTCGGTGAGTTCGCGCAAAATATCATTATGTACGATATCTACTTCTCTGTCTTTTAGAGTCCGCGTACAGGAACCATACTCTAAAGATACGAGTAAATTCTTAAAGCCCTGCGGGACATGCTTTCCCGTATATTGTTCAAGAAGCGTTATATTTGATATTATCGCCTTGCCCAGAGATGATATAACCCTAACAATATTTTCATACTCAAGACTATCTGCAATCAACAGACTGATATCCCGCTTGATAGAAGGATACGCAGAATAAGGCATAAACTTTTTACTGGGTTGAAAGTAACGTGCTAGTTCATCAGCCGAAATCTCTGCTAAAAACACCTGTTTTTCTTTTATTGAATAGTTGTCTAAGATATCGCCGGCGACCTCGCCGATAGTGCCAATTATTCTCTGTCCAACCAAAATATCAAATGCGACGGCGTATGGTGCCAATGCAGATGCCCTTGTTGCAAACTTAAAATCATCTATACCTAATGCTGAAAGCATCGCCTCAATTGACCCCTTTAAGTCAAAAAACGTAATGCTACTTGTATCGGGACGTTGCCAATCATGATGCATTCTGCCGCACGCAGCAAAGCCTAAAGAAAAACTTTCTGAATAGCCGCTATTATCCTGCTTAAAGACCTTACCCAGCTCGAATATTTTTATTTGGTTATTCTTCCGATTTAAATTGTAGGCCACATTGGTAAACAAGCCGCCATAAAGATCCGTTCTTAAAACCTCCTGCTCCTTACTTAAAGGATTGGTTGTCCGCAGAATATCTACATCTATTCTTTTATTATTATTTTTTTCTAGCGCCTCTTCCGAGATCAGGCTGTAATTAATAACCTCAGAGTAACCCAATGCGCCTAATTTTTTCCTAACTATCTTGACTAACGCAGAATTTAAATTTTGCCCCTTAAGATAACGCAAGTCTTGCGCATCAATAATACGCGGTAGTATATACGGAATAGTAGAGGGAATATTCCCATAGCCGTAAATACGCGCTATCTCCTCAATTAAATCCTCTTTACATGTTACATCCTTACGAGAAGACGCAGGCACAACAATTAAGACACCTTGTTTAGTTTTATTAATTTTAAAACCAAGAGCAGACAGGATTTGCTTAATATTTGTCTGGTTTATTTTTAATCCTAGGATTCTCTCAACATCCCCCACACACAACTCTATGCTTACTTCTTTCTTCCTCTCTTTGACTTTCTCAAAAGACGAAAGGATAATATTACCCCCAGCAAAATCCTGAATTAATTCTATTGCTCGCAAGGTTGCATTGTCGACGCCGCAAGGATCAATATTTCTTTCAAAACGATAAGATGAATCTGTACTAAGACCTAAAATCTTTGTGCCTCGACGTACTCTTACAGCATCAAATTCTGCCGCCTCCAATAATATATTTTTTGTATCACAATCAACCTCTGTGCCCGCGCCGCCTATTATCCCCGCGACAGCTATTGCCTTATTATTGTCTGCGATAACTAATATATCCTTATTTAACTCTCTTTGTATGCCGTCTAGCGTAACAATAACCTCTTTATCTTTTGCGCGGCGCACAGTTACTTCAACAGGACTATCCAATTTATCCAAATCAAAGGCGTGTAAAGGCTGCCCTGTTTCGTATAAACAATAATTTGTAATATCTACGATGTTATTTACCGGCCGTAACCCTATTGCCTTAAGCCTCTTCTGCATCCAGGAAGGAGCGGGCCCTATTTTAACGCCTTCGATAATCGTGCCTCGATATTGACTGCAGCTTTCTTTATCAGTAATTTTTATTACAAGGTCTTTTGTTTTGAACTTTCCAAAATAATCCTTCCCGCGCGCATGATGAAATTTTGCTTTTGTAAGTGCCGCTATTTCTCGGGCAACTCCAATGACAGATAACCAGTCCGGACGATTAGAGGTAATCTCGATTTCAAAAACCCAATCATCTTCTATTTTTTCAAGAGAAGTTACTTCAAGCCCCGCCATAGTCAAAAGATCTGCTAATTTTTCAGGTGCTAGCTTTATCTCTACATAATCTTTTAACCAACTATAAGTTACTTTCATTTTATCCAGAAAGATAGACTTTCGTAATGCCTTTTACCGAAAGGTCTTATTTTAAAATTGTTTTAAAAAACGTAGATCATTCTCAAAAAACATCCGGATATCGCTTATGCCGTATTTTAACATCGCAATACGTTCTACCCCCATGCCAAAAGCAAATCCGGTACATTTTTTTGGATCATAGCCTACATGCTTAAACACATTAGGGTGAATCATCCCGCTTCCTAGAATCTCAAGCCACCCTTTTCTACCACAAGTCGAACACCCCTTACCTTTACAAATTATACAGCTTACATCAACCTCTGCCGAAGGTTCTGTAAACGGAAAAAAATGCGGCCGAAAACGTGTCTTAACCTCACCCCCGAATAAGTTATGCAGAAATAAATCCAAAACACCCTTGAGATCAGAAAAACGAATATTCTCATCGACTAAAAACCCCTCTACCTGATGGAACATGAAGGAATGTGATGCATCAGTTGCGTCAGGACGATAAACCTTCCCCGGTACAACCGCCGCAACAGGCGGCTTAACGGATTTCATCAGCCTTACCTGCACAGGAGAAGTATGACTCCGTAGTAATAATTTCCCGTCGGACTTTTGCTGCCCGTTTTTCCCTTTTAGATAGAACGTATCAAAGGCATCACGAGATGGATGCTCTAAAGGAATATTTAGCCCTGTAAAATTATTATATTCAGTCTCAACCTCAGGACCCTCAATAACTGAAAATCCCATTTTTGCGAAAATTTCGCATATCTCTTCAATAGTTTGGGTTAAGATATGCAGGCTCCCGGTATCTGCTGCGACCCCCGGCAATGTAGGATCAAACGCATTATCTATAACAGAGGCCTTTTTAAACGAAGCCTGTTTTTCTTTGATTAAGCTAGTAAGACTATTTTTTAATTCATTAAGTTTTTTACCGAAGCCGGGCCTTTCCTCCTGAGAAAGATTACGCATATCGGTAAAAAGACCGGCGACTATGCCTTGTCTACCTAGATATTTAACCCGGATAAACTCAAGCCCAGCAAAATCAGCCGAAGAATTTATATCAGTTTCTGCCGCTTTTGCAATATTAGAAATATCACTAACAGACATAATAATGCTCCTGAAAGATATTTTAATAAATCTTGTTTGTAAGAAGATACACCGTGCGGCCTAACCCTACCTATTTCTTTCGTGATTATTTTATGGGCATGCATATCTAAATCACCTCCGTGCATAGAACAGCTTCGGTGAAATTTTCCCGTTACGTATAAACGATCTCCCGTAGCTTTATATCCACCTGCGTAATGTATATTGATTGCAACTTTTACGGGAACCCATACGCCTAAAGCATCCCCTCCATCATGGATATTAAGCCATGTACCTTCCTTGCGCTTTAATGACTCGCCGATTAATTCGCCCTCGTAGCTAACAGTTTTACCATCATACTCTTTAGCATTTTTAATAAGCTCCCCTGAAGAAAGTTCATCAGCAAAACAGTTGTTTGTACGCGCAAAACAAAAAGCCAAAAACAGAAAAAATATAACAAGTTGCGCCTTTTTTATCATTTTTTCCCCTTAAACGCTGCTACAATAAAACCTAATAATACAAATATTGAAATAAACTCTAACCTCCCCGCCCACATCTGTAAAATATATATAACTTTGAGCGCTGAGGGCATTGTAACAGTTGTTATGCCGATAGAAAGCCCCACATTTGCCGCAGCTGAAGTTGACTCAAATAAAGACTCTAAGAACGGATAGCCAAAAAACATACCGCAAATTGCACCGGCAGAATAGAGCGTAAAATATAAAAGCACTGTTACGACCGCAGCGCGCACGTGTTTATCTTCTAATACTATCATTTTAAGGTGGTGGAACTTCTGCTGCAGAACGGTTGACTCCGGCAGCATAATCTGCTTTACGTCTTGTATCAAGCTTTTAAATATTACCCCAACCCTTAAAGCCTTGATACCGCCGGTGGTAGAACAGATACTCCCCCCTAATCCCATTGCCATGATAATCCCTACCAGGGAAAGATTACCCCACTCCCGGACAAACTGCATCGAATATAAATTAGAATACCCCGTGCCTGTATGGGCGGAGATTAACTGGTAAAATCCTTTTCTAAAAAACGGAATGCTTTGCGGATACAAATTCAGCCTTAATAAATCCACAACGATAATTGCAAATGTGATAAGCAATGTTATACCCAATGTACGCATTTCTATGTTTTTAAAAACTTCCTTGCGATTGCCTGTCCAGATATGATAATGCAGGTTAAAATTAATCGCGCCTAAAATCATAAGTGATACGGTAACCGTCTCAAGAAGAAAACTATGATAGTAAAGCATATTCTGCGAACGAGGAGTAAAGCCTCCGGTATCAAAAGCAGCCATAAATATACAGGCCCCGTCAAAAAACGCACGCTTTAGACTCAAACCCTCTAAAAATCCTACAGTACCTAAAACCAACGTTCCTAAAACCAAATATACTATACTAACCAGCCAAATAAAACGCGCTGTAGATATTACGTTCGGCAACACTCTTTCATCGCGGGCCTCGCTTGCATAAATTCGAAATGCCCCCGCGCTTCCTTTTATCATAAAAACAGAAAGAGCGATAACAACTATACCCTGACCACCCACAAACATACTTAGATGCCGCCAAAAATTATGCGTAAGGGAAAGATGATCTAAATCTTTAACCAGTGTTAATCCTGTCGTGGAAAATCCCGACATTGATTCAAAACAGGCATCCAGGAAAGAAACAAAGTGTCCGCTCAAGTATAAAGGTATCGCACCCAAAAAAGCCGCTACGAGCCAGGCCAAAGCAACAATGATCATTCCATGCATCCAGTCAATCTCGGTTTGCGTCCTACATAATAGCAACAATAAAATGCCAGAAATAAAACACAACTCTGATGCTATTAAAAAATCAAAAACAGGGCTGGCCTCAGAGAATACTACGCCAATTACAACAGGTAAAAGCATAACAAAACCCAGGGCGCAAATAAGCTTACCTAAAGAAAATCCGATTATTTTTAAGTCATTAATTTGTGGTCGCAGAATCATAATAATTTAAATCCCAAAAACCCATACGCGGGCTAGTGTTATTAAACTGCTAATAATAAAAAATACGGCCATAATGAAAACCGTAAATAATATTTCAAAAATAATCCCCAAAACGCTGCTACCTATTGTCTTTATTCTCATATTAGACCTTTCATCAAAAGATATTACAAAAGTCTATCCCCCTGGATTAAATATCTCCGATTAAAAACGTAAGCATCTGCTTTTCGTTCTCAACGCGGGTCAAAGCAACAATATCATCTCCTACCATGAGCACAGTATCACCCTTAGGAACAATAACTTCATCCTGACGTATAATAGACACGAGAACGGAATCTTCGGGAAGGGTAAGATCGCGAACATACTTGTTTATGACGGGAGAGGCCTCTGGTAGGTCAACGCGCACAATAGAAAGATTGCCTCTTTTAAAACTCATTAAATTTACAAAGTCGGAAAAAGATACTTCTTCCTCGATAATTTTTGCGATAATTGCCGTAGCATCAATAGGTACATCTACCCCTAGTTCAGAAAATATTTTTTCATTCTTAGAATCGTTCACCCTGCCTACACTACGCTTAATCTTAAATCTCTCTTTTGCAACTTGGCAGATAATAAGATTATCTTCATCCTTACCGGTAACTGCCGCAACAACATCGGCGCGTTCAATACCGGCCTCTTTCAAACGCTTCGGGTCACAGGCATCACCATTAACCACCAACACATCTAAATCTGCCGCTATCTCTTTACATATTTTCTTATCTTCTTCGATAAGCGCCACTGTATGTTTATCAAAAGATAGGCGCTTTGCTAAAAAATGTCCTACTTTTCCCCCGCCGGCAATAATAATATACATATTCGCTCCTTCACCCCGTTAGAGATTCGCTTTGCTATGTTTTTCTACGATGTGTTCGTATTTATGAAAGCTGCCGCGCTTATGATAATCTTTAAGTAATAGACGGTCATCTAAGGATGACCTATCTCTAACGGGGCTCACAGTTTAAATTTTCTCTTTATTTTCTCTAGAGCGGTAGTTTTTACAACCGCCATTAAAACATCGCCTTTAGCAATCTTTGTTGTCGCCTCAGGGATAACAACCTGTTCCATTCTCTTAACCGCGGCTATTAAAATTTCCCCCGGAACGTTTATCTCTTTAACCTGTTTTCCTTCCAAACTATCGTTGATAGGAATTTCCAATAAACCCACGTCCTTACTTTCAACCAAATAGGTAGAAAGACGGCTCTCAATAATCTTATCTCTAATACGAGCAGCAAACAGCATTGTACCGCTAATAATGCCTAAGCCTAATGAATGATATATATCTGCTCTCACCGGATCATAAACACGTGCTATTACCTTTGAAACCTTAAACATCTCTCTGGCCACTTGCGCTGCTACTAAGTTTGTATTATCACTATCTGTTATAGCACAGAAAGCCTCACACTTTACAATACCGGCCTCTTTTAAAACGTCAGCATCAAACCCACTCCCCACCAGGGAAATACCGTTGAAAGACTTTCCAAGACGAACAAAACTTTGCTCTTCCTTGTCGATAATTACTACATCATGGCCTTCTGAGCTTAATAATTGAGCTAGTTCCGAACCTACACGGCCACAGCCTACAATTATAATATGCATAATCTTCTCCCGACGATTAAAGTATAGCGCTTAGTAAAAATTTTTAAACTATACGCTATGTGTCATTCGCTAACTTTTGACGATCTCAATCAGCTTGTTAAAGGTATCGATATCATTTACTGCAAGCTCTGCCAGGGATTTTCTGTCTAGCTGTATCTCCGCTTTCTTTAAACCCTGAATGAACCGGCTATAGGTTATACCACCCAAGCGAGACGCAGCATTGATTCGGGCAATCCATAATTTCCGGAAATCCCTTTTCTTCACTTTACGATCCCTGTAAGAATAAGCATACGCACGCGTCAAAGATATCTTGGCGTGGCGGTAGCGCTTACTCCTTGCCCCCCACTGACCCTCTGTCGCCTTTAATACGCGCTTAACGCGCCTTTTTCTCGCTACATTAGTTTTTACTCTTGCCACAATTACACCCCTTCTTTTATTAGTGTAGAACGATTAGCTCTCTAGCGTAATAGTAAATTTAAAAACTATTTTTGCCTGGTACTAGCCGCTATTGTTACCCATAAGGCATCTGCTTCTTCAGCGCTGTAGCGTCGGCTTTATTAGCTATATTCCCACCCTTACGAAGCCTTCGTTTTCTATTTTTTGCCTTACTGGTTAATATGTGTCCCGTATAAGCAGCTCCGTGCTTAATGCTGCCGGATTTTCTTTTACGAAATCGTTTAGCAGCACCTTTTTTTGTTTTTAATTTTGGCATCTCTCCTCACTTTCAATAAATATTTAGTCTATTACTGTGCTTGATTAGCGGCACAGATAATGCTTCTCGCGCTAACCCAGATCATTTCTACTGTTAAAATTAAGTCGTTTCTTTTCCGCTGAAGGCGTATCCTTCTCTGGCGAAAGTTATTTTACAGGCACAAGTATCGTAGTTATCATGCGCCCCTGCAAAAAAGGAGACCTATCTACCTGGCCGACTTCTGCTGAATCCGCAATTACTCTATCTATTATGCGCCTGCCGAATTCTCTATGAGCATTTTCCCGACCCCTAAACACCATAGTCACTTTTACCTTATCGCCCTTTTTTAAAAAGTCCAACAGGTGGTGTATTTTTGTCTGGTAGTCGTGCTCCTCGATTTTTGGTTTAAAACGAATTTCTTTTAAATGGCTAAGCTTATGATGTTTTCTTGCTTCGCGCTCTCTTTTTTCCTGATCATATTTAAACTTAGTAAAATCCATGATACGGCATACAGGCGGCTTAGCAGTGGATGCAACCTCTACCAGATCTAACTCCTGCTGAGCGGCTAATTCCAACGCTTTGCTAAGAATTGAAACACCCAACTGCTCTCCTTCAGCCCCAATAATTCTTACTTCCGGAGCGCGTATTTTCTGATTAATTCTTATAAACTTACGGATATAAACCACCTCCCTGTTTTGTTCCCGGGTCGAATGTATACGCCCCTAGGAAATGTTTAATTCTTCTTCTATGTTTTTACTAAATTCCTCTACTGTCGTGGTTCCAATATTACCTTTTATTCTTTTTCTTACCGATACCTTATTTGCTTCCACTTCGCGTTCACCGATTATAAAAACATAAGGCACTTTTTGCATTTCAGCTTCGCGTATTTTTTTATCCAAAGTATGCCTCCTTTGGTCTATGTCTATGCGAAACCCTTTCTCTAATAACTTATTCTTAACGCTTGTTGCGTAATCCAGACAAGAATCCTTAATTGGGATAATCAAAATCTGCGTTGGCGCAAGCCAAAGAGGAAAATCACCTGCGTAATGTTCCAACATTATCCCTAAAAATCTCTCCAGAGAACCGAGTATCGCGCGATGTACCATAATCGGACGTTTTTCTTTTCCATCTTCATCAATATAGTTAACGTCAAATCTCTCGGGTAGATTAAAATCTACTTGTATTGTCGTACATTGCCAGGCGCGCCCAAGCGCATCTTTTATTTTAAGGTCAATCTTTGGGCCATAGAACACCCCTTCACCGGGATCTTCCTGCCACTTAACCTTCTTGTTATCCAGAGCCTGCTTAAGCGACTCTGTAGCCAACCTCCAGTATTCATCCTCTCCTACGTGTTTCTCGGGCATTGTTGAAACATAAACATCGTACTGTGAAAATCCGAACCTCTTAAGCAGCAAAAATGTTAAATCTAAAACTTTTTGTATTTCATTCTCCAGCTGATCTTCCTTGCAAAAAATATGGGCATCATCCTGCGTAAACCCCCGCACGCGCATGAGACCGTGTAAAACACCTGAGCGCTCATAACGATAAACTGTGCCTAATTCAGCAAACTTTATAGGGAGGTCACGATAGCTTCTGGTTTTATTTTTATAAATAAGAATATGCCCGGGGCAGTTCATCGGCTTTAAAACATACTCCTGGCCTTCGACGTCCATCACCGGAAACATATATTCTTTATAAAATTCCGCGTGCCCGCTTTTTTTCCAAAGATCAATCTTACCTATATGCGGAGTATAAACTAAATCATATCCTTTCGCTAAATGCTCTTCTTTCCAGGTATCTTCAACTATCTTACGAAACATCCCTGCCTTAGGATGCCAGAAAGCAAGACCCGCGCCCATTTCCTGCTCAATACTAAAATATCCTAAGTCCGCCCCTAATTTTCTATGGTCGCGCTTCTTGGCTTGCTCAAGAAGATCTAAATAAGCAGCCAGTTCTTTTTTTGTAGAAAACGCTGTGCCGTAAATTCTCTGCAGCATGGG
>CAJVXN010000045.1 GCA_913009335.1 uncultured bacterium
CGATCTTTTAATATTGGGAATTTTTTCATATCTTTTTTTTTTTTTAATGATACGGCGACCACCGAGATCTACACTCTTTCCCTACACGACGCTCTTCCGATCTAAAATATTTTACCTCAATACCAACGCCTAAGGTATTATTTACCTCCTCAATGACCAACTCATAAGATTTAATCTTCATCTTTCTTTTTATATCAAAAGAAAGATTATCTACCGTATCCTGAAACGGCTCATAATAAACAACTTCTCTATTGGTTTTAATTTTAAGGAAGGTCCTAAAGCCCTGTGATGATGCATACTGCCAGGCTTTACTTGCCGGTAAGAACTCGGCTATAGAATGATTTTTATCTTCTGTGCCAAAACTAACTACTCCCTGGCCCCTGTTTACGTAAAAGACCCACATAGGGATTCCGTATAATCCGGCAATCCCGGGAAAAAAGCTGGCAAAGGGCTTGGCAAAATTATAATTCTCGATTATAAATTCACCGGATTTATTAAGGCTGTATTTTACTTTACTATTGCTCATTTAAAAACCAAGCACTACGTAGGTTGATATAACAACTGCTATTATAACCAGAAATGTTCCTATTGCACGGGTATTGCGTATTTCCTTAGGCATTGAAACCGGCTCTATTTTCCAATTTATCTTTTCATAAAATCTGCGTTGCAACTCTATGGAATACCCTGGCTTAAATAATAAGAATAATCCCGATAGCAAACCAAGAAAAGAAAATAATATTAAAGTTATACCGCTTCTAGCCGCAGATATAAAAATATTCATTAAAAGGCTAAGATTTTCTTAAATTTATCCAGGCGGGCCTTAATTGCGCGTTGGTTCAAAGATGAGGTTTTATCCATGCCAAATCCTTCAACATTAAAAGAAGAAAGAATAGTCCCGTAAAAAACTGCTCTTTTTAGTGTTTTTTCATCCATCCTCTTTTGCTTAGAAAGATACCCCATAAATCCTCCGGCAAAAGTATCTCCCGCTCCCGTAGGATCAACGACACCTTCTACGGGAAACGCAGGATAAGAAAATATAAATTTATCGCAGTAAAATAAAACCCCATGCTCGCCTTTTTTAACCACGATAAAACGAGGACCATATGCCCTCAATGTACGGGCAGCCTTTATCAGATTCTGTTCTCCTGTTAAATCTCTCGCCTCCTGATCATTAGCAACATAGATATCTACTTTTTTAAGCAGTTTAAGTAAAGATTTTTTCTTGGTATGTATCCAGTAATTCATGCTGTCTAGACCAACTAAATCCGGAGAATGCATGCACTTTAGAAGATTCATTTGCACATCAGGATCAACATTAGCCAGAAAAACATTTTTGATTTTTTTCTGATGGTGAGCTATTTGAGGCTTAAAGATAGATAAAACACCCAACTCAGTACTTAATGTAAGAGCAGTATTTAAATCGCCTTTGTATTCGCCTGACCAACGGAAGGTCTTACCGTCGCTCTTAATAAGCGAAGTAAGAATAATGCCTTTTTTTTCTAAAAAATCTATATGCTTTTTCGGGAAATCTCGACCGACTATGGCAACCAGATCTACCTGGTTAAAGAAACGCGCTGAAATTGCAAAATGCGCGGCAGATCCGCCTAATAAATTCTTACGCTTACCTTTCGGGGTTTTTACAGTATCTAGAGCAACGGTTCCAAGAACAATTATACTCATACAATGAGCGCATAATTTACGGAAACAAAGTTACCATAAATTATAAGCGCGAATTGACCCCGAAGCGTACGATGAAAATTTTAGAGCGAAGTTCAGAAATTTTCGAGTGTTTACGCAAGGGGTTTATTTTTAAATACTATTCTTTACTATCTTTATTTTCGTCTTTATCTTTTTCTTTTTTTAACTTATCGTATCCCAGCTCTTTCCAGAGCTTCTCCCCTACGCACTGCCGGGCAGACTTACACCAATCAATACAACTAGGAGCCTTATCCTTTATGATCTCCTTCTTGCATTCCGGACACCTGCGAGCCAACTCATCAGAGAAAAATTCTACATCCGTATTACAAGCAGGGCATTTGATTATAATTATTTCCAGGTCTTTTCCAAAGCCGGGACAATTTTGTCTATATGGCATCTACTTGTTTTATTTCCGGAATTTCCTGCTTAAGCATTTTCTCAACGCCATTCTTAAGTGTCACCTGGCTCATAGGACAACAGCCACAGGTTCCTGTAAGCTTAAGACGGATTATTCCGTCTTCTGTTACCTCAACTAATTCTACGTTCCCGCCGTCTGCAGCAAGCATAGGGCGAACTTTATCTAAAGCTTTTTCAACTCTTTCTTTTTCTATCATTCTCTCCCCCTTTTAGATATCTACTCCATCTAATACTAATATATTTATAATATTTTACTATGTTTTGCGCAAAATTTACCGCTTTTTATTTGAGAATATATTAAGTCTTCCTGCCAATGAGCATTATACAGACGACACTTCTTTACTTTACAAAACGGCTCCCCTGTTAAATAAAAAAATATTGCCTGCGAAACTAACCCTTTTAATATCTCAAGGATGCGCTTATCATCATAATCTATAAATCTCCCTCGTAGCTTTTCTTTTATCTTCGGCTCTTCAAACTCCCAGAGCCCGGTAGAACTCAAACTCTGTTTAGCCAAATAATACTCCCTGGGTTTAGCAGGGGCCTCAACTATACCTGAGAGTGATATTATCGAAGGATAACTACACAAAGAAGATCTTAAATGAATACGTTTATCAAAAGTATCAAATGTCGCAAAAAGCCTTTTTGTAATAATTATAGGATAAGAATTTTTAGCCTCAGGTATGTTTTTCTTTGTCTTTATAAAATCAAGCAGTAACCCTTTTGTGACTACGGCATTCTTTATCCTTTTAATAATTACCGGCCTCTTAAAAGTATTTTCAATAAACGCTTTTAGTTTCGATAAATTCAAAGAACAATTGTCATTATATAAATATATTTTCCTACTTTTCACTTCTTCTTTAAAATCTTATACGCGATGGCCGCGGCTTTTCTGCCTGATACAAGCATAGAACCAAATGTCGGCCCCATGCGCGGTAAACCGTAAGTTGTGCTAACGCTCATTCCGCAAACAATAAGCCCGGGATGCGCTTCCTGAGTATATTCTACCACCAAATCCTCTGAACGTTCAACCCACATAGCTCCAAACCCTGCCTTTTTCATAATCCCGCGTTCCTCAAGCTTAGATACTACGCATGCATCATGACCGGTAGAATCAATAACCAGCTTTGACTCAATAGCAACCGGATCAACACAGGTTATCTCTCTGGGCAATGCCTTAACCGGAGTCCAATTAATAACGGCTCCTGCGACACGGTTATCTTCGCGTAATACCACGTCATCAAATGTCGTCATGTTGGCAAATTTTACTCCCGCATCACATGCTGCGGCTATAAGCTTTGAGCAGGCGTGAGGGCCGTCCGCGACAAAAAGACCTTTAACATACTGCTTAAAAGGAATACCCAGTTCTTTTAAAATTTTCTCAGCCGGAGCTCTTACGGTTAATTTATTCATCAAATATCCACCGATCCAAAAACCTCCGCCTAAATAATTATTCCGCTCGATTACAAAAACCTTAATTCCTTTTTTAGCTAGATCCATACCCGCCATAAGACCTGATGGCCCTGCTCCTATAATTATACAGTCTGAATCAACATACTGTTGAAATTGCTTGGAAAATTCCCCTACTATTGCCTTTGTTACCTCTTTCTCTCCTACGTCTGCAAAAATTTTCTTATGTGCCATTTCTTCTCCCTATTAAGTTAATAAACAATACAAAGTTGCTCCTGGATTTATTCTATGACGTCCCCGCCTATCGGCTCCACCACCACACCCGATTTTATAAGATATTTAATACCTTTTTCCAAATCTTTTTCTTTACCGTCTAACTCTAAAACAATTTCGCCGATTTTATCGGTTACGCGTGCCCGTCTGATATTGGGCATAACGTCAAACTTTTTCGCCATACGAAAAGTAAGCGGTTTCTTTATCGCCTCCCCCACAAATGTAAGCTTTACAATTCTCTTAGCCATACTATGCTCCTTTAATGAGCAGACGATTTATGCCGCACGCAGTACTCCATAAATCGTAGCCTTTGATATCTTTAGTGTCAAAAGCGTCTGCGAATTAAACCCCGCCACCGGCGGGGTAAAGTTACCCCGATGTATCTTTAAAATCTATTTGTTTTTATCTATCGAACAAAACTGCTCGTAATCTATTAATTCGGTAATCGTAGGATGATCCGAACAAACAGAACAATCTTTATCCCTGGGGACTTTCACCGTACGAAAACTAGAACTCAAAGCATCAAAAATAAGAAGCTTTCCTATAAGCGGCTCCCCTATGCCTAAAACTAATTTCAAGGCCTCATTTGCCTGAAGCACCCCCAGGATACCGGCAACAGCTCCCAATATCCCGCCTTCTTGACAAGAAGGTACGGCTCCCGGCGGCGGCGGCTCAGGAAATAAACACCGATAACAAGGCCCTTCTTTAGGCGCTATTGTCATTATCTGGCCGTCAAATCTGAAGATCCCGGCATGAATAAGAAATTTTTTACTCATAACACAGGCATCATTTATCAAAAACCGCGTGGGAAAATTATCTGTCCCATCAATAACGATATCATAATCTTTTATTACTTCTAAAATATTCTTAGACGTAAGACGAAGATTATGTGTTATTACATTTACATCAGGATTAAGAGCAGCTATGCGCTTTTTCCCGGAGTCTGTTTTGAGCATGCCGACATCGGGCGTTGTATGGATAATCTGACGCTGCAGATTATTAAGCTCAACCTTATCGCAATCAACCAAACCTATAGTACCAATTCCTGCGGCTGCTAGATATAAAGCAGACGGCGCGCCTAACCCACCCGTGCCTACAACCAACACTTTCGCGTTTAAAATCTTGTCCTGACCCTTACCTCCTACATGAGGGAGAATAATCTGCCTGGAGTAGCGATCTATCTGCTGTTCATTTAAATTCATAATCTTTCCTTAAAGTTTATTCAATAATTCCATATCACCGGAGATTAAAGCCAGTTTTTTTCTATGCGTCCAGTCCTTAATTTGTTTTTCTCTTTTCTGCGCATCGACAAAATTACAAAAATTCTCTATGTAAACCACCTTAAGGGGTCGGCTACACTTAGTATAAAGACTCCCTTGACCGGTAACATGCTCCTTAAATCTTCTTTCAACATCATCTGTCAAGCCAGTATATAAAGAACCATCTTCACAGTCCAAAATATATACATACATCTCCTTCGACTCAGTCACTTCTTTCCTTCGCTCAGGATGGTTCGACTATTCAATAAATACAAGAGTCAAATGGTGAGCGAGCACAGCGAGTCGAACCACCACCTGCGATAGCAGGGACAATTGAAACCTGATCATTCGCTTTTAAAGATGTCTCATCGCCTTTTAGAAAACGTACATCTTCATCATTAACATAAAAATTAATAAAACGCCTGATCTTACCGCTTTCATCGCAAATTCTATTCTTTATCCCGGGATAGCTCTCTTCTAAGCTCTCAACTAATTCCTTAATACTTGAGGCTTCGACTTCAACTTCTGACTTGTCTTGTGTTAATTTCTGCAAGGGACCGGGAATTTTTACTTTTATCGCCATCTTATTTTTCCTTTCTTAATAAGGATACAACTTAGAAGTATTGATTTAAATACTATAATGATCTGATGTCGGCCTTTTTTTCTGCTCCTCTTCAAACGAATGCAGGTTCGGCTTTATCTTTAACGGCTTAACTAATTTATTTACTATCACCTCTTGAGTCTTTAGACCGTTACCCGTAATACAAATAACAATAGATTCATCTTTGGGGATTTTTTTCTGCTTTATTAATTTTATCGTGGCAGCGACTGTTACCCCGCCCGCAGTCTCGGTAAATATACCTTCGGTTTCAGCCAATAATTTTATTGCATCGATTATCTCACTATCCGTTGCTTCTTCGGCCCAACCGCCGGATTTCTTAACCACGTCATAAGCATAATATCCATCCGCAGGGTTTCCTATTGCCAGTGACTTTGCAATTGTCTTAGGCTTAACCGGCTTTATAATATCGCTGTCTTCTTTAATTGCCGTAACGATAGGCGCGCACCCCTTACCCTGGGCGACGTAAAGTTTGCTATCGAATTTATCAATTAAACCTAAGTCAGTAAACTCCTGAAGGCCTTTCTTAATCTTAGTAACCAAGGATCCACCGGCAGAAGGAGCAACTATATGTTTGGGCACACGCCAGCCCATCTGCTCGGCAATCTCAAAAGCATAAGTCTTGGAACCTTCAGCGTAAAACGGCCGTATATTTATATTTACAAACGCCCACTTATACTTTGAGGCAATTTCCGAACAGAGACGGTTTACCTCGTCATAATTACCTTCTACTTTAACTACGGTAGGATTATAAATTGATGAGGCGATAATCTTGCCTGCCTCAAGGTCCGCGGGAATAAAAATGAACGCACGCAATCCCGCAATTGTGGCATTAGCCGCGACTGAATTTGCTAAATTACCGGTAGAGGCGCAGGCAACCGTATGAAAACCAAATTCCTTTGCCTTTGAAAGAGCAACCGCAACAACTCTATCCTTAAATGAAAGCGTGGGGTAATTTACAGAGTCATCTTTTATATATAGTTCTTTTACCCCTAAAACCTTGGCTAAATTATGCGACCTGATAAACGGAGTAAAGCCCGTATTGAGCCCATCCGTGGGTGCTTTATCTATAGGTAAAAGCTCCTTATATCTCCACATGTCTTTAGGGCGGGATTCTATTGCCTTGCGCGTTAAAACCTTTTTGATCCTGGTATAATCGTAAGCAATCTCAAGTGAACCAAAACAATATTCACAGACAAAAACAACACTTGTAGGATACTCTCTCCCGCATTCACGACATCTAAGACCCAAAACATAAGACATTTTCTATTCCCTTTACTTTTTTTTAACTCTCACTTTATAAAATTCGCCCTGTTTATCCATGCTCAAAACTTCATGCCCGTCATCCCTTAGACTCCGGGGAACATTCTCTATAGGCGCTCCCTCATCAAGTAAAACCTCTAGAATATCGCCGGAATTTAAATCCTCCAGCACTAATTTTGCCTTAACATAATTTATCGGGCAAGGTGTTCCTTTAAGATCCAGGATTTTACTAGGTGCGTCTTGTGCCTGTATAGTATCAGATGCAGCGCGTTTTGGAAAGTTAAAAGTTGAATCCATATCTTTATAAATTTGGCTTACGTGTTCGAAAAATTTCTTTATATAGGCAAATTTTTCCCTGCGCTCATCCAGGCTTAATTTATCATTTAATCCCTGATATATTTCATCAATATCGCGATATTCATCAGAAGCGATAGAGGCATTAATAAACTTTTCTTTAAAATCTTTTAATGCTTCCACATCACTCTTGGGTTCTGCTCCTTTTACTACCAGAAGCGAACGCGCTGAATTAAATAAGGCTATTTTTAGGTTATCTAAACCATAATCTTTACTTTCTGCCTGTGCCAATGCAATTTTTGCAAGACTTAAATCCGCCTCAATCATATCTAGTACTCCTGCGCCACACTCTCCAGTCCCTAGCCCTGCCAAGGAAAAATCGCTATCTCTTCCCCAGTCAATATAAAAATCACGATTTTCCGAATATGCGGGCACATAGCTATAATTCTCTAGTATTTCTTTGGCTATTGTCTTTGCTTTTTGCGTTATAAATTCATAGATATCAGATCCTTCATCTATATTTTCTTCCGCCTTCTTTAAAAACTCACTTAGAAACTTAACTACATTCCTAGCCGGAATTAAGCCCACTTCCTCGGCAAGATGCGTCTTCTCTACTTCTTTTCTTCCTCCTAAAAGCAGCTTATAAAACGGAACCGGACGATTATCTACTCTTTTTACCATTCCGTGTAAAGCAATCTTCCCTATAGGATGATGCCCGCAGGCATTGGGACACCCGTTAAGTTTTATCTCTAATTTTTTAAATAATTTTTTATCGATAAAATCCTTTTCTATCATCTCCTCTATTGCTTCTGCCAATGCCGGAGAATTGCATAACCCTAAATTACAGGTTAGCGCGCCTTTACAGGCAACCACATTAAGCAGGCTATTCGAATAAAGGAAATTCTTAAATTTATCTTTAAGCTTTAAGAATAAATTATAGACATCGCTATTTTTAACCCAGCAAATCGAAATCCCCTGATTGCTATTCGTGCGAAATTCTATTTGGCTAAAATCATTTCCTAAATCAGCAAGCGCTAATAGCTCATCTGAGGTTATATTTCCGCGGGGAATACGTAAAGATACTACCGAATACCCTTCTTGTTTTTGTGAAAACAGATTATATTTAACAAACTGTTTATAGTCGCTATCTTCATTTTGAGGGATTCCCCCTTTTGCCTCATCTTTATTAACATCGGTAATCTTTCTTAAAACGATATGTTCATTTTCCTTTAACTGCGCAAGCTCTTGCTTATAAAGCTCTACGAGCTTATTCATTCCTATGTCTTCTATTAAGAAACGCAGACGGTTACGATGTTTATTACGCCTGTCCCCGTTTTTATAAAATACATTTTTTACTGCCTGGGCGATATAACCTAAGTCTTGCTCGGGAATAAACTCTTCTAATAATTTTCCTATTTTTGGATGCGCCCCCATTCCCCCGCCGACAAACACACGGAAGCCAAATTTAGAATCTTTTATCTCTGCTAGAAAGCCTAAATCATTTACTAAGACTCCCGCGCAATCCTTTCTACATCCGGAAAAAGAAAACTTAAGCTTTCTGGGAAGCGTAAAAGAAGTATCCTGTCTTAATAAATATTCAGTAAGAGCAACGCTGTGAGCACCTACGTCAAATACTTCATCCGGACATATCCCGGCATAAGGGCAAGCAAGAATATTCCTAATCGTGTTTCCGCCTCCTCCGCGAGGAGAAAGATCATCCTTACTTAACTCATCTATAACCTTTATCGTATCTTCTATTTTTACATTGTGCAGTTGAATATCCTGGCGCGTAGTTATATGAGCAACCTTATCGCTGTATTTTGCGCAAACCCCGGCTAGCGCCTTAAGGCTTCCTGCATTAATTTGCCCCGCGGGAACCCTTATCCTGGTCATAAAAATTTTCCCGCCACGATGACTATAAATTCCCCAGGGTACACGAACACCCTTAAAGCGCGCATCATTTACCTTACCATCCAGGAATTCTTTTAAAGAAACGCCGTACTTTTTAGAATCTTCTTTTACTTCTTGCGGTAATTTAAACATTAGATTTTTAAAGATTTTATCTGATTTTTACTCTACGTTTTCAAAATACTGTTCCATACTAAAATATCGCTCGCCTGTATCAGGAAATACCGTGACTACGTTTTTATCTTTTCCTAATTGACTAGCCACGCCTAACGCGGCAACTGCCGCAGCGCCGCTTGATATACCTACGAATAAAGCCTCTTCTTTAGCTAGCTTCTTGCCCATACTAAATGAATCCTCATCCGAAACTTGAATAATTTCATCAATTATGTCTTTATTTAAAACATCAGGCACAAACCCTGCGCCTATACCTTGTATCTTATGCGGCCCGGGCTTACATCCTGATAAAACAGCTGAAGTTTCCGGCTCAACGGCATAGATTTTAATATTAGGGTTCTTCTTTTTTAGAGCCTCACCCACGCCGGTAATAGTGCCTCCCGTACCGACTCCTGCGACAAAGGCATCTATCTTACCCTCTGTCTGCTCCCATATTTCAATCGCGGTAGTCCTACGATGAATCTCAGGATTAGCTGGATTCTTAAACTGCTGCGGCATAAACGCCCCTTTCGTCTCTTTTAATAATTCCTCGGCTTTTTTAATCGCACCGCTCATCCCTTCAATGCCCGGAGTTAAAATTATCTCTGCTCCGTAAGAACGCAATATATATCTACGCTCCACACTCATTGTCTCAGGCATAGTCAAAATTACCTTATACCCTTTTGCAGCTCCAATCATTGCAAGACCGATACCGGTATTGCCGCTTGTGGGTTCGATAATCACAGAACCACTATGAAGTTTGCCTTTTTTCTCGGCATCTTCAATCATCGAAAGACATATCCTATCCTTAACCGAGCCTCCGGGATTAAAAAGTTCCAACTTAGCCAAAACGCTCGCCGAAGTATCAGGCACGATCTTTTTAAGTTTTACCAATGGCGTATTGCCAATTAATTCCGTAAGATTATTAACAATTTTTACATTCATTTTTTACCTCGAATTTAGCATCCACCGCCCATAAAATAAACAAACTCTATTCTATCACCTTCTTTTATAGACGTTGCTTTAAACTTCTTTTTATCAATAATACTATCGTTTAATTCTATTGTTACAACTTCCGGCTTTATCTTCTTTAACTTAAGAAGCTCTAAAATACTCATAGTTTTTTCTAATACACTTTTTTTACCGTTTAAAATAACATTAATCATTACATCTTCTCCTAAAAAACAGGGCCTTACCCTTGTTGAGGCTAAGCCTCAACAGATTAACCAATGATATCTGCCTTTAAAATATTACCGTCAACAATCTTAAACGCGCGCATTTGAGGATCAGCCTTATTCTTTAATGAAATTATAAGATAAAAACTATCCGGGTAATATGCCAGCTCTAAATCTTTTTTCGATGGATAAGCATCACTCTCTGTGTGCGAATGATAAATCGCAACCATATCTAATTTTTTTGCGCGTAATTCTTTTTGAATTTCCAATTGCCTTTTTGAATCAATCTCATAACACATCGCGGGACTATCTGAAATATTCTCTAAAGGATAGGCCAACTCTATTTTGCTAATCCCCCCCGCTAAACGACAGATTTGCCCGGCTAAAATCCCGCAGGCCTCCTTAGGATAACCTTTAAGACAGTGAGCAATTATTTTCTCTCGTATATCCTCTGCTAATAACAAATTCTCCATATTTGATTGATCCTATCCGCCACAAATCTTCGGCGGATAAATTCAGGTAAACGATTTACGTTATTATATTACGTAAATCGCGCCTTCATTTAAATCTGGTATTCCGGCGGTTTTTTTCTGCCAAAATCTATCTTATTCCACATGCGCTCGTGTATATAATACAAAAACATCTTAATACCATTGGCCGCAAGAGAAATAATAACAGATTCTTTTATATCTTTGTTATAAAGATACACGATAATCATAGTAACTAAGACAGCAATTACTCTCCAGGTGATTGTCTTTAATATAGTTCTCTTATGTTGTTCCATGGTTAAACGAGACCATAATTTATGAACGCTTACACTTAATAAATTGTACGCTCACTTATTTAAGCGGCCTGGTATGTATACCGCACTCACCGCCACATTTACTCGTACCTATCCAGCGCCCGGCCCGCTCATCTTCATCAGAGCTTATATGCGTGCAAGGTGCGCATCCTAAAGAACGATACCCTTCAGCATATAAGTGATTAACAGAAACTTGATATAGCGCTAAATACTGCCAGATTTCTCTTTCTTTCCAAACCAGTATAGGATTGAGCTTTAATAAACCCACATCTCTTTCTTCTACTTCTTTGTAATCAGTACGTGTCCTACCTTCGGTGCAGCGAAGCCCGGTAACCCAACAAGAAGGGTGCATCTCCTTAATGGCCTGTTTTACAGGTTTTACCTTAAGTATATCACAGCATTTATCAGGGTCCGTCTTATAAAGCTCTTTCTCAATCTCCTCATTATTTTCAAAGATTTCTAATTCGGGGTATTTTGCTACTGCCTGATGCATAAAATCCTTGGTGGCCTGAGGCTTAAACCTTGTCGTAACAATAAAGCCTCTGATTTTCGGGCTCACCTTCTTAGCTAAATCCCAGACTACAACCGAATCTTTCCCCAGGCTATTAGCTACTACAAGACCATCGCCGTATTTCTTATAAGCCTCATCGATTAAAGCTAAGGATCTATCCATTTTTTCTTTAAAATTTAACTTCTCGACTAAATATCTAATATCATCTTTGTTATCTAATATACTCATTTTTTCTCCTTTTTATTATTTTGGTTATATTTGATAAACCACTTTCTTTTTAGCTGCTCTAGCCTTTTGACAAAGGTCTTCAAACGTAACTTCATCAACAACATTACTAATCGAATCAGCCACCTCTGCCCAGATATTTTTAAATACGCATTTATGCATATCAGCGCACCCTTTATATTTATTATCTAAACCCGCGCAGGGAAGCGGCTCAATCGGCCCGTCAATAAATCGAATAACATCTCCCAGCTTTATCCCTGAGGGATGCCTTGCTAAAAGATACCCTCCGACTTTACCGCGCCTACTTTCTACAAAGGTTCCTTTTTTTAAAACTAACAGTACCTGCTCTAGAAATTTAACCGGAATATCCAACCGCCTAGCCAAATCATGAATGGTTATTACCCCATTACTATAATTTAGCGCTAGCTCCAATATTGCTTTTAAGGCATAATCGCCTTTATAAGTTATTTTCACCCAGCCCTTCCTTCTTCTCGCTACCCCAGCCCTTAGGAAGGGAGGGGTTCATTTTACCCTACAATCCCTATCATAATAGTAGAGTATACAGGACTTTAAACTTTTGTCAAGTGAAAATTCTGAGATTGCTGAAAAATTAACTTTTATAAAAGCTAAAATACTGTAAAACCCTCTACAGATTTTCTATTCTTCTATTTTTATTGGTTTAACTGTTTTAAATCCCGCTTTCATGTTTTCCTTTTAGCC
>CAJVXN010000046.1 GCA_913009335.1 uncultured bacterium
TAGTAATTTTCGTTGTTTTTCTATTTCTATGGCTCTTAACACTAACGCCTCCGCCGATTACTATAGAAATACACAATAGATTCTTTATCGGAAGTTGCTTTTCCCCTGAGAAAATAATGCGCCCACTTCCAGCCCTGTCTTCAGGATAAGTATGGCTGACGCCTTCTTTCTCCAAAACAATATTATGTGACCTGTCTTTTGTGTCTTGAGCGGGGACAAAGCGAATATTGCTGACTTCGGCCAAAGATAATATGCCATATTCAGCATGCGTATCGTCAACAGCACGCTTAACAAATTTCTTTAATTTAGCTTTAGGCCCGGAGGATTTTTTAGAATTAACCACAGGGCTTGAAACGCCAGGTGAAGAGCCTGTATCTTTCTTGCTCTTTCTCTGGGAGGTATTCCGCATAAAATCAATATTACTATTATTACTTCTGCCCCTTGAAATCACAATAATACCCGCAACTGCCAAAGCCACACCCAAGCTTGCAAAGACGCTCGGAAAACTTAAATTAATAATACTCAATATGATTAGTGTGAATATGGGTGAGGTATTATCAATACTTTTACTCTCAGAGGCGCCAATGTGCTCTAATATATAGTAGCTTAATAGTAATGTCCCTAAGCTTATCGCGGTAAGGACAAAAATCGGCCAAGCAGTAACCAATACAAATCCGGCGCCGGATAAATATGAAGCCAGCACCATAACAGGCCAAGCGACTAAATAGGCCCAAAGGAGAAAGATTTTAGGATCTATCCTTTGCCGCATTATCTGTTTTTTGAAAGTCTCACCCAAGGCATAGAAAAAAGATGAAGCAAGCGGAAGCAATAAAACAATTAACCCTAAAACACCGGCAGCCTTACCTGCCTGCGCGGCTTTTAGGGCATAAACAACCATAGCCACCCCGCCCACAGCAAGGAATATGCCCGATATTTTCTTGGGGCTCATATCTTCTTTTAAAAGCCACGGCGCTAAAAATACCAAGAAAACCGGAGAACTTTTTACGATGATTTCCGTAATTAATATCGGATTATACTTCAGTGATAGATAATATAAGGGGGAGGAAAGAATCTGCCCGATAATAATCGTTCCGATAACTAAAGCCAGTAATCCTTTCTCCTTAAATAAATTACCGCCTGCTTTCACGAGGCTAAAAGCGCCCTTTTGTTTCTTATAAAACGTAAGATATGAACCGTAGGTAAATAAGGCAATAAACGCGTAAAAGTAATAATACGCCTGTATGACTAAAGGATGAATACCGGAATTAATAAGCATTTTTATAAAAAACGGCTTAGTACCCACTAAACATGCAGCAAATACTCCTGTAACAAAAGGGCGTTTTGCGATAAATTCAGCTAAAGAAAATCTCAATTTATTGGATCTTAAGGCCGGGCTGGAGGCCTGAGTATGTACTTGCTTAAAATCTCTTTCAAATAGCTCAAGGATTTCTAAGCGCTTTTCTGCAGTAGGGCTAGAAGAAGTTAAAACTGTGCTATTGTTTACTGCGGCAGAGGCAAGATAACGGTACCCACCAGCCACGAAAGGTATACCATATCTCAAATTCCTCCTCTGCCGCGTTAAATTATATGAAAGCGTTTTCTTGTTTTGTAAAATAAAAATGGGGGTTGAATCTAAATTCTCAACCGGTGAACTGGATTGGTAAGTCTGGAAAGCTTCAACTAAGAAATGATATTTTTCATAAGGCAGGCTTAAATTAAGCTTTATATATTTTGCGAGGGCTTTAAATATTACAAGTTGATTAGCCTTCGGGGGGCCGCGAATAATAATTGACGAATTAAATATAATTTTATCCGGATAGACTTCGGATAACCCGGAAATACCACTGGAAAATTCCAGATTTATTGTCAAAAGCGGCCAATTTACTCTGCCGATATTAAATTTCTCAAGATAGCTGTTTAGCATATTAAACGCTAATATAAAATCACCGCCTATACCTGTTCTAAAAGGCAGGGGATTCGGCTTTGCATCTTCGCTAAACTCAATCTTGACAGGCCGATAATAAGAAGAATAGCCTTTCTGCTCAACCGGCGAGCTGGAAGACTCAATATTGGCTATTTTTTTAACCCTCGGAGATAATCTTTCCCCGGCAATAATTGGAGGATATTTATTTTTCACATTAGGTAAACCCCTAGGATGATAATTTAAAACTTGGATTTCTCGTTTATTTTGAAAAAAACGTAAAATTTCACCCTTATCAATCAGCCAAGAATAAGAATCCTTATAAAGCCTGATTATAATCAATCCATTATCTTTAGCTAATTCATGAGCTGCCTCTAAAACAAGATTAATGCTCTGTGGGGCATTTACTACGACAATGTCTTGAGATTTAGGATCAAGCTTATCTACAGCGTCTTTAATATTCATATATCTCACGGGAATACCTTTTATCCTGGCCCTTGCTAAAGTCTTTCTATTTATATCAATACCGACTATATCCGCGATAAAACCTTTCTTCTCTAATATAGTTTTAAATTTCGCTACGAAGCTGCCTGTATCTGTACCCAAATCAATAATTTTTAGACTATGCTTATCAATGCTGCCGATAATATCGATGATTGAAGTTTTTATAAAAGATCGCCTGAGAAAATAAACCACGCCGCTAAGTAAAACCGTCATTACGGTAAATGCCGCCAGGTTAACCACCATCGGGCTGGAAGAACTACTATTAGAAAATCTATCCTGGCTAGTTGATGAATCCCATAAAAATAAACTAATAACAAGACCGTAGAGAGCAGAAATAGAGACAGAAACAATATCTAACGGATCTCCCGTGCCACTTCCCAATCCTAATATCTGGAATGTTTCCGCGATTGAAAAACCGACAGCTGCCGCTATTACACCTATCCTAAATCTTAAAATGTTTAAACGACTAAATAAATATAGTACGTAACCCGCAACCAAGGGTGTCAAAAAATCATTCAAATAACCATGATCAATCCTCTGCCATAATGTCAAATATCCCTGCTCTTTAAGAAGTAATTTGTAATATTCTTGTCGCGCGATCTCAATATAAACTCGATACGCGGAAAATCCTAATACAAGTAAAGCAGATATAACGGAATGTTGTTTTGAGAGTAGGTATTTATTTTTATCTTTTAGCGGGCTGGAACTGAATATATCCTCAGCGGCAATGTCCTCAGAGGAATTTAACGCGCGAGGCTTATTAGGGCTGGAGGCTTCTCTCTTCTCAAGCTGTTTTGCCCAAACTCTGATCAGCCCCATAGCTTGATTTTCAATATCCCCCTGTGTCATGCCCGCTCTTAAGGAGTTAAAAGCAATGGCCCCGTAATCCTCCTTACTGCGATAATCTGCGGACGCCTCTTCCACTTTTTGAACAAAGGACTCTTTATCCGGCATCCTTTCCCCTGTCCATGAAAGCTCTTCGCCATATTCCACGATATATCCCGTGCCTTTAGTGATTTTTCCTTTTATATCTCTTTCTATGGCTTTTAGTCTTTCAAGAAGCACTCCATCCGGCGAACCTAAAGTCGGCGCCCCATTTTGCTGAGAATTACTAGGACTTGTCGGGCCGGCCTCCATGCCTTTCCAGGAAAGCATCCCACCGGAATTCACGCCTCGCTGAATCATCCAGGAAGTAAAAACATTATGGTTAGATATAAATATAAGGTGGTATTTCACTCTGGGATCCTGCCTGATTAGTTCTTTTATCCTATTATGCTGAATATGCGAAAACTCACTAAACTGCCTTCCCCCGATAAAGATTACTACACCAGCTTTAATAAGTCTCTCCCTAAAAGCTGGGTCGTAGAAAATATCAACTATTCTATCGCCGCATTTATAATCAACAAATCTCCTCACAAAAGTAGCAAAAAGCATGTTAACAAGATCCACTCGCAGCTCTTTCAACTCTGCCTTGGATAGATTAATTTCACCAAAAGTACCTTTAACCAGCTCATCAATGAATGTCTGTTTCTGAAATTTCATAATTTCAAGTAAATTGTGAATGAAATTTTTCTTTAGTTTTTCTCTCTGATCTAGCTTATCAAAAAATATCGCATAATTACCCGCATTCAGCCTCTCCATATAGCTCTGAATTAAAGCGGTAATCTTCTTGCCCTGCCATCTCCTGATGTCTGCCCCCTCACTATTACCAAATAAGTCATCTTCAACTACCTTACGCGCAAATTTCTTGAAAATATCTTCACGTAGAATCCGGGTATGCAAGGTAGAACATCCGGTAATAAAATCAACAACTTTTCCTGTTATTTCAACCAAATCTACTTTGCCTTCATGCATGGCCGGCCTAAATTCCCTTGCTATTTTTAAATAATCAAACATATAATAATTGTAATAAGGTATGCCTGCCGGTACAATTGTGTGATTGTAATGATGAATGAGAATATTTTCATCTCTAAACAAAGGGTCGGTTTTATATTCATCATTTATAACTTGTGGAATTGCTAATGTGGTATTGACTTCGCTGGTAGATAGTATTATTTTAGTATCCTTGGCCGTATGCTCTTTTATAAACCGTAAAGCTACCTTTCGATAGAGCAATGTCTGCACAGCCCTAAAATCATCATTACTTTGCCCGGGATAGGCTTCATGAAATATCTGCGGGCAGTACATCCAATATTCGCTTAAATCGGAATAGGGATTTCGGTATAATTCCACATCGACGTTACCTATCCCACTCATATTGACTTCTATATCTTTGTAAGTTGCAACTTTTTCTAAAGCTCCAATTGCTATATCAACTATTCTTCCATCTATCGCGCCTTGCCCTTTTATATCCTTAGCGTATAAAACACCCATAACATGCAGGCGTTTCCTGGCCTCTATGCCACCCCAGATTTTCTTAAGCACGTTATACCATCCTCTGACAAGGTCTGGCTTAAAACTGCCCAGGCCGCCGGCCATCATCAGCTTTGCCAGTTCTCCTGTATCATAAACAGCCTTTTCATAAGAATAACCATAGAACTTTCTAAGGTGATCACTGAAATAATTTAAGAACTTCTGGGAAAATTCATATTCCATCTGCAGAATAAAGATGTCTCTGCCCTCTATCTTCTCAACTGCTCTTCGTAATGCTTCCTGTTTAAAGCCTTCAGCCCATTCAATATCTACGGAGAATCCCTCTGTATCATCTTCCCTATCCTGAGTTCTGATAAGCATGGATATCTTATGTTCTAACTCCGGCTCACTTAAAATTATATCTACTACTGCCTCATTATTTTCCTTTCGTCCCAACATATTCAATTCTTCTAACCTTGCGGCAAAAACAGAATCTTCTAATCCCTTAGCAATCAAGAAGATACGCCTATTTTTTCCTGACTCAACCGGACTGCTGGAGGAAGAAAATCCGCTATCTAACATATCCTCGGCTATTTCTAATATTTCTTTTTTATCTTTTGGGCTTCCTATTCCTTTCTCTAAAAAGAACTTATCTACCTCATCTATTATTAAATTGCGTGCTCCAATCTCCGCCCTTACGGTAATGTTCGACTTTTTCTTATATCTGTCTATAGCCTCAATCAATAAACTATCGTAATAGTATCGTATCTTGTGTTCACTGGTCAGCATAGCAACCAGCTCTTCAGCGAGATCGTGATTATCAAAAGCCTCTTCTCCTCTATATCTAAATATAATCCGCCTAACAACGATCGTGATAATGAAAACTATAAAAAGTGCAATAACAGGTACTAAATCTCCTGAGATACCCATAAAATTATGCTTTTGCGCAGCAGATTCATCCATTAGGGATGCGATTTGGGAAGCCGCAGCCGGGTTAATACCAGCAATCCCCAGAACAACTGCTTTGATTCCTGCCTTAAACCAACCTATCTGCTGTTTTAAGAGCAGGTATTTATTTTTATCTTTTAGCGGGCTGGAGGCTTTTTCTAAGGAATTATTTATTGCGTCATTAAGCGGGCACCTCAACCCTTCTCCCAATTTTATCATGTTTCTCCTGACTGCAAATCTGATTGTATCTTTTTCTATGAATATTGATAATACCGGAAACGTCCATTCAACATAATACTCAAGTGTATCCTCTTCGTTACTTTCTAAAATACGCTCAATTTGATCTATATGGTTTCCCATAATATATTCTTGCGCGCTTGAAAAACCTTGGCCTCTAAGAGCCTGAGCGGCAGTGCTCAGAATAGCTAAGGCATCCTTAAGTCTATCCTCCGGGGTTAAGCTCTTATCTATTTTATTTAGTTTAGTAATAAGCTCTGTAATTATCGAAAATAATCTCTCACATTCACTATCTTCTACGCTTCTAACTTCCTGTATTTTTTGGGCAATACTGGCATCCGCAAAAGCATTAGCTTGCACATGTGTTGACATTAACATGATTGTTAATGTGATTGAGGCTACCTTATATGAAATAGGACTGCTTGCCGCTTGCATTAACTCTGTCTCAGCTAAAAATTCTTTTAAATCATCGGATGTCATATACCTATGCACCCCATCGGTCTGGCTAAACCAATATTCCAATACAGCGCAAATGCCGGCCTCAACTCTTTCTACAGATAACACCTCAGTCTCGTCAGTATCCCTATCAAATGCCAAATATTTATTAAGCACTATCGGGCTGCTTGTCCTGAGCGTAGTCGAAGGAGAAGACGCTTTATGCTCTTCAGCTAAATACCTCGCTACAACTTCTTCAGCAATCTCACCACTAACCATTAAAATACGCTCTCTCGGTTTAACCAAATCAGACGCATTTTCACTAACCGTAAACCCATCATCCCGATGAAGTATGAATATCTGAATCCTTGATTTAGGAGTAGAGCTTAAAAACTCAATCGCGCTGTCATCGCCCTCCATTAAAGTAAGATCTATGACTTCTTCTACACTACGGAGGCTATCCGTAACCTGTACGGACACAGCAAAATTTTCTCCCGGTTGCAACTCTGCCACGGACTTAATCTTCGGCACAGAAACCTTTGATGGCTTTAAAACCCCCCTTAACCCATCTACCACGGAACCACTATAGTGGATCATATCGGATTCTTTCTTGGAGATAACTGCCTTTTTTGGCCTTTTGGCGGGTGCTTCAGGTTTCTTCTGCGCGGGAACGAGCATATCACCGCCACCATCATGGCCTTCGCTAGAATACACAGCCAATTCATCCGTATCAGCCCAAACTGTAATATCCTGTATTAAACTAGTAACCTCTTTTATTAAATCCTTCGGCTGCTCCTTCTCACAACGCTGCAGACCGCCTAAAACCTCTAATGCCGCCTTAACATCCCTAGTATCAAATCTAGGATGAAACTTAACCTTTTCTCGTATCTGAAACCACAAACGCACACTATTAAACGTATCTTCTTCTACGGTTTTAGTTTTTTTGGCTGGCTTACCTGCTACTGACTCTGAAGAAAGCTCAGATAAAACAACAGGATCTTTTTCTTCAATAATCATCTGAATACCTTTTTTATCGCGCATTTCCGTAATAATATGGTTGGTTAATATACGAATATCCGAATTGAAATGATTGGTAAATTTGACCGCCGCCTCATATAGAGCACTAAATAACCTATCATTCTTTGCCCACGGCTTATGCAGGAAGAGCAAAATTAACCGCCTCTTTACATCTTCCGCCTCTTCCGTACTATTAGGATAACCTCTTAGAATCTTTATATGAGATGTATAGTTCTTATGTATTCCCACGGCGTCCAGAGTTTTCCCAAGCTTGGCCCGTACCTTTTTCTGTTCCTTTGACATTCCGCCTCCCGCCGGCGAGCTGGAGCGGATAAAAATCGAATCATTAACAGTTTTTATTAATTTAGAAATGATTTTTAATTGTTTATCTTTTGATAAGCTGAAGAAATAAGGATGGATATATATAGTTTTTGAAGGGATTTTAAAAGAAACAACATTGCCGCGGGTAAAGATTTTTTCGGTGGAAATAATGATTTTTAATTGAGGCGGAGCACGGCTTGCTTGAATATGCTTGTTTAACTGAAACCTTAAAGCTTCTTTCCATCTCTTGTAAAATGCGCCTCGCTTTGTAATAAAAAGGTAGCCTTGTTCTGTTAACACGGCTATCGCTTTTGCTATCGTACCCCGGCCGTATTTAGCAACTGCCATCTCATGATCTTTTTCAGAGACAGGTAAACCATCAGGCATATTTGCATCAACCGGGCTGGAGGAAACCTTGTCCTGTGGAGGCACATCGATAGAAAGCACCTTCATATACTGCTTTTGTTTATCCGGCATATTTACGGTAAAGATTTCATAGAATAATCCACTAGGGTTATTTCTGTATACTCCATATGTCTCCTTAACTTTCTCTAAGGTAATATCTTCCAGTTTTAGGTTATTAATCTTCTCTGCTGCAACGGCATCGACTGAAGCGGCTTTCTTTTGGCCCTGTTTGTCTGTGGTAGCAAACTCAACCCACCATTTTATGTCTTTATCTCCTGATTCTATCTCTGCAACAAGAGCAATAATAAGCATGACTTTCATCAAGATTGCTGGCCCCTCTTCCCTATTAACCTTCCCGTCCATGAGAATACTTCTACTGAATGCTAATCCATAATCAAGAGCTTCTAAATTAGTTCCTACCTGCCTCTCAAAGATACTTTTTTCTCTGTCACTTAAATTTTTATATAGTACTTTAATTTTTTCTACATTACGTTTATACTCATCACCCTTAACATAGCGGACAAAAAAGTTTTCAATCCTATAATTTAAAAATGACCTGGATAATTCTTCTAACTTCTTTCTGTCTATATTTATATAAAATTCAGCCCTAGAATTATCGATAAAATCACCGGCATCACAAAATGTAATAATTGATAAGGTTTTTAGAATATTTTCATCATTCTTTTTTAATTTATCCGGTAGTTCGTCTAACAGCGTTAACAGACGCTGCGCTGTTCTTTCTCCAAAAAATAAAGTGCCAATTGCGACATGTTGCCCAATAAGCCATTTAATTTTCTCACCGACGTTCTCCTCATAACCATAACCGGACAAATTCTCCCCCACCCAATCTGCCCCTTTTTTTTCATGACCGACAGAACCCCCAAGACATCCTATATCATGCAATAAGGCAATAAGGTAAATAAACTCTCTATCCTGCGGTGTTGTGAACAGGCTATGGAATAGATCATGATATTGCTGCATTAACTCTTTACCTATGTTGATATTCGCATGCTTATTATTCTCAACTTGCTCTAATCTTTCAATAAAATCAAAAGTATGCTGTAAAATATTACTTTTTCCCTTTGGAACTTCCTTCAACTTATTAAATTCCGGAAAGATTTTATCTATTTTCCCCTGCTCATACATTTCCCTGAGATTCCCTGCTATATTTCTAGATGTGTGTAATACTGTCTGAAGTTTATTGAATAGTTTATTCTCTTCCTTATCATCAACCGGGCTATCTGCCGCATCCGACTCTGATGATAAATAATCCAAAAAGGACTTTTTAAGAATCGTCTCCCTTGCTAAATATCCTGCCCCGACAACGCTGCCAATCTGTGATTCCACGGAAAAGGGGACAGACACCTTTTTCCTTATCTCTTCTGAATCCACCGAAGTGCCGGAGACTGAACCGTCCTGCGAATTAAGTATTGTGTCCCCGGATTTAAAAAGCCTGCCGTTTAATCCTGTAATTACATCAGAAATATCCTCTATCAAGTCATTATTGATAATTTCTTTACCCTGAAAGATTACTTGCGACATGCTTTTCTGCTTAGCCTGAAAAATGTTTACTGTGAAAACACCCTCTTGATTTCTAACATAAAATATGCTATGCTTTGTACGAGGTGAATAAAAATGGTCTATAAAGTCATTATTAAACAAGAGGCTGGCTGGTATATAGCGGAATGTCCCGCGATACCTGGTTGTATCAGCCAAGGTAAAACTCTCAAAGAAATCCGTGAAAACATTAAAGATGCCATTAAAGGATGTTTGGAAGTTTTGAACAGGCGCGCCGAAAAAGAAAAGGCTAAGCATAAAGAAGAAATTCTCTACGAAGTAGCGGTATAAATGCCTAAACTCCCCACCAATATCTCCGGCAAAGACGCGATAAAAGTATTCCAAAAAGACGGTTGGTTTATTTCCCGTTACGGCCCGCATATTATTATGGAAAAAGAAGGTATCCGTCCAATCCTTGCCATACCAAACCATAAAGTTCTCGCCCCGGGAACTCTGCGCAGTCTCATCAGATATTCTGGCCTTACTAGAGAAAAATTCTGCCAACTTCTTAAATAAATCTATCTTTAAAACTACCAAAACTTCAACCGGACTGGAAGACGATTTTCTCGTTGGAGAATTAGAAGATTGCTCTAGAACCGCACCTCCTTCGCTTCTGATAGGGGAATAGCTATGCTTAACTTCTTCAATTAACTTATTGAGAGATTCCAAAGGGATACCCATTTCTTTAATCGCCTTAATAAAACCGCTAATTTCTTTTCCTTCGGCTAATTCATTAAATCCATCTTGAGCTAACAAAAATAGCGTGCCTCCCATTTCGATGCTACCAAACTCTTCCTGAATACCCAGCTTAACCGCTCTCTTAAACCTCCACATAAAATTATCCTGCATAGATTCAAATATATCTTTGCCGATATCACCTACTTTTCTAATGGCATCAATATCTTCAGGAAGAATAACAACAATATGCGTAATCGCTGTAGCGCCTACAAACGGCGTGTCTATCTCAACGCCCGGGCGCATATCAAGAATATAGTCTAATGTCTTTGCATATTCCATTGCCGCGATAGATCCCGTTATTCTGTCATGACCCGTAACATAAAGAACAGTTACGCCGTTATTTATTGCATGATCGACTAATTCCTGTGGCGTTAATTCGCCGTCATCCTCTAAATTTGTATGGGTATGATATGCCGGCACTCCCAGACGGATAAATTTCTCTCTTGCGCTTAATACTTGCGCTAAATCTTTATAATAACTAACCAACTGCGCTATTATCGACTCTTTATCTATATTGCCCCGCTTAACCAACTGTTTTTCTAATATTTTAATTGCGCTCTCCAATCTTCTCTGTCCCTTTAATATGGCAAGTTCTTCATATCTAAATGCCTTATGCACATTATTTTCATAATAACTCCAATTAGTAATTCTTTTATTTAGAAAATTATTAATTACTTTCTCCGCCGGCGAGCTGGAGCGGATAAAAATCGGATCATTAACAGTTTTTATTAATTTAGAAAGGATTTTTAATTGTTTATCTTTTGATAAGCTGAAGAAATAAGGATGGATATAAATAGTTTTTGAAGGGATTTTAAAAGAAACAACATTGCCGCGGGTAAAGATTTTTTCGGTGGTGATAATCAGGGTAAATTCAGGAGGTGCGCGGATTATCTGATTAACTTTAGCGGTTTGCTGCCCTAAAACATCCTGCCAATTATCATAAAACCTGCCTTTTTGTAGAGTCAAAACATACCTGGATTTAGTTAATGTAGCCTTAAGCTTTACTATAGTACCTGTGCCATATTCAGACACTGCCCTCTTATGCTCTCTTTCAGGAACAGGTAAATCATAAGGCATATTTGCATCAACCGGGCTGCTGGATTTATCCGCCGGAGAGCTGGAACGGATAGGACGGAACTTGACATTTTTACCTAAAAATGCTATGTTTATCATAGGGGGTGAAGTAAAATGAAGAAAAATATCCAGAGAGAACGAATTAACAAAATTCGCCTGCTTATGTCTAAAGTCCGTTCGCCGTATAAAGGTATGAGCAAACAAGCTATCATTAATGAGATTCGTAAAACCAGAGAAAAACTTTGGGAGGCCAAACTTGCTACTCATTCTTGATAGCAATGAATATATCTTTGCTCTTGGTGCCGTGCGGGATCCTTTATGCGAAAAGTTACTTGAAAGAATAGCAGAATACCCTAAAAATGTGTCTGTGCGCATAACTAGATTGATTATTGAAGAAGTACGCAATAATTTAACTCCCGAAGCTTTTAAGGAATTTATGTTATTTGTAAATAATTTAACTAAAATAAATGAGGATACTGCGGTGCCCTTTGAACTAGGCGCTAGATACGAAACAAAAGGCCTAAAAGCCGCGGATGCATTTATTGCCGCATACGCCGAATGGGTAGGCGCAGAAATATTAGTAAGCGAAAACCGCCATTTCCTATCCCACCAAGATGATCTTCCTTTTAGAGTTCTAAATGCCAATAATTGTTTAAAAATCTTACATAAATAAACTCCTTTGTTCTCTCCCGCCGGAGAGCTGGAGACAAATTTATTTTTTAAAATATTACTAAAGACTTCTAATTGTTTGGCTTTGGATAGACTGAAATAATACGGGTGGATATATATAGTTTTTGAGGAGATTTTAAAGGAAACAACATTACCGCGGGTAAAGATTTTTTCGGTGGAAATAATGATTTTTAATTGAGGCGGAGCGCGGCTTGCTTGAGCATGCCTGTTTAGCTGGAGCCTTAAAACTTCCTTCCATCTCTTGTAAAATATGCCTTTTTTTGTAATAAAGAGGTATCCTTGTTTTGTCGGCACGGCTATCGCTTTTGCTATCGTGCCCCGGCCGTATTTAGCAACTGCC
>CAJVXN010000047.1 GCA_913009335.1 uncultured bacterium
TTTTCGTTTAAAGTATCTGAAAAATGGCGTAAAAAAATGCCTGAAGTCGTTCACGTAGATGGTACTGCCCGCCCACAGTTGGTAGATAAAGCTACGAATCCATTGTATTATAAATTAATTAACTGTTTTTATGAAAAAACAGGTGTTCCTGTTTTGATTAATACTTCACTTAATAGGAGAGGTGAACCTATGGTATGTACGCCGAATGATGCACTGGTTATGTTTAAAGAGAGCGGATTAAATTATCTTGCCATAGGCGATTATTTAATAAAGAAGTAAAATTTTATCCCGCTGCTGGCCCCGCCAAAAAACGCGGGACAGGCGGGATCAATTCACGCGTATGATTTACGAAAAATAGAGATTTTCCTAAATCATGCGTTCATTGAAAGGAATAAGTGATTATGCAAAAAACACCAGTAACTGTCGTAGTTTTGACTAAAAATGAAGAGGCTAATATCCTGGAGTGTTTATCTAGTGTTAAGAACTGGGCAGATGAAATAATCGTTGTTGATGATTATAGCACTGATAAGACGGTTGAACTTGCCAACAGGCTGGCGGATAGAGTTATTATAAATAAAATGAAAGTTGAAGGAACTCATCGTAACTGGGCGTATTCACAGGCTAGGAATGATTGGGTCTTAAGTCTTGATGCCGATGAACACCTAACTCCTGAATTAAAAGAAGAGATAGCACAAATTCTACCACAAACAGATTTTGCTTGTTTTTCTATTCCTTTGCGTAATTTTGTCGGAAGTCATTGGGTTCGTTATGGCGGGTGGTATCCGGCCGGTAAAGTGAGGTTGTTTAGAAAAACCAAATTTAAATATGAAGAAGTAGAGGTTCATCCCAGAGTATTTGTTGATGGCGACGGCGGGCATTTAACTAAGGATATAATTCATAAAGGGTATCCTGATTTCGAGCATTTTTTATCCAGTGTTAACCGTCAGACAACTCTTGAAGCGAGAAAATGGATAAATACTAATAGGAAGATGTCTTTTGGTAAGGCCCTGTGGCGCACGATTGATAGATTTTTCCGGACATACCTGCGTAAAAAAGGCTATAAAGATGGCATGGTTGGGCTTATGGTTGCATTATTTGCGTCATGGTATCAGATATTGAGTTATGCTAAGTATTGGCAAATGAAAAAAGAATCAGGATCTTGTACTAGCAATACAAATAAAAAGGATGATAAATGAAAATTTTAGTTACCGGAGGAGCAGGTTTAGTAGGTTCTCATTGTGCGGAGTATTTCGCAAAGAAAAAATATAAAGTCATAGTTTTAGATAATCTTATGCGTTCCCGCATTTTCGGAAGCGATACTGAGACCGTAGAATATAATTGGAAATATCTTAAACGTTATAAAAATATTAAAAGAATAAAGGGAGATATACGGAATCAAAAGGATGTAGAATCTGCAATAGGAAGCGGAGTAGATGCGGTAATACATACTGCCGGACAACCCGGAGTTCCTTCAAGCGTACGAGATCCTAGGGAGGATTTTAGTATAAATGCTTACGGCACCTTAAATGTTTTAGAAATTCTAAGAAAAAAATCAAAAAAAGCAGCTTTTGTTTACTGTTCAACTAATAAAGTCTATGGTGAAAATGTAGATAAGATTTTATTAAAGGAGTTAAAAAAACGTTATGTCTATCGTAAAATAAAAGGCGTGGATGAGGCTGTGCTTACAGATCTAACGGGCCATACGCCTTATGGGGTTAGTAAGTTGACTGGTGATTTATACACTCAGGAATATGCTCATATATACGGGATGCGTACGTGTGTTTTCCGTATGTCCTGTATATACGGGGCAAGACAGTTTGGTTTTGAGGATCAGGGTTGGGTAGCCTGGTTTATTATTGCCGCACTCACTAATAAGCCGATTGTAATATACGGAAACGGAAAGCAGGTAAGGGACCTTCTTTATGTCGAGGACCTGGTAAAAGCCTATGAAGCTTTTATAGAAGGTAAGTTAAATAACGGTATATTTAATATCGGCGGGGGTACTGAGAATACAATTTCCCTGCTTGAATTTTTGGATAAGATATATGAAGTAACGGGAAGAAGGCTGAATTATAGTTTTAAGGGGTGGCGGCCGTCTGATCAGAAAGTATACATTACGGATATCTCAAAAATCAAAAAAGTCTTAAAGTGGTCTCCGAAAATTGATATAGATGAAGGTATTTTTAGATTATTTGAATGGGTAAAAAATAACCAAGCTATATTCGAATAAACGTAAGATGAACCCCGTTAGAGATAGGTCACCAGAGGTGACCGTCTAATAAAGTAGATGTTTTAGAAACGGGATAGCTTTTATAGGCATGGATATATCACATAAAAATAAAGTAAACCAAATCTCTAACGGGGTGAAATGCGATATTGTTATTCCCGTATGGAATGAATTAGAAATAACAAAAAACTGCATAGAAAGTATTATTAGCAGTACTCGATTTCCCCATAGCTTAATTATTATTGATAACGGCAGTAACGCTCTAGTAGCCGATTACTTAAATAGCCTGAGGGGTAAAATTAAGGATTTGTCGATAATTACGAATCAGCAAAATTTAGGATATGTTAAAGCTATAAATCAGGGTTTTAAGGAAAGCTCTGCCGAATTTGTCTGTCTGCTTAATAATGATACTATAGTTACGGATGGATGGCTCAGCGAGATGGTTGATATTGCTTATGATAATGTAGGGGTGGGGATAGTAAATCCTTCTAGTAATACATTGGCCCAAAGCGTTCCGAAGGGGCAAACAATCCAGGAATTCGCCGGCTCCCTTAAAGCATCTAAGGGTAGTTGGGGTGAGTTGGGGCAATGTTCCGGTTTTTGTATGTTAATCAAGCGCGAGGTAATAGAAAAAATAGGCTTATTTGATGAATCTTACGAAATAGGCTATTTTGAAGAAACAGATTATTGCCGAAGGGTACAAAATGCCGGTTATCAGTTTGCCCGGGCAAAAAGGGCATATGTGTATCATCTGGATAGAGTAAGTTTTGATAAGAGGCCGGATAAAGAAGAATTGTTTAGAAAGAATAGGGAGTTATTCGAACACCACTGGGGTGAGTCTTTAAGAATTGCTTATATTATAGCCAATCCACCAAATAATGAAATGGATAAACATGAAACCGAACAGATTATTCTGACTTCCGCCAAGGATAGTCACAAGGTATGTCTTTATATAAAGCGTAATTTACTATCGAGGTTTGATATAGCGGAGCATTCGAATATATGGGTATTTAAATTCAATCCTTTATTTTTCCCTTTCATATGCTTTTTCAAGATTATTACAAAAAAACGCAAGAAAAGATTTAATCTAATAATTACAAACGGAAGAATTTCATTTTATATTTTAAAAGTATTTTGTTTTATTCATAAAGCAAAAATTATGTTTAATCCTCATCTGGAGCGGGCAATCGAGGAATCTCAAAAAAATAAAGGTATAAAGCAATGAATTCCAGTGTGAACCCCGTTAGAGATAGGTCACTAGAAGTGACCGTCTAATAAAGCAGATGTTTCAGAAGCGGGGGATAGCTTTTATAGATATGGATACATCGTATAAAAATAAAGTAAACCAAATCTCTAACGGGGCAAGGATTGTGTTTTTAGATCGAGATGGTGTGGTGAATAAGTGTCCCGGAGACCAAAAATACGTCACTAATTTATCAGAGTTTGAGTTTCTTGCGGGTGTTTTATCGGCAATTGCGCGTCTTACAAAAATCGGATACAGTGTATTTATTATTTCTAATCAGGCAGGTGTTTCAAAAGGTATGTATTCGTCTGATGACCTTAAAGATATTGATGATTATTTACTTAAGATGGTTAAAGACGCGGGGGGTAATATTTGCGGTATATATTATTGTATACATCAGGATAAAGACGAGTGTTTATGCCGTAAGCCTAAGCCGGGTTTAATTTTTAAGGCAGTCAGAGAGAACGAAATTGATCAGGCAGCTCTTAAGCGTTCGTTTTTTATAGGTGATTCAATAAGGGATGTCTTAACGGCAAGGCAGGCAGGAATAAAATCCATCCTTGTTTTTTCCGGAAAGGAAAAATTTAACAGTAAAAATGCCTGGGAAGTCAATCCGGATTATACTGCAAAGGATTTATCCTCAGCAGTAGATTTAATTTTAAGTACATAGTTATAAAGGAGAATAGTTTGGGTTTTATTCCCGGGCTATTAAATAGGGTTAGAGAATGAACCCCGTTAGAGATAGGTCACCAGAGGTGACCGTCGAATAAAGTAGATACTTTAGAAACGGGATAGCTTTTATAGATATGGATATATTACATAAAAATAAAGTAAACCAAATCTCTAACGGGGTGAAGATACTAATAGTTTATGCTACTGCGGGCGCAGGACACAGGAGGGCCGCAGAGGCGATATATAATCAGGCAAAGAAAAAAAATTTAGATGCCACAATTGTAGATATCCTTGATTATGCCAATCCGCTCTTCCGTTGTTTTTATTCGCGGGGGTATATTCTCTTAATTAAGTATTTTCCTTTTGTATGGAAGATCATATTTTACATAAGCAATAATCCCAAAGATAATCTTTTGAAAAGAATTGCAGATTTTTGTAATAGAGTAAATGTTTTTAGGTATTTTTCCTTTCTCAAGAAAGAAAAATTTGATGTTGTCATATCAACACATTTTATGTCTACGGAGGTGACCTCACGCTTAAAAGAAAAACTTAATCTAAAGCTTATAAGTGTTGTTACGGATTTCTATCCTCACGGGCTTTGGTATCATAAATTAACTGATAAATATACGGTGGCATCCGATAAAACAAAGAGCGTTCTTGTATCTTATGGCGTTTCTTCTGATGATATCGAAGTAACAGGCATCCCTACTGATGCGAAGTTTTCAATATCTTTAGATAAGGGTAAAGTCGCTAAAAAATTATCTATAACACCCGGGCGATTTTCTATATTGATTATGACCGGAGCAATCGGCATGGGTCCGATTGAGAGAATTGTTAATTTATTGCATGATGATGTTTGCATAATAGTTGTTTGCGGTAGTAACAAAAAATTATTTTCACATCTTTTAAAAATGGCATCGGGAAATTTAAAAGTATTGGGTTTGGTTAAAAACGTAGATGAGTTAATGAGTGCCTCTGATTTAATAATTACTAAACCCGGAGGGATGACTATATCGGAATCACTCGTGAAAAATCTTCCCATGGTATTTTTTTCTATTATTCCCGGGCAGGAAGCCGATAACGCGGAATTTATAGTCAAACATGGCGCCGGTATAATTTTAGAAGATGTAAACCGGATAGGGGATATTGTTTCAGAGTTGAAAGATTCCAGGGAAAAATTAGAAAAATACAAGCAGAATGTCGCGGCCCTGTTATGTCCTGATTCTGCTGCAAAGATATTGGATGTGGCATTAAAGACATGATTGCAAAAGTTATTTTACCTCTTCCGTTAAACTCAGCCTTCGATTATTCCGTACCACTTGAGTTTAGAAAAAATATATCTAAGGGTATGCGCGTTAAGGTATCTTTCCGGAATCGCAACATGATTGGTTATGTCTTGGGGATTTCTGCTAAATCTAAATTTAAGGCTCTTAAGCCTATAATGTCTTTATTGGATGAGGTGCCAATTATTGATAATGATTTTTTTAAGCTTGCCGAGTATATATCTCTTAATTGTTTTTGTTCTCTTGGTCAGGCGGTAGATGTAATTTTGCCTGTGTCCCTGAGAAAAGGGCGTAAGATAGATTCATTCCCATGTAAGAGGAGTCGATTAGCTTCTGATGTGAAGCATGAGGTTATCTTAATCCAGGATTTAATAAATAAAAGATGGGATATTTTTAAAAATAGTATATTAAATAGCATTGAGCAAGAGCGGGGGGTAATTGTTTTAACTCCAGAGATAGGTTCTTGCCTGAGGATTAAGGAATTAATCAAGACGCACTTTAAGAAAGAGGTTGTCCTGCTGCATAGTAAAAATACCGCTAAGGAGGCTTTAGGTGAGTGGTGTAGGCTTAAAAGGGGGGATGTTGATATAGTAGTAGGTACTTCTTCTGCGATATTTGCCCCTGTTAATAATTTAGGTTTGGTGATTATTGATCAGGAAGATAGCGCGGTATACAAGCAGGAGCAGACACCTTATTATAACGTTAAAGATATAGCTTTATACCGGACAAAGCAGAATAATGCTACTTTATTTTTAGCAAGCCCGTCTCCAGCGCTGGAATCTTATTATTCGGCAAAAAAAGGTAAATACAAGTTCAGGATTTTAGATAACAAAAAAACAAAAAATCCTTTTGTTCAGATCGTGGATTTATCAGAGGAATATTATAAGCAAAGAAAAAAGAGCATTGTTCTTTCAAATATCTTAGAGAATGGTATATCAAAAACTCTGGCAGAGGGTGGCAAGGTGATGCTTTTTTTAAACCGCGTAGGTTTTGCAACACTCCCGATATGCAAAAATTGCGGCTTTATCATAAAATGCGACCGTTGCAGCAGGCAGATGATATTTTTATTCGATAAAAAAGAGTTGCTTTGCCGTGGGTGTAACTCTAAAATTCCGGTTCCCAATATTTGCCCTCAGTGCAATCTTTCTTATATTAAATATTTAGGCTTAGGTACAGAAAAATTAGAAAGTGAGGTAAATAGACTATTTCCTCAAGCAAGGATTATTAGATATGATAGATTGAAAAATGATATTGATTTAGATAAGGTATCTTTTGATATTCTTATAACCAGCCAGATTATCTTAAAAGACTTGTATAAATTGAAAGGTGTAAATTTACTGGGAGTTTTGTCAGTAGATTCATCCTTAAACCGTATTGACTTTAGATCCGCCGAGAAAGTTTATCAGATAATATCGCGTATGCTTTTAGTAACTAAGGATAAGGCAATACTGCAAACTCATTTACCCGAGCATTATATATTTAAACCTTTAAGGGCTAATGATTACGCGTTATTTTATGAGCGTGAATTATGTCTTAGGAGAGAATTATTTTTTCCACCGTTTTCTTGGCTCGCCTTGATAAAAATTCGGGGAAGACTTCAAGATAAAGTAGTCTCGCAGGCAGAAGGATTATTCCAATATCTTGAGGGGGAAAATAGAATCTCTGTTAATAGAGATGATTCTTTCTCATCTGCGTCCAATAATCCAGATGTGGAGATATTCAATCCGGCTCCGGATATACCCTTGAAGCTACGCGGTAATTTCAGGTATAATATTTTGCTAAAGGCAAGCCCAAGGCGGAAGCTCGTAGATTTTATAAATAAATCTTTACGGGGTTTTAAGAAATCGGGAGTAATCATAACTGTCGATATCGATCCTTTATAAAAGAAAACAAAAGAGTATGAAAATATTATTTTTTGGAACTAGTAGTTTTGCCGTGGCTTCTCTGGAACGATTAATTTCTAAGAGGCATGAAGTTCTCTGTGTTGTGACACAGCCCGATCGATGCGCGGGCAGGCATATGGTTTTGACTCCGCCACCTGTAAAGATAGCTGCGCAAAATTTCGGTCTTTCTTTGTTTCAGCCGGAAACCTTAAATGGGGCCGGTGTTTATAGTAAGCTTAAAAGATTTAATGCTGATTTATTCGTTGTTGTTTCCTATGGTAAGATTATTCCGAAAAAGATTATTCAGATACCGGGAGTTTTCTCTATAAATGTACATGCTTCTTTATTGCCAAAATATCGCGGCGCCTCTCCTATAAATTATGCCATACTAAACGGTGAAAAAAAGACGGGTATTTCTATCATAAAAATGAATGAGTTTATGGATAAGGGAGATATATTATTGCAGTCTGATATTCCCATAAAAAAGAGCGATGACGCGGAATCTTTAAGCTTATCTCTTGTAGGATTAGGGGCCGATTCGCTTATTCGCGCAATAGCGTTAATTAAAAGTGATAAATATGTTTTAACTAAGCAAAATGATGCTAAGGCAAGTTATGCTCCTAAATTAACCAAAAAAGACGGATTAATAAACTGGTCAGAGAATAGGCGTGTAGTAGTCGATAAAGTGAGAGGTTTGGTTCCTTGGCCGGGAAGCTACACTTTTTTTAATTCCAACATCTTAAAGGTCTATGTTGTAGAAGAGATAAATTATAAAATAGATAGGTTCCAAAAATGCGGTGAGATTATTGATATAACGCGTGATGCAATTATTATTCGTACAAAAGATGCAGCTTTAGCTTTAAAAGAGGTGCAGCTCGCTTCGGCAAAGAGGATGCAGGCAGCTGAATTTATCATCGGGCACAATCTAAAAAGAGGTGATTTTTTAGGGTAGGTTTAGCATTTTTTCACTTGCATATGTAAAAAATGCTGATATAATTTTAGTTTAATCAATAATAGTAAGATTAATGCTGTGCGATTATCATTATTTTGAAAACGAAATATGATATACGAAAGATGAGATACGAATAAATGCCGGAATTACGAAAAGATCCTATAACTGGCCGTTGGGTTATAATTGCTACAGAGCGCGCAAAAAGACCGGATCAGTTTGTCGGTCATTCTGAGGGTCCTAAAGAAGGTAAATGTCCATTCTGTGAGGGGTCTGAGTATGATACGCCTCCTGAGCTTTATGCTGTACGCAAAGCTCATTCCCGTCTGAATTCACCCGGTTGGCAGGTGCGCGTTGTCAATAGCATAAAACCTTTTTTAAATATTGAGGGGAATTTAGATAGGCATGGTAAGGGTATATTTGATATAGTCCATGGCGTAGGCGCGCATGAGGTTATTATTGAAACGCCCAGACATATTGCAAACATTGCTGATTTATCGGTTGAACAGATTAGCAGGGTTATGCATGTCTATACTCAGCGTTTTAAAGAGCTGGAGAAGGATGAGCGTTTAAAGTATCTATTGGTATTTAAGAATTATGGTTGGTCCGCAGGAGGAGGCAGGATAAAGCATTCTCGTTCGCAACTTATTGCAACGCCTGTTAATCCTAAGCGTGTAAAAGAAGAGTTGGCAGGTTCAAGAAAATATTTTGAGTATCATGACAGATGTGTTTATTGTGATTTAATAAGGCAGGAGTTAGATTTTAAAGAGAGGGTTATAATTGAGGTAGATGGATTTGTAGCTTTAGTGCCTTTTGCATCACGTTTTCCGTTTGAAGTATGGATTTTACCCAAAAACCATAATTGTGATTTTAGCGTTATAAGTCAACCACATCAGAAGAATCTGGCAAAGATTTTAAAAATAATACTATTAAAGTTAAAGAAGGCGGCAAATGATCCGCCGTATAATTATATTTTGCATACGGCACCATTTAGACGTCCTAAGATAGGATACTGGAAAACAATAGATCAGGATTATCATTGGCATATTGAAATTATCCCACGGCTTACACGTGTTGCCGGATTTGAATGGGGAACAGGTTTTTATATTTGTCCTTTACCGCCTGAAAATGCCGCAAAATTTTTAAGAGAAATAAGTGAAGTCTAAGCTTATGGAACGAAAGTGGACGTAAGTTTATTGACTGAACTTACCCCGCCTCTTGCATTCTGCAAGAATGCGGCGGGGTTAAATTCGCGCTTATAACTTACTCACACTAGCGTGTTAGTAAGTTATGTGCTCATTTAAAATGCCGGAATTAAGAAGAGACCCTGTGGGGGGTAGATGGGTAATAATAAATACGGATTACCCTAGTCTCCCGGAAGATTTTCATAGGGAAGATCATAAGTTTCGAGCTATGACTTGTCCTTTTTGTCCCGGGAACGAACACATGACTCCCCCGGAGGTTGATGTAATAAGAACCAAATCAAGTAAGCCTAATTCTCCCGGATGGCAGGTAAGAGCTGTTCCTAATAAGTTTCCGGCCTTAGAGATTGAGGCTGATTTGGATAGACGCGGCATAGGTATATACGATATGTCTACAGGGGTAGGGGCTCATGAAGTAATTGCTCAGGGGCCTGATCATAATAAAGAAATATCCGATTTATCTGTTTCTGAGGTCGTTAATATTTTATCCATCTATTGTCGTCGGGCGACGGAATTAGCGCAGGATAAAAGATTTAAATATGTTTTAATTTTTAAAAATTATGGTCCTTCTGCGGGGGCTTCTCTTGAACATCCCCATACACAGCTTATCGCTCTACCTATGATTCCTAAGAATGTAGCCGAAGAGCTTAAAGGGGCTACGAGCTATTTTCGTTTTAAAGATAGATGTGTTTTTTGTGATATGCTCAGGCAGGAACAAGCAGAGAAGGAGCGTGTAATTACGGAAAATAAATACTTTATCGCGTTGTGTCCTTATGTTTCACGTTTTCCGTTTGAAGTATGGATTTTACCAAAAAAACACAATGGTTATTTTTGCCGTACCTCAAAAGAAGAACTTCCTGAATTAGCAGCAATTTTAAAAGAGGTGTTGCTGCGTATAAAATCAGTATTAAATGATCCGGCATATAACTTTATAATTCATACAACACCGGCAAATACCGCGGACATGGAAGAAGGGTATCATTGGCATATTGAAATTATGCCGAAGCTTACGCGTACTGCTGGGTTTGAATGGGGTACAGGTTTTTATATGGTTGCTACTCCTCCTGAGGTTGCCGCTAAATATTTAAGCAAGCCCGCAACTAAGGTGGATTCTTGATAACAAAGACCCCGTTTTATCATCCCGTCAGAGGCGGGGCGGCGGGATTCATTAAAAGGATGACCCTGATAGTAAAATACTTCGTAGGTTTTTTCAAAATCTACTTACAGCTATTAGGATTAATTCATCCGCCACTGAATCAATGGCGGATTCATTAAGGAGGAAAGAAATGAGTGTAAAAATTGGAATTAATGGTTTTGGTAGGATCGGCAGATTAGTTTTCCGCGCATTGCTCGCATCTGGTAAAAAGGATTTCGAGATTGTAGCGGTAAATGATCTGACAGATGCGGCTACTTTAGCCCATTTGCTTAAATATGATTCTAACTTTGGAACTTTAAGTGGTAGCGTCACTAGTGAAGGTGACACTATTCTCGTTGATGGGAAAAAATTAAAGGTTCTTTCTGAAAGGGATCCTTCAAAGCTTCCCTGGAAAGATCTAGGTGTTGAGATTGTCGTAGAGTCAACAGGGATATTTCGCGATAAAGATACGGCGGGGCTACATCTAAAAGCAGGCGCTAAGAAGGTAATAATTTCAGCTCCGGCAAAAGGCGATATAACAACATTAGTTTTAGGAGTTAATGAAGATGTTTATGACGCAAAGGTTGATCAAATAGTCTCTAATGCATCTTGTACTACTAATTGCATTGCTCCCGTTGTTAAGGTTATTAAGGATAAATTGGGGGTAGAGAAGGGTTTAATGACTACAATTCATTCTTATACTAATGACCAGAAAATCCTGGATTTACCGCATAGTGATTTGCGTCGGGCACGGGCAGCAGCATTAAATATGATTCCTACAACTACAGGGGCCGCTAAGGCTGTTGGTTTGGTTATGCCTGAATTGAAAGGAAAGCTGGATGGTTTGGCAATTCGCGTTCCTACGCCTACGGTTTCCATAGTTGATGTTGTCTTAGAGACTAAAAAGGAGACTACTAAAGAAGAGATTAATAATCTTCTTACGGAACAGGCTAATGGAAAATTAAAGGGCATTCTTGCTGTTTCTGATGAACCGTTGGTTTCCAGTGATTTTAAGGGTAATCCTGCTTCATCAATTGTGGATTTAGAGCAGACATTTGTTTTTGGCAAAATGGTAAAAATACTTTCCTGGTATGATAATGAGTGGGGTTATTCAAACCGGGTTATTGATCTAATTGAGTATATGATTAAGAAGGGGTTCTAATTACGAAAATTGTGTAAAAGTTAACATCTTTGAGGGTATCAAAAACCATATTTGGTTTGATGGTCAAGGGAGCGGGGTATTTTTCCGCTCCCTTGTTATTTTATCTAAAGCTTCTTTATTCTCCTGAGATTTAAATAATACGCGTTAATATTATTTGTGCAGTGTCCAAAATATTCACTCAAAACGCCCCATCTTTTTGAAAAATATAATTACAATTAAGAGACTTTAAATTTTAAAG
>CAJVXN010000048.1 GCA_913009335.1 uncultured bacterium
TTATGCCTCGATTTTTAGGGTTGATAATAGCTCTTCCAATACTTACGTTATATTCAGATTTAGTCGGAGTATTCGGCGGTTATTTTATTGGAGTTCATCGGTTAGGTATTTCTTCTAATATGTATCTTTCACTTACTTTTGATGCTCTCGCTTTTAAGGATTTATTTACCGGTTTATTAAAGGCTTTTGTCTTTGGTGTGATTATAGCAATTGTGGGTTGCTATGAAGGCCTTAAGGCCAGAGGAGGGGCTGAGGGCGTCGGTAAAGCAACTACAACATCAGTTGTTATTTCTTTTGTCGCGATTATCGCCGCGGATTGTTTTCTTACATTTTTATTTTACGTGTTAGGACAATAATATGATAGAGATAATTAATATACATAAAAGTTTTAGCTCGCATAAGGTATTAGACGGCTTAAGCTTAAAAATAGAAAAAGGAAAAACTAAGGTTATTATCGGTAGGTCCGGATGCGGTAAATCTGTTTTACTTAAACATATCGCGGGTCTTTTTATACCTGATGACGGAATTGTAAAAATTGAAGGCACGGTAATCAATAAATTAAAAGAAAAAGAACTTAATAAAATAAGGATGAAAATGGGCGTGCTTTTTCAGGGAGGGGCTTTATTTGATTCTTTAACTGTCGCGGGTAATGTCGGGTTTGTTTTAGATGAATATAGCGAGATAGATAAAGAGACAATTCGTGAGCGGGTAAAGGAGGCCTTAAGCCTTGTGGGGCTGCAGGCAATTGAAGATCTGATGCCTTCTGAGTTATCCGGCGGGATGAAGAAACGCGTTGCTTTGGCTCGGGCAATATGTATGCGTCCTGAAATTATACTTTATGATGAACCGACGACGGGAGTTGACCCTATAACTGCCGATGCTATAAATGAGTTAATTCTGGAATTGCAAAATAAACTTAAGATAACTTCTGTTGTGGTTACGCATGATATGATTAGCGCTTATAAGATAGCTGATCAAATAGCCATGCTTTATCAGGGAAAGATAATAGCAGAGGGAACGCCGGATGAGATAAAAAATACAGATAACCAAATAGTGAAACAATTTGTAACAGGTGCGGCTATTGGACCGATAACCGAGACAGAACATCTTGTTTTCGGCCATCTGAAATAGGTATAAATTATAATTTATAAAAACGGGGGGGGTGAGTTGTGGCTCAGAAAACACGCATAGAGGCAAAAGTTGGGATATTCGTGTTCGTCGGTTTAATAATTTTGGTCTATTTTGTGACGCATATAGGTGACCTTCATTTTCTAAGTTCCGGGTATGATTTAAAAGTTTTCTTTGGTTTTGCTAATGGTATAAAGATAAATGCCCCTGTGCGGGTTGCGGGAGTGGACGCGGGGGAGATAAGAAAAATAAATGTATTTTTTGATCCGGCATCTAAAAAAACACGGGTTGAGATTTCTTTCTGGGTGAAGAATGATACCAAGATCCCGAGAGATTCGGAGGTTATGATAAATACACTCGGTCTTTTAGGTGAGAAATATCTCGAGGTTATCCCGGGTAGTGATTATTCAAATCTATTTAAGGATGGCGATATATTAACAGGAGAAGATCCTGTTTCTATGGAAGAGCTCGGTAAGCTGGGTAGGAGAATTGCCGGAAAAATAGAGAATAGTATTGAGTCTTTAAATGAGCTGTTAAAGGACGAAGATATCAAGGAATCTTTGACAGAAACCGTAAAGAATTTAGATAAATTAACCAATAAGATAAATTTAGTCTTAGATAAAATAAATAGAGGTGAAGGCACGGTTGGTAAATTTATTTATGACGAAGGTATCTATCAAGATCTAGAGGCCTTTATGGCAGATTTAAAAGCTCACCCCTGGAAATTATTGTACCGACCTACAGATTAATAGAATGAAAACCAAGATTGTATTTGCCTGTCAGAATTGTGGGTATCAATCGCCTAAATGGTTAGGTAAATGCCCTGAGTGTAGTAACTGGAATAGTTTTTTAGAGGAGGATTATTCTGCTCCGGGTTTAAGTGTTAGTACGCAACGCGTTATGCTTAAGGATGCCCCTGTTTTACTTGGCGAAGTAAAGCCAGATAAAGAACCACGTGTTAAGACCGGCATAAAAGAGCTGGATAGAGCATTAGGAGGAGGTATAGTAAGTGGTTCAGTTACTTTGTTAGCCGGTGATCCGGGTATAGGCAAGTCAACTCTATCTCTTCAGCTTTGCATAAGTCTTGCAAAGTTGAATCATAAGGTTTTATATGTAAGCGGAGAGGAATCTATAAAGCAAATTAAGTTGAGAGCTGATCGTTTGAAGGCTCAAGATAGCGATAATTTTTACTTGGTCAATCAAACCGATATAAGTTTGATAGCCGATTCTATTAAAAAGATTAAGCCGCAGTTTGTAATTATTGATTCAGTGCAAGTAGTAAATAGTGCGGGTATTCCTTCGGGAGCAGGTACTGTATCCCAAGTGCGGGAATGCACGGGAATACTTACTAATTTAGCAAAGAGTTTAAATATTGCTATGTTTATTGTCGGGCATGTTACCAAAGATGGGGCTATAGCTGGGCCTCGCGTACTAGAACACATCGTGGATACGGTTTTGTATTTTGAAGGAGAGAGGTATTCGATTTATAGGATATTGCGGACTGTAAAGAACAGGTTTGGTCCAACTCATGAGATAGGTGTTTTTGAAATGGAGGAAGAGGGATTAAAAGAAATAATAAATCCTTCTCAAATTTTTTTATCCGAACGTCTAAAAGAAGCCTCGGGGTCAATTGTGGTTTCAGCTATTGAAGGAACTCGCCCTATACTTGCTGAGATTCAGGCTTTGGTATCGAGGTGCAGCTTTGGATTTGCTCAGCGTAAGGCAAAGGGTATAGACTCCAACAGGCTTTCTTTATTAATTGCTGTTTTGGAAAAAAGAATAGGTTTAAATTTAGGGACAGAGGATATTTTTATTAATGTTGCCGGGGGTCTCAGGCTTGATGACCCTGCTTGTGATTTAGGGGTTGTTATATCTATCGCATCAAGCTTTAAGAATCGTGCGGTTTCTTCTGATTTGGTGGCTGTGGGAGAAGTGGGTTTATCTGGAGATGTGCGTAGCGTAAGTTACCTAGTTCAGAGAATAACAGAGGCAGAAAGGCTGGGGTTTAAACGCTGCATTCTTCCAAAAGCAAATTTTAAAGATAAAGCTTTAACAGGTGCGATGCGCAGCATGGAATATATTCCTGTTGCGACGATTAAAGAGGCAATGGAGATTACCTTAGTATGATATCAATTTTTATTTTAGGGTGAATACGGCAACGATGCATTATAAAGGAGTTATATTATGAATATGGCAATAATTTTTATCCGCATTTTCTTTTTTATAGGAATTACAATCGTTGGTTATCAGGCAGGGGATTTAATTGATTTAGGTTTAATAGGCGGTGCGGTAGGAGCGGTGGTGTCCGCTGTTATTATATTTTTAGAAAGAGGCATGCGCAGTGTTTCAACCCGGGGGCTTTCCAGTGTTGTTTTCGGTCTTATCCTGGGATTGATTATGGCAAAATTGGTAACGGATGCTTTAGATATTATAATAGTAGATACCGGGGCAGTTTTCTTTGCGCGTCTTATTTCTACTTTATCATTTTGTTACTTGGGGATGTCTCTTGCGCTTCGCGGCAGGGAAGACTTCAATTTGATAATTCCTTATGTTCGCCTGCGCAGGTATGATCAGAGCGAAGATTTGGTTGTTACAGATACAAGCGCTATTATCGACGGAAGGCTTGTTGATATTTGTAAGACAAAATTTATCGGCGCCCGTCTAGTAATACCGCGTTTTGTATTAAAAGAATTGCAGCAGATTGCTGATTCCGCGGATTATATAAAGAGGCAACGAGGAAGACGCGGCCTTGATATCTTACATGGAATGCAAAAAAATTCTGATTTAAGTATTGCTATTCATGAAGGCGGATTTCCGGAAATAAAAGAGGTAGATGCTAAACTCGTAAAGCTGGCAAAAGTTTTGGATGCTAAAATATTAACATTGGATTTTAATTTAAACCGCGTGGCAGAGATTCAAGGGGTCAGTGTTTTGAATATTAACGAGCTATCTAATGCTTTAAAGCCTGTAGTATATCCCGGTGAGATGATGGAAATAAAACTACTTAAAGAGGGTAAAGAGCATAATCAGGCCATAGGTTATTTAGAAGACGGAACAATGATAGTAGTTGAAGACGGCAGGCGTTTTGTCGGTAAAACTGTTAAAGCAGTAGTTACTTCAGTGCTTCAAACGCAGGCCGGTAGGATGATTTTTACAAAATTAGAACAGAATAAGCATTAAATATATAGATTAAGATTTTCGATGCCTAAGCGATTAAAAATTGAAGCAATTGTTCCTGCGGCAGGATTGGGTAGGAGACTAAAAGGGGATATTGCTAAGCCGCTCGTATCAATTTCCGGCTCACCTATTATCATACGTACGTTAAAGGTTCTTAACGCTCATCCGCAAGTTTCTAAAATTATAGTTCTTTCTCACAAGAAAGACTTAAGAGCTATACAAAAATTAATAAGCAAAAATAAGATTCATAAGGTAAAAAACATAGTAGAAGGCGGGGTAAGGCGACGCGATTCGGTTGCAATTGGCCTTAAGTTTATAAGCAGGGATACGGATTTTGTCTTAATCCATGATGCGGCCCGTCCGTTTGTAAATAAAAAAATTATATCAAAGGTTATATCTTCTGCTGTTGTCTTTGGTGCTTCTGTTGCCGGGGTTAGATTAAAACCGACAATAAAAAAGATTAAATTAAATAATGGCTTTGGCTGTCGGTTGCCAAACCATCGCCCTCTGGCTTATGGCTTTGGCTGTCGGTTGCCAAACCATCGCCCTCTGGCTTATGGCTTTGGCTGTCGGTTGCCAAACCATCGCCCTCTGGCTTATGGCTGTGGCTATCGGAAACCAAACCATCGCTTTCCAGCTTGTAAGAAAAATCATGCTTTTGTTATTGAGAAGACCTTAGATAGAGAAAACATTTGGGAGATTCAAACACCGCAAGTGTTTAAAAAGGACTTAATTTTGAAAGCACATAAGCGATTCAAAAAAATAGCGGCAACAGATGATGCTTGCTTGGTGGAAAAATTAGGCGAGTCTGTAAGCGTGGTTGAGGGGTCGTATTTTAATATAAAGGTTACCACGCCTGAAGATTTAGTATTTGCGAAAGCGATAGTAAACTATCAAAAGTTTAAAAGGGGTAAAAGATGTATCGCGTAGGCATTGGTTACGATATTCACAAGCTAGTAAAGGGGAGAAAACTTATAATTGGGGGAGTAAAAATTCCTCATGCAAAAGGTTTATTCGGGCATTCTGATGCGGACGTTCTCGTTCATGCGATAAGCGATGCGATATTGGGCGCGTGCGGTTTACCTGATATAGGAGAGCTTTTTCCTGATACGGATATACGTTTCAAGAATATATCGAGCATTAAATTATTAGAGGTTATCCAAAGAAAAATCACTAGAAATTTTAAAATCGTAAGTATTGATTCTATAATAATTATCCAGGAGCCTAGGATTATGCCTTATAAGAAAGTGATGCGGAAAAATATCGCGGCAGTTTTAGGTATTGATATTGGCAGTATAAATATTAAAGGTAAAACAGGTGAGAATTTAAGTGATCCTATAGGCAGAAAAGCGGCAATTGCCGTACATGCGGTTGCCTTAGTAAAACGTAAAAAGTAATGTCCCTTGCTTAAACAAAGGGAAATTCTCTTTCGATAATTTCCCTTTAAGCTTCGGGATAAATTCACACTTATAAGTTATGTCATTAGCATTCCATAACTTATGTGTTTATTTAAGGGGTAGAAACATGATTATAGCAATCATTTTAGTAATAATAGGCATTATTGTTAGTAAGTTTATTTTAATCAACGTATTTTTTAAATATGAAATAAATGCCGCAATGGAAAAAGATGCCGCGGCAAAAAGCAGGCTAGAGATAATTTTGCTTTATTCGGGGCTACATGCGCTTATAGGTTACAGAGTTTCACATTTTTTATCAGGTATTAAACTATCTCTCATTGCGCGTTTAGTCGCTCAAATTTATCGTCATTTCACTGATATTGAGATCCATCCTAATGCTATAATCGGCAAGGGGCTTTTTATCGACCATGGCGCAGGGGTGGTTATCGGAGAAACTTCTATAATAGGTAACAATGTTGTTCTTTATCAAGGGGTGACATTGGGAGGTACGGGTAAAGAGAAAGGTAAGCGTCATCCTACAATAGGCGATAATGTGGTTTTGGGAACGGGCGCTAAAATATTGGGCAACATAACCATCGGTAGTAATTCATATATAGGAGCTAATGCCGTAGTAATAAAAGATGTGCCTGATAATTCTACCGTAGTGGGTGTGCCCGGGCGCATAACGAAACAAGACGGTAAAAAAATCGACGTGGATTTAGATCACGTGCATGTAATTGATCCTATTATACAGCATATTGATGATTTAAAGAAAAGGATTGAAGATCTGGAAAATAAGATTGGCAAAAAAAGCTCATGACAATTAAGATATATAATTCATTAACTCAAAAAAAAGAAGATTTCAAACCTTTGGAAGCTGGTAAGGTAGGAATGTATGTATGCGGGGTTACGGTTTATGATGAGTGTCATGTGGGCCACGCCCGGAGTTTATTTATATTTGAGGTGGTTAGAAGGTATCTGAAGTATAGAGGGTATGAGGTGAGATTTATTCGTAATATTACTGATATAGATGATAAGATAATAAAGCGCGCGGCCCAATTAGGTGTTTTACCGGATGATTTAGCGCATAAATTCATATTGGAATATTATCACGATTTGGACTCGCTTGGAATTGATAGGGCAGATGTTGAGCCGAAAGCAACAGATCATATCACAGATATAATTAGTGCTGTAGGCGGCCTTATTGATAGGGGGTATGCGTATTTTTTAGGCGGCGATGTGTATTTCAGTGTGGATAAATTTAAAGATTACGGTAAACTTTCTAATCAGAGATTGGACCAAATGCGTGCTGGAGTGCGCATTGCTAAGAATGAGGAGAAAAAAAATCCTTTGGATTTTGTTTTATGGAAGAGGGCTAAAAAGGGTCAACCAAGTTGGCCCTCACCGTGGGGAGAAGGGAGGCCGGGGTGGCATATCGAGTGTTCGGTGATGAGCACGAAATATCTCGGTGTGACTTTTGATATTCACGGAGGAGGAAGAGATCTTATTTTTCCCCATCATGAAAACGAAATCGCCCAGGCTGAAAGTCTAAACGCGGCTACATTCGCAAACTATTGGATGCATCACGGGCTTCTTACAATAGACGGCCAGAAGATGGCAAAGTCATTGGGAAACTCTCTTACGATAAAGGAAGCGATAGCTAAGTATGATTTGAATGCGTTAAAGTTATTTTTTCTATCCAGCCATTATTCAAGTCCTATAGATTTTACTGAAGATAAAATGCGGGAATGGGATAAAGCAAGAAAGAAAATTGACATATTCTATGATAGATTGTCTTCGACCGGCGCATCAGGAGACTCTGTTCAACAGGTAGAGAAGTTAAGTCCGGATTTAAAAAGTGTACGCATACGGCTTAAAGAAATACGTTTAAGTTTTGAAGAGGCAATGGATGATAATTTTAATACACCATGCGCGTTGGCGGTATTATTTGGTTTTTTAGATTATACTTCTGAATTTATGAATTTTAATCAGGAAGACAGAAGACTCGCGTTTTATTTTTCGGGATTTTTATTCGGTGAATTATGTTATTGCCTGGGGATATCCGTTAAAGATAAAGTCAGTAGAGTAGACGATGAAGAAATTATGGAAAGAATAGATGAGCGGATTAAGGCAAGGGTCTCCGGTGATTTTAAAAAAGCCGATAAAATAAGAGACAAGCTTGAGGCAGGCGGTATTATTTTAGAAGACACAAAAGATAAAAAAACAATCTATAGAAGAAAATGAAATATCGCGGTAAATTTATTACCTTTGAGGGGCCTGAGGGGTCAGGTAAGAGTACACATACAAAACTTTTATGTGAGTACTTAAAAAATAGCGGCAAGAATATTGTTTATGTGCGCGAGCCCGGCAGTACCAAGGTGGGTGAGCAGATCAGGCAGTTGCTCCTAGATGTTAAAAATAAGGAGATATCGGATATAACCGAAGTTTGTTTGTATATGGCTGCTCGCGCCCAACTTGTTTCCGAGGTTATGCTTCCCGCGTTAAAAAAAGGTAAGATTGTTATATCGGATAGATTTTTAGATGCCACTATTGCTTATCAGGGCTATGGGGGAGGCATAGATATAGATTTAATAAAAAAAATAGGATTGGTTTCTACATTGGGCATTAAGCCGGATTTGACTATACTTCTTGTAACGGATACGGAAAAAGGCCTAAATTGCTCTGGTAGAATTAAGGATCGCATTGAAAGTAAATCTCTCGCTTATCATAAGCGCGTTAGACGCGGTTATTTAAAGCTTGCTAGGGAAGACCCTCGGCGCATTAAAATTGTAAACCAGGATGTTTTGATATCCAGGACCCAGGATATAATAAGAGAATTGATAGATAAAATTATAAAAAAATAAAATGGCTTTTGCTGATATAAAGGGACATGATATTCAAGTTAGGGCTTTAATAAATAGCATAAATGCAGATAGGCAGGCCAGCGCCTATATTTTTGTCGGACCTTCCGGCATAGGGAAGAAGTCTATAGCGTTAAATTTTGCTAAGTTTATTAATTGTAGTAATCAAGATGCACTTGACGAGCCTTGTGAGCAATGTTTGATTTGTAAGCAGATTAATACTATGCGGCATCCGGATATATTTTTAGTTTCTCCGGACTCAAGCAACACAATAAAAATAGAAGATATCCGGCAGATAATAAAAAGAGGATTTTTACGTGCCTATGAGGCAAAATATAAAGTATTTATTATTGATGAAGCAGAGACCATGACTACCGAGGCCGCCAACGCCCTGCTTAAGACATTGGAAGAGTCAAGTAGGGGTACGGTATTTATTTTAGTTACTTCTTTAGAAAAGAAACTCCCTGCGACCGTTATCTCAAGGTGTAGGAGAATAAAATTTAACGCGTTAAGCTTAACAGCGTTAAAGGAGATTTTGATTTCTGATTATCACTTAGATGAGAAAAAAGCTCATTTTATTAGTTTTGTTTCCGAGGGAAGGGTTTCTGAAAGCTTGCGCCTTAAGGACGCGGACATATTAAAAAAGAAAAATGAAAAAATAGATGATTTTATCAATAGCCGCGTATCATTCAAGGATCGTGATGATGCCAGGTACCGGTTAAATTTATTTTTAGGCTGGCTTAGGGATTTATTATTATTAAAGATTGACCGCGACGGTTATTTATCAGGTAAAGATAATACGGGCTTAATAAATATTGACAGGCTCAACGATTTATCCGGGAGCAGAAATAAGTATAAGGTAAGCGAATTAGAAGATGCAATTGATTTTATTAGTGAAGCAATGTTTTATCTTGATTCTAATGTTAACGTAAAATTACTTAATAATTTAACAAAGGTGAAATTATGCAAAAATTAGTTCAAATACGCCTTAGGCAAGCAGGGCAGACTTTATATTTTGCTTTAGATGAATTTGTGCCGAAATTGGGTGATCATGTTATTGTTGAAGTTGAACGCGGGCGTGATTACGGGCAAGTTGTTACTAAAATTGAGGAGGTTTTAAAGGGTAAAATTGAGGAGCCGATACGAAAGGTTTTACGTAAAGCAACGCCTCAGGATTTAAAGCAAATCGAGCAAAATAAAATAAAGGCCAAGGAAGCATTTTCCTCCTGTCAGGAAAAGATTGAATCACATAAATTAGATATGAAACTTGTTGACGCGGAATATTCTTTTGATAGAACCAAGCTCATTTTTTATTTTACTGCTGAGGGGCGCATTGATTTTCGCGATCTAGTAAAGGATTTAGCGTATTTATTTAAAACGCGAATTGAATTAAGGCAAATTGGAGTAAGGGATGAGGCAAAATTTTTCGGTGGTTTTGGTCCTTGTGGGAGACCTCTATGCTGCGCGAAATTTTTAAGGGAATTTGAACCAGTTACAATTAAAATGGCAAAGGAGCAAAATTTGCCATTAAATCCTACTAAGATTTCAGGGTTATGCGGCCGTCTTATGTGTTGCCTTTCTTATGAGTATAAGACGTATAAGTGCCTGTGCAAGGGGTTGCCTTCTGAGGGATCAAAAGTTACAATCCCTGAGGGGAAAGGGAGAGTTGTTTCGGTCAATCCTTTAAAAAGGTTAGTCGTTGTCGAGATAGATGACGGAAGGCATATTACGGTTACCTATAAGACCCCTCCTTTAAGAGGATCGGGAGGGTCTATCCTTGAGGATAAATGAATAAAATTTATCTCACCACACCGCTTTATTATGTAAATGCGGCCCCGCATATCGGGCATTCTTATACCAATGTTGCCGCAGATGCTCTTGCTCGCTACAGGCGTAGTAAGAATTTTAAAGTTTTATTTCTAACCGGTACCGATGAGCACGGGCAAAAGGTTGAGCGTTCAGCAATCAATGCGGGTCTTAGTCCTATTGAGTTTGCGGATAGGACTGTAGATAAGTTTAAAGATTTGTGGCGTAAGTTGGATATTTCCTATGACGATTTTATCAGGACTACAGAACCAAGACATATAAACGCTGTCCAGAAAGTTCTGGATGTTCTTTATAAAAAAGGCGATATATACCAGGCAAAATATGAGGGTTGGTATTGTACACCTTGTGAGACTTTCTGGACCGAGGTAGATGATCAGGTTATTTGTCCGGATTGCAAGCGTCCTTTAGAGAAAATAAGCGAGACAAATTTCTTTTTTAAGCTTTCAAAGTATCAAGATTGGTTGATCAAACATTTTAAGGAAAATCCTGATTTTGTCCTTCCTAGTTTTAGATATAATGAGGCTTTTAGTTTTATATCGAAAAATAAACTTGAGGATTTATGTATCTCGCGGCCTAAGTCTCGTCTGCGCTGGGGAATCCAAACGCCTTTTAGTAAAGATCATGTTACCTATGTTTGGTTTGATGCGCTTATAAATTATATAAGCGCTGTTGGCTATGGAGACGATAATAAAAAATTAAAACAGTGGTGGCCCGCGGATGTGCATTTTATCGGAAAAGATATTTTAAGGCAGCATGCGATTTATTGGCCGATTATGTTAAAAGCCCTAGAGCTTAAACAGCCTAAGATGATTGTTGCTCATGGCTGGTGGTTAATTGGTAAAGATGAGGCAAAGATGTCTAAGTCTTTGGGTAATATCGTTGACCCAAACGATGTGATATCAAAATTTGGCATTGATACATATCGCTATTTTCTCCTTCGCGAGATTGCTTTTGGTGCTGATGGGAAGTTTTCGCAAGAGGCAATTATTACGCGTTATAATTCTGATTTAGCCAATGATTTCGGTAATTTAGTATATCGTAGCTTAACAATGGTGGAGAAATATTACTCAGGGGTTATACCTAAAGCTAAGAATTTAGAAAATAACGCAAAGATTAGAGTTCAGATTGCGTCTTTATCTGGTAAAGTCGAGGCGTGCATGCAGAAAATACGCTTTTCATCTGCGCTTGAGGTAATATGGGAAGT
>CAJVXN010000049.1 GCA_913009335.1 uncultured bacterium
TGGCTAAAAGGAAAACATGAAAGCGGGATTTAAAACAGTTAAACCAATAAAAATAGAAGAATAGAAAATCTGTAGAGGGTTTTACAGTATTTTAGCTTTTATAAAAGTTAATTTTTCAGCAATCTCTGATCTTTTGCTTGACAAAGTGTACATAATAATGTATACTTTGTATAGGAGGTGAGAAATGAGCACTATAACTATACCTTTAACCAAGTTACGCCCCAACCTGCCTAAAATGTTAGATAAAATATCTAAATTTTTTGACCGCTGTATTATAACCAGATATGGCGAACCCCAGGCAGTTATACTTTCCGATAAGGATTATGAAAGTTTACTGGAGACCCTGGATATTCTTTCAGACCAGAAACTGTTAAAAGAACTTAGAGATGCAGAACGGGCATTAGCTAAAGGGAAAGGTGTTCCATGGGAGAAGGCAAAGGCTAAATTAGGCCATGCATAAAATAGAAATTTCTCCCCCGGCATTTAAATTTTTGGAAAAGCTCAAGAACAGACACAAACATATAGCTGATAGGATTATTTTTTCCATTGACAACTTGAAGAAGGAGCCTTTCAAAGGCAAGAAATTAGTAGGCGGGCTATCTAACTTTAGGTCTCTTAGAGTTGGAGATTATCGGATTATTTATTCAATAATTCAAGGCAGGCTTTTAATTCAGGTTATTAAGGTAGGCCATCGCAGAGATATTTATAGGCAGGAATAAGCGCAGGCTCGATATTCCTGGTTGAAGCTTAGCTTCAACCAGACTAACGCCCGAATCTCTCCTATTCAAATAACTAAACCTTTTCTAGTTGCAGATTTCTTATAATCATTCCCCTAATCATTCCCCTTTTATCTATATGGCCGGTGCGAAAATAATCTTGTTACTGATTAATTGAAGCTTAGCTTCAATTAGGGTGAGGCCTGAAAAGATAATGTAAAATATATTGTACGCCTTTAAAGTTGTTGAAGCTAAGCTTCAACTGGTTTATTGGAAATATTTCTTGACAGGAATATGCTTTAGGGTTATATTTAGATTAACAATTTGCTACATGTCCTGTGTTTAAAAGGGGGAACCTGGACATTAAAAAAGTAAAACCTTCGCAAAAGAATGCGGAGGTTTTTTTAGTTGGGGCGGTAATTAAACTGTTGAGGCTTGGCCTCAACAAGGCTGTTATGAGAAAAGAAACATTTACAGTAGGTGATTATATCCATGTGTATAATCGGGGTAATCGTAAACAGCCGATTGTCCGTCAGGCTTCAGATAGATGGCATTTTTTGCAAGCACTTTATTATTTCAACAATGAAATCTCGATCGCAAATCCTTTTAATGGGTTGAGAAATAAATTAGACGCAAGGTTTAACCATGAATTAATTTGGCCCAGAGAGTGGCCTCTTAAAAAACCGCTTGTTAAAATTATTGCCTTTTCGTTAATGGAGAACCATTTTCATCTTATTCTTAATGAAATTAGAGAAGACGGAATAGCATTATTTATGCAGAAGCTTGGCACAGGAATAGTTAAGTATTTTAATGCTAAGTATCGAGAGGCAGGGAGGTTGTTCCAGGGATCCTATAAGGCAAGAGTAGTAGATAGAGATGAATACTTAACATATCTGAGTGTGTATATTCAGGTAAAAAATCCTTTTGAGCTTTATCCAAAGGGAATAGAATATGCCGTAAGAAATTTTGATCAGGCGTTTGAATGGGCGGTTAAATATCCCTATTGCAGTTTGGCAGATTATGTTGGCAGAAGGAATTCACCGATTATCAGCAGAGATATTTTAGCTGAGATGTTTGAGGCTCCGGAAAAATACAAAGAATTTGCCAGAGACTGCATACTGTCAATGAATTTTAAAGAGAGGCTAGAATCTTTGGTTATTGATGAATAACTGTTGAGGCTAAGCCTCAACAGGTTTAGCAGATGTGATTATGGAAAATGTAGTTGAGTTTGGAGATGCAAAATATCCGCGGCTGCTTAAGGAGATAAAATCGCCTCCCAAGAAGCTTTATTATAAAGGGGATTGGGATAGTGATATTTTTGAAAATTGTTTAGCGGTAGTCGGGTCGAGGAGGATGACGACTTACGGAAAACAGATTACTAATAAACTGGTATCAGAGATAGCCAGATCCGGGATAACTATTGTTTCGGGGTTTATGTTTGGAATTGATGCTACAGCTCATAGGGCGGCTCTAGGCGCGGGAGGTAGGACTATCGCCGTGATGCCCTGCGGCATTGATGTAATTCATCCCGCCTACCAAGAATCTTTATACAAAGAGATATTAGAGAATAGGGGTCTTATTATTTCAGAATTTGAGAGTAATTTTCCTCCGGCTCGTTGGACCTATCCAAAACGAAATAAAATTGTGGCCGGGATTTCTAAAGCAACTATGGTAGTTGAGGCCGGTGAAAAAAGCGGGTCCTTAATTACAGCAAGCCTTGCTATGGAGTATAAAAGGAGGCTTTTCGCGGTTCCCGGGCCTCTTACCAGTGTGGTTTCAAAGGGTACGCTGCAATTGATTAAAGAGGGGGCAGAGATTGTGATTGGCGCAGAAGATGTGTTGGCAGGTTACGATGTGGTAAGTCTTAATTCTTCCGGGAGTCCTTCACTGTTTTTAAAGCTAGGCAAATTAGAGCAATTCATAGTAAGAAGATTGCAGGAAGAGCCGCTGGGAATAGACGCCTTAGCGCGTTTAGTAAAAATTTCAGCTTCCCAAATCGGCACTATTCTTTCGCTTATGCAATTAAAAGGGTTAGTAGTTGAAGAAGGGGGAAAATACCACATTAAGTTGGTTGAGGTCAGACCTTAATAAAAACAAAAGGGGGGATTATGTTAATAAAAGTATCATCCGCGTCAAATTCAGGGATGAAGACTATTGGGATAGATGTAGAGGTTAATGTAGCCAATAGAGGGCTGCCGGCCTTTGAAATTGTCGGTTTGCCCAGCAAAGCCGTAGGTGAAAGCAGGGAAAGAGTAAAAACAGCGATTATAAATTCAAATATAGAGTTTCCTCGAAAAAGGATTATAGTTAATTTGGCTCCGGCTGACGTTCCTAAAGAAGGCTCTTTTTACGACTTGCCTATTGCTATGGGCGTTTTGGCGTCAGTTATGAAGTACGCGTTGCCAAAAAAGAGTCTTTTCTTTGGCGAGCTTTCTCTCGACGGAACGCTTCGCCACACAAAAGGAGCGTTATTATTATCGCTATTCGCGAAAGACAAAGGGATTGAAAATATATTTGTGCCCAAGGCTTCTGCTAATGAGGCAGCTATTATTAAGGGGGTTAATGTTTACCCCGTAGAGGATCTGCGTCAATTAGTAGCATACTTTTTGGGTGAGATGCCGCTTGAGCCAGTTATTTATCGGGAAAAGATAACTGATCAAATGATTCCCCATGCTGAATTTGATATGGCGGAAATTTTAGGACAGGAACAAGCCAAAAGGGCAATGGAGATTTCAGCAGCTGGTGGCCATAATTTTTTTATGGTTGGTACCCCTGGTTCTGGAAAAACGATGCTAGCTCGGGCTTTCCCCGGTATCTTACCGGCCTTAATCGAAAGAGAAGCTCTTGAGGTTACAAAGATTTATTCGGCCTCAGGGCGTATCCCGCCCGAAGGATCAATTATTAGAGTTCGCCCATTTAGAGCGCCTCATCATAGCATTTCTCAGGTTGGGCTTATTGGCGGGGGAACAAGGCCCCAGCCGGGAGAGGTAAGCCTGGCTCATCGAGGAGTGTTGTTTTTAGATGAATTTAATGAATTCCCCCGGGGAGTCCTGGAGGCTTTAAGGCAGCCAGTGGAAGATGGCCATCTTACTATTTCAAGAAGCAAAGAGAGAGTGAGTTATCCTTCTCGCTTCATATTAGTTGCTTCAGCTAACCCGTGTCCCTGTGGCTATTTGTATCATCCTAAAAAGCCGTGTGTGTGTACACAAAGAGAGGTGGAAAAGTACAGGAAAAGGGTTTCCGGTCCGCTCTTGGACCGTATTGATCTGCATGTAGAGGTACCGGTAGTTGACATTAAAGAGCTTTCCAAGGGGCAACAATTACGGGATTCTTCTATATCGTCTGCTGAAATAAGGAAACGGGTAGAGGGTGCACGACGGCTGCAAAATAACCGTTTTAAAGGTGAGGGCATTTATACAAATGCCGAAATGAGAAATGTCCATATTAAGAAATACTGTCATTTATCGAAGGAAGTTAAGCAATTGCTTTTACAGGCTGGGGTAGCTTTTCAGCTTTCAGCTCGCTCCTATTTTAAAATGATAAAAATGGCGCGCAGCATTGCTGATTTAGAAAATTCACAAAATATAGAGGCCTCTCATATGGCCGAGGCATTACAGTATCGGCCAAAAATCCACAGTGATGAAGCTTGAAACTGTTGAGGCTTAGCCTCAACAGCTAGTGCAGCTAGAATGAAGACAAAAAATCTTGAAATAGGGTATTTAGGAGAGGTATTTGCGAAAAAATACTTACAGGGCAAGAAATATCGCATTATTAAAGAGAATTATAGGACTAAATACGCAGAAATTGATTTAATCGCCCGTGATAGGAAGGATATTTTAGTGTTTGTGGAGGTTAAAGCAAGGCTTTCAGAACGATTCGGCGGCCCGGAAGAGTCTATAAATAGGGATAAGCTGAAAAGGCTTATCAGAAACGCAGAAGCCTATGTGGCGAATAAAAGATACCTCAAAGAATACAGAATAGATGCGATTTGTATTGTTTTTGATGAAAACAGAAGGCTAGACCGCATTGATCATTACGAAAATATCACTCTTTAAACAATCTTTTATTGAAATTCTATCCCCCAATAAATAATTTTTATAATTAGTCGTAGCATTAACATCTGCTTGTTTGCAGGATTCGGTAAGGTGTGCCTATTAGGTCAATAAATGCTTTGTAAGCGGGAAAAAGTATTTTTTAGATTTTATCCGCATCAAGGCGGTGTTTGATGAATTTTTGAGTTTAACAGTTATAATACGAAAGGACCGTCAAAAATTGTAAAAGGTGTACTTATAAAATGTTTAGACATCGACGGCAATTTGGAAGATTAAGGGAAGTAAGAGCGTTTTCAATAAAAACACTTGACAAAATACGCATTATGCTATATAAATAGCATTTAAGTATACATAATATAAGATGATATACAATAAGACATACTAATATGTAAATTATGAATTTCAAATCTTTATTTTAATCGGGAGAGGGGAAAATATGAATAAGAAATTTTATTCAACAAGCGAGGTACTGCATAAAATAAAAATATCGCGCAATACTTTGTTTTTGTGGTTTAAGCATAAAAAGATTTCTGAGGTCCGCCGCGACCGTAATAATCATCGTATTTTTACGACTAGAGATATTCAGCGCATACTGGCGTATAAAAATAAGCTTGTATCTCCCGGTAAGTCAAGGAAGAATGGAGACTAAGGGTGCAAAAGATAAATCTGCTACCTGAAGATTTAGCCCCTCCGGGTTTGAATGAAGAATTATTGCTTGTTCTTCGTAAGGCCGCTATGGGGCTTGGAATTCTAATCACTATAGTTGTTATTGTGAGCCTTGGTATGCATCTGGAATTAGCACGAAGGAATAGAATTTTATCAAAAATAATGACCAAGGTCCAGGAATCGGACCTTTTAACAGAAAATATAGACGATTTACGGTTTCGGGTAAGTGAGTTGCAGCAGGAATTAGTAGATATAAATGTTTATTTATCCGGAGGCCTTAGGTGGTCAGAGAAACTCTTCCAGATAAGCGCGCTTATGCCGGAGGAGGTTTGGTTGGGCCAGATGACTTTTCGAAGAACCGGAGGTCCAAGGGAGTTTTTGGATTTAGGGGGTGCGTTGGTATCTTTAGAAGGGGTACCTCTCATAAATACTTTGAGCGCATTTGTGAATAAAATAAAAGCCGACAAGGTTTTTTATGCGGATTTTAGGGATCTTTTGGTCACTGAAGTTAAGACTAATAAGAAAGAAGAAGTAGATATAATGGATTTTAAGATCAAACTTCTTTTAAAAAAGTAGCATATAATTAAACACGCTATACGTAAGCCAGAAGGCAATGGTTTGGCAACCGATAGCCAAAGCCACTGGAAACTGGATAGAGAAATTAAATGCACCTGATAAAGAAAACGGATACTCAGAAACAAAAATATATGTTGATAGGAGGTTCTATTGGCGTAGTTCTACTTTTACTTTTTGTATCTTATACTAAAGTTAAGCCTACAATTAAAGATTTAGGCGTGGCAAGCACGAAAATTAAAAAAGGTAAAGTTATCGCTCCGGATGTTGCAAAATATCAGGAAGAATATAAAAATCTGGAAGTACGTATAGAAGAGCTTAAGCAGGAAATAGAAAATAGCAGGACTAGGTTATTTTGGAAGAAAGATATTTCGGTATTTTTAGAAAAGCTTACATACATTGCTGAAGCGTTATCCGTTGATTTTATTTCTATAAAACCCAGTCTAGAGCCCTCACCTGTAATGTCAGAATGGGCAGGCGAAGATCAAAGCGCGGTAATGGTTAAAAGCTCTGTTAACATCAAAATGAGGACAGGATATAAAGAATTAATTGATTTTTTGGGAAGAATTGAGAGCTCGGATAAATATCTACGAATAGATGAAATAAACATAGTATCCAACACAAAAGATATGTTAAAGCGGGATATTACGATATCCTTAAGTTTATTTAGTGCTGAATAGGGAGAAACCAAAGTGATAAATTTTTGTCAAACTAGGACATCAAAGATATTATTACTTGCAGTTATTATTTATTTTGCTACTATAAGAATAAGTAATCTTAGCGCTGCAGAAGATAAGCTAGCGGGCGATGGTTTGGATTCAGATAGCCAAAGCCATAAGCTAGCGGGCGATGGTTTGGCAACCGACAGCCAAAGCCATAAGCTAGGAGTTCAAGGTGAAGATTTTGTTTTGAGAGACCCCTTTGCTTCTATTATTGATTTAGATAAAGTAAAATATCAGCCAAGCGTTGAGGCTCGCGCTGTAAAAATGCCTTCGTTTCCCATGGAGTTAAGGGGGGTAATGATTAGAGAAGAAAATTCCGTTGCGATTATCAATGAGGATATCGTAGTAGAAGGACAAATCTGGCGAGAGTTTAAAGTTGAGCGTATTGATAGCAAAGGAGTAACATTGAATTTTATGGAGGAAATTTTACAGCTTAAATTAAAACAAATAACGGGGGGTAGTTTAGCATTTAGTCGGCCTAGAGATGCTTTTGCCAGAGGTGAAGAATTTTTCGCCCCGGAAGAAGTTTTAATTGGGGCGAGTGGAAGGAGATAGTTAAGATTAAGATGATTAAGGTTGTTATAATGCCAAGCTTGGAGTATGTATTCAATTTGTCTAAAAAATATTGGGCGTTCTTACTTGTTTTTACTTTACTGATTAATATTTACATTTTTAGCCCTCTTTGGGCTCAAGGGGAAATCGAAGCCCCTATTCTAGTAGGAGAAACAGTAAATGAAACAGGGACTTTATCTAAGGAGCCAACCTTAGATGAAGAAGGTGCTTTACCTGTTCAGGATGAAAATGGTACGCCATTGCTTGATATCGACTATAGGGATGTAGATATAAAGGAAGTTGCGCGGGCATTTTCTGAAATAAGTGGGGTTAATATAATTGTAAGCGATGAAGCAAGGGCAATGGTAACACTTAAGATGTCTAATGTTGATTGGAGGACAGCTTTTGAAGTAATCCTTGATACATACAATTTATCCTATATCGAAAAAGAAAATTTTATTGTTGTTACTACGGTAGAAAGACGTCGCATGCAGGAGGAAAGTGGTACTCTGGAGACGCAAATACTGCGGCTTAATTTTGTAGATGTAGCTGAGATTAAAAAGACTTTTGAGTCTATTTTAAGTAGTAGGGGCAGGATAAATGTAGACGCCCGAACGAATAGTTTAATTGTTATGGATATAAGGGACAGAGTAAAGCTTATCGAAGATCTCTCTATGCAGTTAGACATACGTACGCCGCAGGTATTAATTGAAACTATGGTTATAGATGTTAAATTGACTAATGCTTTTAAATGGGGCGTTGTAGAAACACTAGATCAGCACGTAAGAAACCCTGATAATACTGAAGGAACTAGAAAATGGGCAGCAGATAGCAGCATTTTGAATGTATCTAATGCAGCAACGTTTAATTGGAGTAAAACTATTTTTCGAAACGCAGATTTAAACACAACGATCCAAGCTATAATAACCGAGACGGAGTCAGAGATATTAGCGAATCCCCGCATAGTAACTTTAGATAATTTATCCGCGGAGATAGATATAGTGACCCAAACACCGTATTCGGAGGTAACCGAGACAAGCGGCGGGGGGACTTTAACCGGCACGTCTTTTTTGGATATTGGTATAAAATTGACCGTTACTCCTCATATAACTAAAGATGGATTTATTTCTATGGAGGTAGAGATTGAATACAGCGCAGATACGGGAGCTGACCCAATAGGCGGAGTACCTATTGTGGACCAACGAAAAGCCTCTACTAACGTATTAGTTAAAGACGGCGAAACGATAGTTATGGGAGGGTTAAGAAGAAGGGATGTTTCCGATTCTGTTGCTAAAATCCCCATATTAGGAGATATTCCTTTAATAGGCAATCTATTTAGGAAAAAAGATAAAACTATGACTGAGACAGAATTAGTTATATTTATTACTCCGCATTTAATCGGAGACAAGTCTTTAAGCGTAGAGGATAAAGTGCGGCTACAGAGGATAAATCAAATAAGAAATTTATCCGAAGAAATGACTTCTTTCGAAAATAAAGAATTATTACCCTTGCGCGCGCCTATTAAGATTGGGCGATAAACACAAGATTAATCTTTTACCTTTAACTTAGGAGAGATTATTATGCTTAGGAAGTTTATAGTATTAGTTGGTTGTTTTATATTAATATTTAGTTTTTCGAATTTAGACGCAAGTGCTGAAATTAACGATAAGATTGTTCAAGAAAGCATGCGCGATAAATTAGAACGGACTCAAAAATTAGCCATTTTTCTTCATAAAAAGACAGAATCCCTTACTAAAGAATTAGAAAAGTTACGTAAAAAGCAGGATAAAGAGAAAGAACTTTCTGCTAAATTAAAAAAAGCATTAGTTGAGGTAAGCCTTATTAAAAAAGAAAATGCTTCTTTAAATAAGCAGCTAAAGCAGGTACAAAAGAAGAAGGATGTTGAAATAAAGAAAGCTATCGCAAGTGAAGAATCTAAAAAAGTAAGAGAAGCGAAGGCCCAGGTAAGTTCTCTTAAAAAAGAAAATGCCTCTTTGAGTAAGCAGCTAAAGCAGATGCAAAAGAAGAAGGATTCTGATATCAAAAAAGCTGTTGCGACTGATCAATCCCGAAAAGTAAAAGTTGCCGTGGCTAAAGTAACGCTCCTTAAGAGTGAAAATGCTTCTTTAGGTAAGCAAGTAAAACAGCTTATTAAAGAAAAAGAAGCGGTAAGGAGCGAGATAATAAAACAAACCCAAACCCAGATTGATTCTTTGAAGAAAGAAAATATATCATTAAACACCAAGTTAGCCAAGTTGCAAAAGGCAAAAGACGTGAGGAAAGACTCTTTCCGTAAATTAAAAGAAGCAGAAATTCAGATATCCGCTGTTAAAAAAGAAAATGCCTCTTTGAGTAAGCAATTGGCCAATCTTCATAAAGAGAAAAAGACAGAAAAAGAAACGCTGCAGAAATTAAAAGAAGTGCGCAAAGAATTAAATTATCTTAAGAATCAGAACCGTTCTTTAGCTAAGGAATTCGATGCTTTAAGTAGAAGAAAGTCTTTAGCGGAGAAAAAACTACCACAGGCTAAAAATAAGATTAGTTTATTAGAGAAAGAAAATGCCATATTATCTTCTATGGGCCGCGCCGGTATTTCTGATTTACGCAGGCGCGATGTTGTAGTAGATGAAGAAATTAGAGAGCAAATAAAGGGGCAGATACATTTTAATTTGGGTTATTTATATGCGCTGGAGAATAGATATAAAGATGCGATTAGGGAATATCTTCTAGCGTTAAATTATGAAGAGAGAGATGATGTTCAGCTTGGCTTAGCCAAAGATATCCATTATAATTTAGGTTTTCTTTATACAAAAACAGCTAAGTTTAGGAAGGCGGTAGAGGAGTATCTTGAGGCATTAGAGGGCAACGAGAGAGATCAGGAGATTTATTATAACCTAGCGGTTATTCACGCCCAAAATTTAAGCGACCGCCATACGGCAATCAAGTATTATAAGAAATCTTTAGGTTCTCCAGCCGCCCCAGTAGAAATATCTGAATAATTTTTATCGCATGCGTAAATTTAGTCAGATAGTTAATTACCGCAGGCAGGCTTTAATAGTAAAATTCCAAAAAACAGTTTTAGCATAATAGCTATGATTAATCTTAAAAAAATAAAAGAGATATTTTCTGCTACGGGAATTGGTGCTTCACGATTCGGCCTGGATATGGGCACATTCGGCATTAAGGCCGTAGAGATTAAAAAAGGTTGGTCCAAAGAAAAGAATTCGTTTTCTTTTGGTGTAGCCGAGATGACGCAGGAGCAGGCTGATAAGGCAGCAATTATAGAAGCAATCAAACAGTCTGTAGAGGAGGGTCGGATAAGCTCTAAGTGGGCCAATATTTCTCTTTCGGGGTCAGATATTATTACCAGGTATATATTGATGCCAAAATTACAGGAGAGAGAGCTAGTAACTGCTTTAGAATTTGAGCTTAGTAAGCACATTCCGCATAAGTTAGAGGATATGGTTATTGATTATCAGATAACTGATAAATCTATTGATAGTGAAATGTTGGTTTTGGTCGTGGGTGTGGAACGTAGGGTAATAGCAGAAAAAATAGATCTGGTAAAGCAAGCGGGATTACAGGTCGCTTCGGTAAATGTTGATTGTTTTGCTATTATTGATGCTTTTTGCCATGCGGGGTTTCCCCCTGCTGTCGGGGGCGGCTCTGTATCTTTGCTTGATTTAGGGCATAGGGTTAGTAAGTTAGCTGTTTTGGAAAATAATGTGGTACGTTTTTCGCGCGATATACTTCTAGGAAGTTTTGATTTAACAAAAGCGATTTCCGAAAGAATGAATTTAGACTTACATGCTGCAGAAAAGTTAAAATGCAGTTCGGATGATTCCAGCGAAGAACTAGAGATGATAATAAAATCAAATTTAAATAACATCTTAGATGAAGTGCGTATTTCATTTGATTATTGCGAGAGATTTATTCAACAGAAGATTAGTAAACTTTATCTCTGCGGCGGCGGCGCACGCCTGAAGAATATAGATAAATTTCTAAATTCTGCTTTGGATATGGAAATAGATTTCTGGGATCCTCTTACTAATCAAAAGTTAGGTTCATCTACCGCTAAAGAAGATTTAGAAATTAACAAAAGTTCTGTTTTAACCGTAGCAGCCGGTCTGGCCCTTTCATAAATCCCGTTATTTTTAAATTTCCTTTTAAAAACAGTACTTTATAAGAGATTGCTGAAAAATTAACTTTTATAAAAGCTAAAATACTGTAAAACCCTCTACAGATTTTCTATTCTTCTATTTTTATTGGTTTAACTGTTTTAAATCCCGCTTTCATGTTTTCCTTTTAGCCA
>CAJVXN010000050.1 GCA_913009335.1 uncultured bacterium
TAGAAGAATGGACCAGAACTACAAAGAGAATGTCTGAAAAAATGGGTAGTAGAATTAATAAGAGTGAGGCGGAGAAAATCGCAGAATACCTTTATTATTTAAATAGCGCAGAAGAAAAAGATAATATATTAAAAAATACCAGTAAATGATAATACTAAAAGAATTTTTTGAATCTTTTTTAGCCGGTGCTGCGGATTGGTGTCAGGGTAGAAGATGGCAATTGCGCCTGCCGCTTTTGATAGGATTTGCCTATATTTTATTTCGGTATTGGACCAAATCGGGTTATTCTGATATTCTCGGCTGGCTTAATTGGGGTATCCATGAGTTGGGGCATATGATTTTTTCTTTTCTGGGGTTATTTATGAAAATAGCAGGGGGTACAATTTTTCAATTATTCGCTCCTTTTTATGGAATGTTTAATTTCTGGCGGCAGGAGGACTATTTTTCTATTGTTCTTTGTTTTGGTTGGCTTTCATGTAATCTTTTTGGTGTAGCTGCTTATATTGCCGATGCGCGTACTATGATTTTGCCCATGGCGGTCCCATTTTATACCGGAGGAAATGTGATACATGACTGGAATTATTTATTGACGCGCATGGGGCTATTGCGGTATGATTTGACTCTGGCATTTTTTGTTAGATTTCTAGCAAGCATATCCATGTTGATTTGTCTTGTTTTTGGAGCATGGCTTCTTGTGCAGATGAAAGTAACTAAAGGAAAAAAATTAGATGTTATTAGCAGTTGATATCGGTAATACTAATATATCTTTTGGTGTTTTTAAGGGGAAGAGGCTTTTAAGGAAAGCTTTTGTTTCTTCGCAAAATTATACTCTGGCTGATATAAAGCGAAAATTAGGCAGAGTTACAATAGGGGATATTTTTGTATGTAGTGTAGTACCAAAACGGACTTTAAAAATATCCAGAGATTTAAAAAAGATATTTAAGCAAGAAGTGCGTATTATAGGTAAGGATGTTTTGGTGCCGATAAAAAATCTTTATCGGATTCCCGGGCACGTCGGGCAGGATAGATTGGTAAATGCCTATGCGGGAGTTATGTTTTATGGTGCGCCTTTGATTATTGTTGATTTTGGAACAGCGATTACATTTGATGTCGTTTCAAAAAAAAGGGAATATATAGGCGGTATTATTGCTCCCGGAATAGAGATATCCCTTGATGCCCTTACTCAACGCGCGGCATTATTGCGCAAGATAACTCCGAAGAGGCCAAAAGTTTTAGTCGGCCGCGATACAGAAAGCAGTATGAATAGCGGCATAGTTTATGGTACGAGTTTTTTGGTGAATGGGTTATTGAAGAAGTTAAGGCAGGAATTTTTTAAGCAAAAAGTGAAGGTTGTTGCTACCGGCGGGTGCGCAAAATTCTTAAGTAACTATTGCGTTCCTATAAATAGAGTTGATCCATATCTTACCTTAAAAGGTATTCAACTTATTTCTACCCTTTGAAGAATAAAGGGTTAGGTCTCTCTTAAAATTATTTAAAAAAATACTTGACAGATATTTAAGGTTATGTTAAATTAGCAGTCTTGTCTAAAGAGTGCTAATTTGCTTTTTGATGATGTGCGTGAATTTTGTCAATTGTTAACCAGAATGAATTAGAAGGAGGTGTAGCATATGTCTATTCAACCATTAGGTGATAGAGTTGTTGTTAAAGCGCTTGATGCAGAAGAAAAGACCAAGGGTGGTATTGTTCTTCCTGATACAGCTCAGGAAAAACCGCAGGAAGGCAAAGTTGTAGCAGTTGGGAAAGGTAAGATTTCTGATAGCGGGTCTCTCGTTGCTTTAGAGGTTAAGAAAGGTGATAGAGTTCTTTATGGGAAGTATTCCGGAACAGAGATTACGACTAAAGAAGGTGAAGAGTTATTAATAATGCGCGAGGATGATATCCTGGCAGTATTAAGTAAGTAATAAGAGGTGTGCTTATGTGGTTAGACCCCGCCGGTGGCGGGGTTAATTCGCACTTATCAGTTACGCCGTAATTGTACTTCGTAACTGATGTGCTCATTGAAGGAGGAAACATGGCGAAACAATTAAAATTCGGCGATGAAGCCAGAAGATTGATATTGAAAGGTGTTGAGCAGTTGTCGAACGCGGTAAAGATAACATTGGGTCCTAAGGGCCGCAATGTAGTCTTGGATAAAAAGTTCGGTTCACCGACTATTACAAAAGACGGTGTTACCGTGGCAAAAGAGATAGAGTTAGAAGATCCGTTTGAAAACATGGGCGCTCAGATGGTTAAGGAAGTAGCTGAGAAAACATCTGATATTGCCGGAGACGGAACAACTACTGCTACTGTTTTAGCTGAAGCAATTTATCGGCAGGGTTTAAAGAATGTTACTGCCGGTGCAAATCCTATGGCGTTAAAAAGAGGCATTGAAAAAGCCGTAGATAAAGTTATTGATGAGTTGGAAGTTCTTACAAAACCGATTAAAGATAAGAAAGAAATAAGTCAGGTAGCTTATATCGCTGCTAACTCTGATCAGATTATCGGTGATCAGATTGCCGAGGCTATGGAGAAGGTTGGAAAAGACGGTGTAATTACAGTTGAGGAAGCAAAATCAACGCTAACTTCCTTAAGTGTAGTTGAGGGTATGCAGTTTGATCAAGGTTATCTTTCTCCGTACTTTGTAACAGATGCAGAAAGGATGACTTGCGCGCTTGAAACGCCTTATATCCTGATTTATGAAAAGAAAATCTCTAATCTAAAGGATATTGTTCCGTTGCTCGAGAAGATAGCTAGATCCGGAAAACCTCTTGTAATTATTGCTGAAGAGGTCGAGGGGGAAGCGCTAGCAACATTGGTTGTAAATAAAATACGCGGCACTTTGTCCTGCTGTACAGTAAAGGCTCCCGGATATGGTGATAGGCGTAAGGCAATGTTGGAAGATATTGCTATTTTAACCGGTGGAAAGGCGCTTACTGAAGATTTAGGGATAAAGCTGGAAAATGTTGATATCTCTGATCTAGGACAGGCAAAAAGAGTAACAATTGATAAAGAAAATACGACTATTATTGAAGGTGCTGGTAAAACAACTGCTATAAATGGCAGGATTGCTCAGTTAAAAACACAGATTGACGACTCTGATTCTGATTATGATAAAGAGAAGCTTCAGGAACGCTTAGCTAAGATTGCCGGAGGAGTTGCGGTGATTAATGTAGGCGCAGCTACTGAGACCGAGATGAAAGAGAAAAAGGCTCGCGTTGAAGATGCCTTGCATGCAACTCGCGCAGCAGTTGAAGAGGGCATTATTCCAGGAGGAGGAGTTGCATTTATCAGAGCGCTCCCTGCATTGGATAAGCTCAAGCTTAAAGGTGATGAAGCAGTTGGTGCGGCTATTGTAAGAAGGTCATTGGAAGAGCCTTTGAGACAGTTAGTAGCTAATGCCGGATTAGAAGCTTCGGTTATTGTCCAAAAAGTAAAAACCGGCGAAACTAATATGGGTTATGATGTAAATAAGGATGAATATGTGGATATGATTGAGGCAGGTGTAGTTGACCCTAAAAAGGTTGCACGCTCTGCTCTTCAGAATGCGTCCAGTATTGCGTCTTTGCTTTTGACTACCGAAAGCGTAATCACTGATTTACCTGAGAAGGATAAACCTGCTATGCCTCCGATGCCAGGTGGTGGCATGGGTATGGGCGGCGGAGGAATGTATTAATCTCCCTCTGTTAATTAGGTAAAAACATATTTAGGCACCCTTAAAAGAAATAGTTTAGGGTGCCTAAATTATATATACTCACTTAATAAAAAACTTAAAGTGTGCTATTGACAATGCAATTTATATTCTGTATGATAGAGGATACTAAATTTTAATAAGATATTATGGGGTGAAAAATGGGTGAGTGGGTAGGCATAAATAAACGGGCAAGGCGCTGTTATGGCTTTGACGAAGTGGCCCTTGTTCCCGGGATGGTTACTATTAATCCCGCAGATGTGGATACGCACTTTGAGATAGCGGGTAAAAAATATCGTATTCCTATTATGGCTGCGGCAATGGACGGTGTGGTAGATGTTCGTTTTGCCGTTGAGATGAGTAGATTAGGCGGCTTGGCGGTTTTAAACCTTGATGGTGTACAAACACGCTATGATAAGCCCGGAGAGATTTTAAAAGAAATCGCAAGCGCAGACGCAAAAAAGGCCACAAGTTTTGTGCAAAGTCTTTATTTGGCGCCTGTTAAGGAAAAGCTTATTACCAAGAGAATTGAGGAAATTAAGGCCAAAAAAGCGACGGCAGCAGTAAGTTGTATTCCTGCTAATGCTAAGAGATACGGGCAGATCGCTCAGGATGCTGGCGTGGATATTTTTATTGTGCAATCTACGGTTACAACCACCAGGCATCGATCTTTCGGCTATAAGCCTTTAGATTTAGCTAAGTTTTGCAAGTCAATGAAGGTTCCGGTTATAATTGGGAATTGTGTTACATATGAAGTAACGCTGGAGCTTTTAGATACCGGGTGCGCGGGCCTGCTTATAGGTATTGGTCCGGGAGCAGCTTGTACGACACGGGGAGTTTTAGGAATTGGAGTTCCTCAGGTAACCGCAACCATTGATGCCGCAGCAGCGCGGGATTTTTACTACAAACGTACCGGAAATTACATTTCTATCATTACTGATGGCGGTATGCGCATAGGTGGGGAAATTTGTAAAGCGTTTGCTTCAGGGGCGGATGCGGTTATGGTTGGTTCAGCCTTTGCGAAAGCAAAAGAAGCTCCTGGGGGCGGGTATCATTGGGGAATGGCAACATCCCATGTGAATTTACCCAGAGGTACTCGTGTGTATGTGGGGACAAGCGGAAAATTAAAGGAAATTTTATCTGGTCCGGCTAAAACCGATGATGGTTCACAAAATTTGATGGGCGCGTTAACTACCTCTATGGGGTGTCTAGGCGCTCAAAACATAAAAGAAATGCATGATGTCGAGATTATTATCGCGCCTTCAATACAGACCGAAGGTAAGATTTTTCAGGCAGCACAACGCGTAGGAATGGGGAAATAATGGCGAAAAATTTAATACTGATTATGGATTTTGGTTCTCAGTACACGCAGCTTATTGCGAGGCGTGTGCGTGAGAATAATGTTTTTAGTTTAATCGTACCCTATAATATAACGGCGTCTGAGATTAAAAATCTCGCTCCTAAAGGTTTAATTTTATCGGGGGGACCTGCTAATACTTATCGAAAAGTATCTCCCAAGCCGGATAAAAGCATACTTAAGCTTAAGATACCCATGTTGGGTATTTGTTATGGTATGCAGGTTGTAGCACAGTTATTGGGCGGTAAGGTTAAATTTAGCAAAGGCCGCGAATATGGTAGGGCAGAGTTGTTTATTGATGAGCAGAAAGACTTATTTAAGGGGCTAGCGGCTAATTTGACCTGCTGGATGAGTCATGGGGATTATCTGACCAAACTTCCAAAGGGTTTTCGCACTATTGGGCATACGCTTAATGCGCCGATTGCGGCAATTGCCGATAAAAAGCGCGCAATTTACGGAGTGCAGTTTCATCCCGAAGTAATCCATACGCAAAGCGGGGATAAGATAGTATCGAATTTTTTATTTAGAATATGCAAATGTTCCTCTAATTGGCGAATGGCATCGTTTATAAAGGATACCGTTGCAAAAATTAAAAAAGAAGTAGGGAAGAAAAGAGTTATATGCGGTTTATCCGGAGGGGTAGATTCCGCGGTAACCGCCTTGCTTATTCATAAAGCTATTGGCAGACGCTTACGTTGTATTTTTATTGATAATGGGTTGTTGCGTAAGAATGAATTACAGCAGGTAAAAAAGACCTTCTTGGAACATTTTAAGATGAACCTTGTTTGTATTGATTCCAGGCAGCGGTTTCTAAATAGATTAAAAGGTATAACGGACCCGGAAGAGAAAAGAAAAATTATTGGTAATGAATTCATTAAAGTCTTTGAAGATAAAGCAAAAAAACTTAAGGGTGTAAATTTTCTTGCTCAGGGAACGCTTTATCCTGATGTAATTGAGTCTGTTCCTGCTTTTGGCGGCCCGACTGCTAAGATAAAAACACATCATAATGTCGGAGGCCTTCCGCTTAAGATGAAATTAAAACTCATTGAGCCGTTGCGCGATCTTTTTAAGGATGAGGTGCGTAATATAGGAAAACGTCTAGGGCTTATTGAAAACATACTTATGCGCCAGCCGTTTCCGGGTCCGGGTCTCGCGATAAGAATTTTAGGGGATGTTACGGATGAGCGTCTGAGTATATTGCGTGAAGCTGATGAACGTCTTTTAGACGAGATAAAGAAAGCTGATTTGTATGATCAGATATGGCAGTCTTTCGCAGTACTTCTGCCAATTAAGACGGTCGGGGTTATGGGTGATGCAAGAACCTATGAGAATGTGGTTGCTATTAGATGCGTTACCAGTGTCGACGGCATGACCGCGGATTGGGCAACAGTTCCTTATGAGGTACTGGCTAAGATTTCAAATAGAATTATCAATGAAGTAAAGGGTGTTAACCGCGTAACTTACGATATAAGTTCAAAACCTCCTGCAACAATCGAGTGGGAATAATAATATTTTTATATTATTGATTAAAAGGTTATTAATTTTTAAAAATGTTTCTAGCTTGTAATTAATAAATTAAAACTTTTCAAATGCTTCATTCTTCTGATTTTGTTCATCTTCACCTGCATACCCAGTACAGCCTTTTAGACGGCGCCTGCCAGTTAAAACGGCTTGCCGAATTGGCGGCAAGCTTTAAGTTTCCCGCGCTTGCGATTACGGACCACGGTAATATTTTCGGAGCAATCGAATTTTATCAGATAATGCAGAAAGCCGGAATCAAGCCGATTATCGGTTGTGAAGTCTATGTAGCGCCGAAATCACGGTTTGATAAAACAGCCGGTAAGATTCAGGACGCGGCACACCATTTAGTTTTGCTGGTAAAAGATGAAACCGGATATAAAAATTTAATTAAATTGGTATCTAGTGCTTTTATTGAAGGATTCTATTATCGTCCGCGTATCGATAAGGATATTCTTAGCCAGCACTCAAAAGGCCTGATTGGCTTGACCGCGTGTCTTAAGGGAGAAATTCCTTCTTTAATTATGCGCGATCAGACAGAGAGGGCTAAGGCTGTTACATTTGAGCTATCCAGTATTTTTGGAAAAGATAATTTTTATTTAGAGCTACAGGAAAATCTTATCCCTGAGCAGACAAAGGTTAATCAGGGACTGCTTAAGCTTTCTTCCGAGTTAAACCTTCCTATTGTCGCGACCAACGACGTACATTATTTAAAGAAAGAGCATGCCCGCGCGCATGAGATGTTACTTTGTATTCAGACTCAGGATATGATGGATAATCCTAATAGGATGCGTTTAAGTACCGAAGAGTTTTATTTTAAAAGTCCTGAAGAGATGAAGAAAATCTTTGCGGAAATTCCACATGCGATAACAAATACTTTAAAGATTGCCGATGCTTGTAATCTGGAATTAGATTTTCGCAAAATGCACCTACCTCATTTTGACCCGCCGGAAGGTAAAACTAAGGATGGCTATTTAGAGGAGTTGTGTAAGAAAGGTTTAAAACGTAGATACGCTAAAGAAACTCCGGAAGTAGTTGAACGCCTTAAAACCGAGCTGGATGTAATTATTAAAATGGGTTTTGTAAGTTATTTTCTTATTGTTTGGGATTTTATTCATTATGCCAAGGAACAGGGTATTCCTGTAGGGCCGGGAAGAGGTTCAGCTGCCGGAAGCCTGGTAAGTTATCTTTTGGGTATTACGGATCTTGATCCGATACGCTATGGTTTATTGTTTGAGCGGTTTCTCAATCCGCAGCGAGCAGGACTGCCGGATATCGATATAGATTTTTGCTATGAGCGCCGGCCGGAGGTTATTGATTACGTAACTCAAAAATATGGAAAAGAAGATGTTGCTCAGATAATAACTTTTGGTACTATGCAGGCTAGAGCGGCTGTTCGAGATGTGGGGCGTGTCATGAGCATGCCTTATGCTGATGTTGATAGAATAGCAAAGCTAATCCCTGCCGAGGCAAATATTACGTTAAAAGATGCTGTTAGCGGTGATTCCGAATTAGCAGTATTGTATAATACAGATAATCAGGTTAAAGATTTAATAGACAATGCTCAGGTTTTAGAAGGGCTAAGCAGGCATGCCTCGATTCATGCTGCCGGAGTTGTTATTGCCGATAAGCCGCTTTCTGAATATGTCCCTTTGTATAAAACCAACGATGATCAAATTACTACAGGTTTTGCTATGGGGTCATTAGAAAAGATGGGGCTTCTTAAGATGGATTTTCTCGGGCTTCGTACCTTAACGGTAATAAGCAAGACAGTAAAAGCAATTAAGAAATTGAGAAATATCGATGTTGGAATAGATAACATTTCTATTGAGGATCGAAAAACATTCGAGCTTTTATCTTCGGCTAAAACGATGGGAGTATTTCAGGTGGAAAGCGTGGGGATGCGTGATTTATTAAGTAAATTAAATCCTAGCCGTTTTGAAGATTTGATTGCGCTTTTAGCGCTTTATCGTCCGGGCCCAATCGGTAGCGGAATGTTAGATGATTTTATACATAGAAAAGCCGGAAAAATACCTATAAAGTATGATCATGAAAAGCTTGAGCCTATTCTATCCGATACTTACGGAATCATGATTTATCAGGAACAGGTTATGCAGATTGCATCAGTCTTGGCCGGTTTTAGTATGGCGCAAGCGGATTTATTAAGGCGGGCGATGAGTAAAAAAATTCCTGAGGTAATGGAGCAACAACGCAGGGATTTTACGCAAGGATGCGTAAAAAATAATATAGGCAAGCCTCTGGCAGAAAAAATATTTGATTTGATTGAATATTTTTCCGGTTACGGGTTTAACCGTTCGCATTCTGCGGCTTATGCGCTTATTTCCTATCGTACGGCATACCTTAAGGCTAATTTCCCTGTAGAATTTATGAGTGCTTTACTCACTAGTGAAAAAGATAATACCGATAAAATTGTGGAATATGTAACTGAAGCAAAGGCAATGGGTATTGAAATCTTGCCTCCTGATGTAAACGCGAGTTTTCACGATTTTACTATTGAGGGGAGTAAAAAAATACGTTTTGGACTTGCGGCAGTTAAGAATGTTGGCAAGGGGGCCATTGAATCAATTGTTGAGGCAAGAAAGAAAAATGGCAAATTTAAGGATCTTTATAATTTCTGCGAAAATATTGACTTGCGTCTGGCAAATAAAAAGGTTGTAGAGAGTTTAATTAAGTGCGGAGCCTTCGATAGCTTTGGGTTATACCGGGCGCAAATGGTTGTGATGCTGGATAAGACATTGGAAATATGCTCTAAGCTTAAACGGGAGCGTAATAGCCGCCAGCTTTCATTTTTTGATACAGACACAGGACAGGATAATGGATTTGCTTGTATTGATAAGGAAATTCCGCAAATAAAAGAATGGCCCGAAACAGAAATTCTTTCTTTCGAGAAGGATATGCTTGGTTTTTATGTAACGGGACATCCGTTGGCTAAATATGAGCATCAGCTTAAGCATTTTAGTTCTTCTGCCATTGATAAGTTAAAAAAGCATAAAGACGGCGAGAGCATTACAATTGCCGCGATGATTGTTAAGATCAAGCAGACTGTTACTCGCGCCAAGGCTGAAAAAATGGCAATATTAAAAGTTGAGGATTTGACAGGGATGATAGAAGTGATAGCTTTTCCTTCGGCGTTTAAGGAAGTGTCTAAACATTTGCTTCTCAATAGTGTAGTTATTATTAAAGGGAAGCTTAACCTTCGTGAGGATACTCCTAAGATTTTTATAACTACGCTTTTTCCTTTGGATGATGCTTATAATTTGATTAATGCAATACATTTAAATATGTCCGGTGTTCGTGAGAATGTTTTAGAGACTCTTAAAGATAGATTTCGCGCGAATACCGGTAAGGTTCCGGTATATCTTCATTTCGATACTCCATCCAAGCAACGAATTCAGGTTCTTGTAGGGGATGAGTTGTTTGTAAGGCCCCGGCAGGAATTAATCAAAGATATCGAGGATATATTAGGAGTAGATAAATTTTCCTTTGTTTTGCAGTAACTCGTTGCTATTCACCCCGTTAGAGATAGGTCGTCCTTCGACGACCGTATATTAACTTTGGTAGCAGAGCGACCCATCTTTATCTATTAAATTATTGCTAAATATTGTTCTATCTTGTTATCTCTAACGGGGTTAAATAATTTCCTTGACCTCTCAGTAGATAGCTGTTAAAATATGTACAAGTTTTAAACATATTGTTGTGCTAGTCTTTGTATCTAAGATATTTATTTAAGCACTTGCTATTTAATAAGTTATAAAGTTTTTAGGAGGTGAAACATGACAAAGAAAGACATTGCTTTAAAGATCTCTGATGAGACTCGCATAAAGCAGACGAAGGTTAAGATAGTGGTTCAAAAGACGTTTGATGCTATTGCTGAATCATTAAGCAGGGGTGAAAAGGTTGAGTTGCGTAATTTCGGAGTATTTAAGGTAAAAGAAAGACGGCCAAGAACAGGAAGAAACCCCCGTACAGGAGAGATTGTTCCTGTTCCCGCAAGAAAAGTCGTAGTATTC
>CAJVXN010000051.1 GCA_913009335.1 uncultured bacterium
TACTCTTTTTTTGACCGTGGTCCCATAAGTTACCCCCTTTATTGCTCTTATTCTTGGGTAACATGAATTATGAGTCAACGATTCAATTTTACTATCGCTTCGGTAACATTTAATATGAGTCAATTCGTACGGGGTGTTTTCATTGACATATCTTATTATATGATATATAATTATAACTTATGGAAACAAACGAAATTTATAATCAAAGATTAGAAAAAATAGCTCAATTACGTAAGGCTGGAATTGATCCTTATGGTGCTAACTTCTTGCGCAGCAGCAATATAGATGTACTTAGAGACAATTTTAAGCCTGATCAGGTTGTATCTGTTTGCGGCCGCTTAATCAGTATAAGGTCGCATGGCAAGACAAGTTTTATGGATTTGCGGGATTCAACCGGAAAGATACAAATTTATGTAAAGATTGGCACTTTAGGAGAAAGCGAAGAAGTGGCTGGAAATCTGGATATAGGGGATATTGTAGGTATCACGGGCCAGGCTTTTCTTACTAGAACTAATGAGCCTACTGTTAAGGCGGAAAAAATAGTTTTGCTCTCAAAGTCTTTAAAGTCTTTACCGGAGAAATGGCATGGATTAAAAGATATCGAAATACGCTACCGTCAGAGATATTTAGATTTAATTTCGAATTCTCAAATCAAAGATGTATTTTTAATGCGCAGCCGTATTATTAGTAGTATCCGCAGCTTTCTTGATACAAATGGTTTTTTAGAAGTCGAAACTCCTATGCTACAGTTTATTCCGGGAGGGGCGGCAGGAAAACCATTTAAGACATATCATGAGGAATTCAACGCCGATATGTATTTAAGGATTGCTCCGGAATTATATCTTAAAAAGTTGCTAGTTGGAGGATTTGAGAAAGTTTATGAGATAAATAAGAGTTTTCGCAATGAAGGAGTATCTACCCGTCATAATCCTGAATTTACGATGTTGGAGGTATATTCCGCGTATTCGGACTATCGCGATATGATGAAATTAACTACTGATATCGTATTGCATGTTGCTAAAGATATAGGGTTGGCCCAAAAAATAGAATATCAAGGTAAATTAATAGATATGGGTCTCCCCTGGGAAGAAAAATCTTTTGCTAAAGCCGTTAAAGATAAATTTGATATAAATCCAGATGATTCTAAGGAGGATATGGCTAAAAAACTAGTTAAGCAGGGTAGAAAAGTCGAGGAAACCCTAACGCGTTCTCAGATTGTACGTCTTGTTGAGGATATGCTTAGCGAGGAAGGGGTGGATTCTCCGGTATTTCTTACTGATTATTTTAGTGTTTTATGTCCTTTAGCTAAAAATAAAAAAGGTGACCCTTATGTTTCAGAAAGATTTGAATTGTTTATGGGCGGCATGGAAGTTGCAAATGCTTATTCGGAGTTAAACGATCCCATTGAACAGGAGAGTCGTTTTAAAGAAGAGGCGGGGGAGAATCCATCGCAGGGGACAATAGATACGGATTTTGTAAATGCTTTAAAACATGGAATGCCTCCGGCAGGAGGCCTTGGTATAGGCATTGACCGGTTAGTTATGCTTTTTACAAATCAGCCGTCGATTAGAGATGTCATACTTTTTCCGCATCTAAGGCCTGAAAAAAAAGCGGATCAAGCAGAAGAAGAATAAGCTAAATGCGTAAAAGTGAATTTTGGATAAGTTGGCGGTATTTTTTAGGTGGGAACAAAGAAAGGTTTGTCTCGATAATAAGCGTATTTTCTATTCTGGGTGTAGCTGTAGGGGTTGCGGCATTAATTATAGTTTTAGCGGTTATGTCCGGTTTTGATAATGACTTGCGTGATAAAATTGTAGGTAGTAATGCCCATCTGGTAGTAAGTGATAATTTTGGCATTATGTTTTATAATGACCTACAGGAGAATATTGAATCTGTTCCCGGTGTTGTTGCGACCGCTCCGCACGTTAATACGCAAGGGTTTATACGCACCGAGACTGCGATAATAAGCCTTTATTTAAGGGGTATTTTACCTCAAGAGGAAGTAAAAGTTACCAAGCTTAAAAAATATCTCATTGCCGGAGATTTTAATTCTTTAGATACGGATGAGAACGCAATAATTATCGGTGAGGAGCTTGCCGGCGTTCTCGGACTATACGTAGGTGATGAGGTTGAACTTATTTCGCCTACGATAAAAGATATAATAAAATTTAAGGTTGCCGGTATCTTTAAATCCGGAATGTATAATTATGATTTAACCCTTGCGTTTATAAGTCTTGCGCGGGCTCAGGAGCTAAATAATGTATTCAATGTTGCTAGTGGAATAGGCGTAAGAGTGGATAATTTATTCGCTGCCGATAAGGTAAAAAAGGATATTTTATTTAAGCTGGGTACTTCTTATAATGTTAGGACGTGGGCAGAATTAAATAAAACATTTTTTGACGCGCTAAAATTAGAAAAGTTTACAATGTTTATAATTTTAAGCCTGATTGTTCTGGTGGCAAGTTTTGGCATTGCAAGTACATTGATAGTCAGGGTTACGGAGAAAATAAAAGATATCGGGATACTTAAATCTATAGGCGTTACCCGTTCGGGAATAAGAAACATATTCATTTTACAAGGAGCCTTTATCGGTATTGCCGGGATAGTATCGGGAATCATTTTCGGGGTAGGTATTTGTCTTATACTTAAAAAATATCAATTTATTAAACTACCGGATCTTTATTATTTAGACAGGCTTCCCGTTTATTTATCCTGGCAGGACATATCATGTGTTAGTATTGCGGCTTTATTAATAACTCTTATTGCTACGGTATATCCGGCAAGCCGCGCGGCTAACTTAAACATCACTGAAGCCTTAAGGTATGAGTAGTCATATATTAGAAGCAAAAAATTTATATAAAACATACAACCATAAGCTTAAGAAACTTACCGTTCTTAAAGATGTAAAATTAAGCATAAAGAAGAATGAAGTAGTTTGTATTATGGGTCCATCAGGTGCCGGAAAATCTACACTTCTTCATTTGTTAGGGGGCCTTGATTCTCCTAGTCGAGGAGATGTTTTTATAGGCGGCGAAAATATCTACAAGATGCGTCCTGATAAACTCGCGGCTTTAAGAAACGTTAAAATAGGTTTTGTATTTCAGTTTTATCATTTATTTTCCGAGTTTAACGCATTAGAAAATGTATTACTTCCTGCGGTAATAAATAGAGATTTAACATCAAGGCAAGCTGATAAGAAGGCGCGGGAATTACTCTCGGTAGTAGGATTGGCTAAGAGGTTAAATCATAATCCGAGTCAACTTTCCGGAGGAGAGCAGCAGAGAGTGGTTATTGCCCGCGCACTGATAAACGATCCGGAGATTTTATTCTGCGATGAGCCAACGGGAAATCTTGATTCCGAAACCGGAGGAAAAATTTTAGATATTTTGATTCGTTTGAATAAAGAAAAAGACATGACACAAGTTTTGGTTACGCATAATAAGCAAATAGCGCAAACGTGCAATAGGATAATTAATATAAAGGACGGAGAAATTATTTAGTTTACAATGTAGATTAGGGGGAGGAATATGAAAATTTACCTTAATGGAAAATTAGTTGATAAAAAAGATGCTAAGGTATCAATTTTTGATCATGGTCTTTTATACGGCGATGGTGTATTTGAAGGAATCAGAAGTTATAATTGTTTAATTTTCCGGCTAAAGGATCATATAAACAGGTTGTATAGATCCGCGCAGGCGATAATGCTGGATATTCCTTTATCGAAAGAGAATATGATTAAAGCAATTGTTAAGACTTTAAGGGCGAATAAATTAAAAGATGCTTATATAAGAGTTGTTGTAACGCGCGGTGAAGGAGATTTGGGTCTTGACCCCCGTAAATGTAAACATCCTACTATTTTTATTATCGCAGACAGTATTGCTTTATACCCTCAGGAATTATATAAGAAGGGGCTTGATATTGTTACGGTTGCTACGCGTAGGAATATAAATGAGGCTTTAACGCCGCAGATAAAATCTTTGAATTATTTGAATAATATTATGGCTAAAATCGAGGCAATAAATGTTAAATCTGAGGAGGCTTTAATGCTTTCTTATGATGGCTATGTTTGTGAATGTACGGGAGATAATATATTTATAGTTAAAGATTCTGAGCTTCTAACGCCTCCTATATCGATAGGGATTTTACCCGGTATTACCAGGGGCGCTGTATTTGATATAGCCGCAAAGCGTAATATCAACGCAAAAGCAGTTTTGCTTACCCGTTATGATTTATATACTGCTGATGAAATATTTTTAACCGGTACCGCAGCGGAGATTATACCTGTTGTAAAAATTGACGCGAGGTCTATTAATAAGGGTAAGCCTGGGAAGGTCACCTTATCTTTGATGGAGGAGTTTCGTCGAATTACAAAGATAGACGGATATAGATATAATGCATAAAAAATAACTAAGGAAAAGCAATATTTTATTGTTTGGAGGAAATTATGGTATGTGATATATGCGGTAAAGGTGCTGCAACCGTACATTTAACTGAAATTATTGATAATCAGATGGCAGAGTTACATTTATGCGAGGGGTGTGCCAGAGCTAAAAGTATGGAGATGGAGCAGCAGTTTGGCTTGGCCGATCTCTTGGCGGGATTGTCTAATTTTGGGGATCAGGTTGAAGCGGGGGGGCTTGCTAAATTAAAGTGTCCATCTTGCGGCTTGACTTACGAAGATTTTCAAAAAATCGGCCGGCTTGGATGCAGCGAGTGTTATCGTAGCTTTGTTTTACATCTAAAGCCGTTGCTTAAGAAAATACATGGCTCAAATCAACATCTGGGTAAGTTGCCGGATAAGTTACCTCAGGCGCAAAATCCTGCAAAGATTAAGTCTTCATCGTTAAAAGAATTAAAGGATAAATTGCAACTTGCCGTGCAAAGCGAAGAATTTGAAGAGGCGGCAAAACTACGTGATAAAATAAGGGAATTAGAGAAAAAAGGAGATAGTTAAAATGAAGCTGGATGACCTGCTTAAGCAGGCTAGTGAATGGTTAAAAGGTACGGGGCCTAATTCAGATATTGTTTTTTCTAGCCGTCTGCGTCTTGCCCGAAATTTAGAAAAAGTTCCTTTTCCTCATTGGGCCAATAAGAAACAGGGCGCGGAAACGTTAGAAAGGATTAGAAAAGCGTTAACGCAAAATGATTATTTAAAGAATAGTATGTTTTTAAGGCTTTCTGACGTAAGCCCGCTGGATAAGCAATTTCTTATTGAACGGCACTTAATGAGCCGTGAGCATGCAATAAAGCCGGAAAATAAGGCTATACTTATAAGTCCGGAAGAAATAGTCTCTATTATGGTTAATGAAGAGGATCATCTGCGTATTCAGATTATGAAATCGGGCTTTGACTTACGCGAGGCCTGGAATATTATTAATAATATTGATACAACGCTTTCTAAGAAGATAAGATTTGCTTTCTCCGGTGAGTTTGGTTATCTTACTGCCTGTCCTACTAATGTAGGTACGGGTATGCGTGGTTCTGTTATGCTGCATTTACCCGCCTTGGTAATGACCAAACAGATAAATAAAGTATTAGCAGCTATTGCTAAGCTTTCTTTTACAACGCGAGGTCTTTACGGAGAAGGAACTCAGTCTGCGGGTAATTTTTTTCAGATTTCCAATCAGGTTTCTTTGGGGGCAAATGAGGAAGAGATACTTGAAAATATAAAGGGTATAATCAGGCAGGTTATTGAGCAGGAGAATATGGCCAGAGCCGCACTAATGAAAAATAATCGCAATATACTTGAGGACCGAGTATTCAGGTCATTTGGAATTCTAAAGAGCGCTTATATTATTGATAGCGCCGAAACAATAGAGATGCTTTCAATGCTGCGCCTGGGGCAGGATTTAGGCATAATTAAAGAGCTGGATAGGACAATGATAAATGAATTATTGATACTTACGCAACCGGCTCATTTACAAAAAATAGAAGGTAAAAAATTGTCAACTCAAGAGCGAGATGTTAAACGCGCGGCATTGATAAGAAGTAGAATTGGTAAATAAAGACATAACTTAGCGAACAAAAGTGAAGGTAAGTTATCTGTCTGAATTTACCCTTGACATCTTTGATGTCAAGGGTCTAATTCGCACAGACAATTTATGTTCACTGTGTTTCATAAATCGTGTGCTTATTGGAGGAGGAATTGTAATGGCTATGTTTAATCGTTTTACGGAAAGAGCAAGAAAGGTAATAATATTAGCAAAAGAAGAAGCCAGGCGTTTTAACCATGACTATATTGGAACAGAACATATTCTATTGGGTCTTATTCATGAAGGTGAGGGTGTGGCTGCCGCGGTATTACAGAAAATGGGTTTAAGCCTTGAGACGATAAGAATGGAGGTAGAAAAAATTGTTAAGCCTGGTCCTGCTACTCAGATATTGGGAGATATACCTTTTACCCCCAGAGCAAAAAAGACCCTGGAGCTTGCGGCAGAAGAGGCGAGATCATTAGGTCATAATTATATAGGTACGGAACATATTTTGCTTGGTCTTATCCGTGATGGTGAGGGTGTTGCTTATCAGGTATTGATTAATATGGGGCTTGATTTAGATAAAGTTAGAAATGAGGTTATGGGTATATTAGGCTCTGCTACTCCCGGATACGGATCTCAGGCAGCTGCGGGAGCAAAATCCAATACTCCTGCTTTGGATGCTTTTGGAAGAGACCTAACTGTTCTTGCAAAAGATGGTAGTCTTGATCCTGTGATTGACCGTAAGAATGAGATTAATCGTGTAATTCAGATTTTAAGCAGGCGTAAGAAAAACAATCCTGTTCTTTTGGGAGAGGCAGGAGTAGGAAAGACAGCCATTGTTGAAGGTTTAGCTCAGGCAATAATTGTCGGGGATGTTCCAGAGTTACTTCATGGTAAAAGGTTGGTTGTTTTAGATTTGGCTCTTATGGTTGCCGGCACGAAATATAGAGGGCAATTTGAAGAAAGAATAAAAGCGGTAATGGATGAGTTAAAAAGATCTAAAGAGGTAATAATTTTTATTGATGAGTTACATACTTTAGTAGGAGCAGGAGCTGCTGAAGGAGCAATTGATGCCTCTAATATTTTAAAGCCTGCTTTATCTCGCGGTGAGATTCAGTGTATAGGGGCCACAACCCTGGATGAGTATCGAAAATATATTGAGAAGGATGCGGCACTTGAGAGAAGATTTCAGACAATATTCGTTGAACCGCCTAACGTAGAGCAAACTGTTGAAATATTAAAGGGCCTTCGTGATAGATATGAGGAGCATCATAAGGTAGAATTTTTAGACGAGTCTTTGGAGGCAGCTGCCAAGCTTTCCGATAGATATATTACAGGAAGATTTTTGCCTGATAAAGCCATTGATTTAATAGATGAGGCAGGTTCACATTCTCGTCTTGGTGTACTGGTTGTACCGCAAGAGATAAAGGATTTGGAGAAAGAGATAGAACATTTTAAAGAAGAAAAAGAGGGACTTGTTAAGAGTCAGGATTTTGAAAAAGCAGCAGCTTTAAGAGATAAAGAAAGACAGACCAGGGCAAAGTTAGATGTGCTCAAGAAAGAGTGGGTTAAAAAGCGTGATAAGACGCAGCCGAAGATAACGGGGGAAAGTATCGCGTCTATTGTTTCGCAATGGACGGGTGTTCCTGTTGTTCGCCTTGAGGAGAAAGAATCAGAGCGTTTGATGAAGATAGAAGAAGAGATTCAGGGCCGGGTTGTAGGACAGGATGTAGTTATAAAATCTATTGCTCGCGCAATACGCCGGTCGCGCGCGGGCATTAAGGATCCTCGCAGGCCCATAGGATCATTTATATTCCTGGGCCCTACGGGCGTAGGAAAGACTCTTCTTGCCAGGACTATTGCTGAATTTATGTTTGGAGATGAGAATGCTCTTATTCAACTGGACATGTCTGAATACATGGAAAAATTTAATGTATCGCGTCTTGTGGGTGCGCCTCCGGGGTATGTGGGATATGAAGAAGGAGGGCAGTTGACAGAAAAGGTGAGACGCAGGCCTTATTCGGTAATTCTGCTTGATGAAATCGAAAAAGCGCATCCGGATGTAAGCAACCTGTTATTACAGGTTTTTGAAGACGGGCGCCTTACGGATAGCTTTGGTAGAAAAGTTGATTTTAGAAATACGATTATTATTATGACTTCCAATGTCGGCACGGAGATTTTACGTAAAAAGGGATCTCTAGGTTTTAAATCCGAAAGTGGCGATGCTAGTTATAAAGATATGGAGGAAAAACTCTTGGGTGAGGTTAGGAAGACATTTAAACCTGAATTTTTAAACAGGATTGATGATATAATAGTGTTTAGATCACTTGATCGCGATGATCTTAAAAAAATAATAGAGATAGAGTTAAAAGAGGTAGCCGATAGGCTTAAGGATCATAATGTTGTGATAGAGCTAAATGCTGATGCTAAGAAATTATTGATTGATAAAGGATTTGATGCTAATTATGGCGCTCGTCCTTTAAAGCGGACCATCCAGCGTTTATTAGAAGATCCTTTAGCAGAAGAGATTATTAGCGGTAGGATTAAAGAAGGAAAAAAAATTAAAGTATCGCGTAAAAAAGACGAATTAATCTTTGGGTAAAAATTAATATGAGATATTTGTTTGAACTTTTAGGAGAGAAGGTAATTTACCTGTTTAGCTACATGGGAGGTATGTTTAGGCTTCTTTCTCAGACAGTATTTTGTGCCTTTGCTCCTCCTTTTAAGCCGGAAAGAATTTTACAGCAGACAAAAAGGATAGGGGTTGACAGCTTGATTATAGTGTCTGTTGTTGCTGTATTTACGGGTATGATTCTTGCTTTGCAAACTGCCTATCAAATGCAGATGCTTTCTGCTGAAATTTATATTGCTAATATCGTAGCTCTTTCTTTAGTTCGGGAATTAGGGCCGGTACTTACGGCTTTAATCGTTGCGGGACGCTCAGGGGCCGGCATAACTGCTGAGGTCGGCACAATGAACGTAACCGAACAGATTGACGCGCTTTATACATTGTCGAGTAACCCGGTTAAATATTTAGTTATGCCTCGATTTTTAGGGTTGATAATAGCTCTTCCAATACTTACGTTATATTCAGATTTAGTCGGAGTATTCGGCGGTTATTTTATTGGAGTTCATCGGTTAGGTATTTCTTCTAATATGTATCT
>CAJVXN010000052.1 GCA_913009335.1 uncultured bacterium
AAAAACCCTTCAGCCATCTGGCTACGGCAGGAATTACCTGTACATAAGAATAATACTCTTATTTTCTTTTCCATTTCCACCGCCTGATCTTAAAGTAATACAGTTTGCAGTATATTAAATAAATATCCAATAAATATTATCGCGACTGTTGTTACACCAAAAAATATCAATATAAGTTTTAATTTGATCGCCCGCCTTAACATAATCGCTTCAGGCAGGCTCAATGCCGCTATCGCCATCATAAAGGCCAATGCTGTTCCCAGGGGAATGCCCTTTTGAAATAAAACAACAGCAATAGGCACAATCGCGGCACAGCTTCCATACATAGGAACCCCTAAAATTGTCGCTATAGGCACTGAGAAAACCCCGGCTTTACCAACGATTGACTGTATTACCTCTTTGGGAACATAGTTATGGATTAGGGCTCCAATGCCGACTCCAACCAGCACCCATATCCAAATCTTTTTAACAATTGAAGCAGCCTCCTCAAATCCGAACTTCAACCGATCGCTAAATCGCTCGTAATCCTGCTCTTCAATCGCCCCATTTTGCTTACTTGCAATATCCTCAACAAGATGCTTTTCTAAATTCATCCTACCTAATACAACCCCTGATACAACTCCAATAAATAGACCGCTAACCACGTAAAGAATAGTTATTTTCCAGCCAAAAAACCCTAACATAAGCACCACCAAATATTCATTTATAAGGGGAGAGGTAATTAAAAAAGAGAATGTTACTCCGAGCGGAATGCCTGCTTCTAAGAAGCTAAGGAATATTGGTATGGATGAACATGAGCAAAAAGGCGTAACAGCACCAAAAATAGAAGCAAAAAAATTAGCGATTATGCCTCTTTGGCCCATCCATTTTTTTATTCTATTTTGCGGCAGAAAAGTCCTCAAGACCCCGATAACAAAAATCATCACATATAAAAGAATGAGAATCTTGAGGGAATCGTATACAAAGAAATTAAGTGCTGCTCCCAGATGAGATTCAGGGCTCAATCTAAGAACACCATAAACTAACCAATCAGAGAATTTTAACAGCACGATTTTCCTTTGCCTTTATTTGAATCATTACAACAACCGGCGCCTTTTGCCTGTTCTTCTAATTTTTTGTCCAATTTATCCATTATCTTTACGAAAAAATTCTTTTTCTTATTTACTTTCTCCCCTTGTTTTTCATTTTGTCTTGTAGGCATCTTCTCCCTCCTTATTCATTAACAACCTCAAACCAGCCTTTTGTCCTGAGGCAAATTTTAACCAGCATCAGCATCACCGGAACCTCAATTAATACTCCAACAACTGTTGCTAAAGCCGCTCCCGATGAAAGCCCAAACAACATTGTTGCTGTAGCAATAGCAACCTCGAAATGATTACTTGCACCAATCATTGCCGAAGGAGCCGCATCTTCATACTTTAATTTTAATTTCTTTGCCATCCAGTAAGTGATTGCGAATATTAAACAAGTCTGTATAAATAGCGGTATCGCAATCCACAGAATGGTTAACGGTTGAGTAAGAATAACTTCACCCTTAAACGAAAACAGAAGGACCAAGGTAAACAATAACGCAATAATCGAAACAGGTGCCAGTACATGCAAAAATTTCTCATTAAACCATTCTATGCCTTTATGTGATATGATCAACTTCCTCGAAAAATAACCGGCAACAAGCGGTAGCGCAACATAGATTGCAATTGACAACAGCAATGCCTGCCAAGGAACTGGCATGCGTCCGACACCAAGTAGAAACCCGCCAAACACACCGTAAAGCAAAAGCATGGTCAATGAATTAATAGCAACCATTATAAGCGTGTGCCCATCATTTCCTTTAGAAAGGAATCCCCACACCAAGACCATAGCTGTACAAGGAGCAATACCAAGCAAAATACACCCGGCAAAATAACTACGCCACAAGGGAACTAAAAGCATCTTTACCCCTTCACGCATCACAACTGTTCCAGATCCATGGATAGAGCCCAGAACCCAATCCGCTCCGGGTGGAAGTTTAACAAAATCCATTGCATCCACTCCGATTAACCCTTTAAACAAAATTCCCAAAAACAAAAAAGCGATGCCGTACATGGTAAAGGGTTTTATTGCCCAGTTAACAAACAAGGTTAATCCTACCGGCTTCGGTGATTTGCCCGCTTTTACAACTTCCGCAAAATCAATCTTTACCATAATTGGATACATCATGAAAAATAAGCATATTGCAATCGGTATTGAAACGACCGGGGCACCATTAACATAAATTGCAAGGCCGTCAAGGAACTTTGCCATACCCGGAGCTATTTTACCGATTAAGATTCCCGCGCCGATACAGAAAAGAACCCACAAAGTAAGATACTTTTCAAATATAGACATATGTCGTTCTTGCATTTTACCTTCCTTTAATTTTACAGCATCCGCCTTCAATTTTTATTGACTTAATATTCACAAGCGCATCAGCTATTTTTTTATGTGCTGACTCTAATATACGAGATATGGTTGAACGATGAACTTTCATTTTCTTTGCGGCCTGTTCTTGAGTTAAACCTTCAAGATGAGAAAGTCTTATAGCTTCAAACTCATCTATAGTCATATGAACACCGTCTAATTTATTCAAAGACTTACACTGAGGGCGAAAATATCTCTCCCCAGGTTCACACTTAACCCATCTTATTTTTTTAGGCCTCATCTTTCACCTCCAGTTTCGCACATATGTGCATTATATAACAACAGAGTATTCCTGTCAATAATAATATAAAGGTTCTTCTACCTTTTTTGGGGAAAAGCTGGCTTTGAGCGCAGGCAGGCGAAAATACAAAGTAGTTGAGCCCCGAGTACAAAAACTGCTTTGGGGCGGGCGGGGGTTTTAAACACGCTACGCTACCAAGAGAGCTTTGGCTTCCCGCCGAATGCTTCTCTTCCCTGTTACGCTACAGGCGGGAGCGGTCGAAACCGAAGCAAAAAAACACCTTATACCAAGTAGGCACCCCGATAGCATGATTAAATCTTTCAGATTTAATCAATCGGCCTAAAAGGCAGATTTTATAAATAAAATCTGGGTGAACTTTTCCGCCGCCAATATAAAAACCAAGTGTAATGGGGTCAACAAAACCAATGTAATGGGGTCAACTCCCTTTTTCCTCTACCTTTTCAAGGTAATGGGGTCAACTCCCTTTTTCCTCTACCTTTTTTGGTCGTCCCGGATTTAAACATTTCAGCGACCTATTTAGTTTTTTTTCTAATCTTTTAATAAATGATTCTGATCCTACTACTAGGCCTCTTTTTGTTTTCAGGCGCATTTCTTCTACCATTTCAGTATCAGCTTCACACAAATATTCTTTCCATTGTGAAGAATTTATGTCTAATATTTTCTTTAGAATGATAGCAGGAGCTTTTTCTATCCCTATGTGCAAAGAAGCGCTTGACCATTTATAATCCCACGCGTTTTTCACTATCTTTGCTCTTACCGGATTTCTTTCTACGTATCGGATTGCCCGATATAAATGTTCTTCACCTAATACACACGAGAAGTATCTCCCCTGCCAGAGATGACCATGTGATTTTCTTTTTCGATTTATATACTGAGAATACCTCATGGCAAGTACGTTTAATGTTTTACTAAAAGATTCTTCAGCCTTTGGACACCCGATCAGATGTATATGATTTTTCATTAAACAATAAGCGATAATATCAATTCCGTATTTCCGTGAATACTCTTTAAGCCATAAAAGATACTGGCTAAAATCACTATTATCTTCAAATATTGGCTGGCGATAATTACCGCGTTGAGTCACATGATGAGCTTCGTGGGGTATGACTATACGTATTTGTCTTGGCATACATATTATTATAACAAAAGAGCTATCTTAATCAATAAAAAAGGGAGTTGACCCCTTTATAAAGGGAGTTGACCCCTTAACGAGCTTTATATCCTAGTTTTCTCACGCGATCAGCGATTGATTCATCTCCAGGATAAGACGTAATCATAACGCCAAAATCCATATCTGTTGTCGTGATAGGGAAAGATCCGATAATGCTGCCTGTAAAACTCTTATTATTTAATGTGTTTGCCCAGATATATTTTACATATAGATAAGGGATCCAACCACCAACTAATACTAGGTAAGGCAAGAAATCACTTAAATCATTAATTACTTTTATGAGTAGCGCTTCACTTGCATACTGTTTAGACAAAATGTACTCCTTTTTCTTGCAAGACTTTAATCAAATATTGCGCATGCTCCTTTCCTCTTTGAGGGAAAGAGAACAGATCCAGATATAATTGGAGATTAGAAACAACATCAAAACCTTTAATTTGCTGTTTATTAACAAAGATGCTTTCTTTATAATGTGGCTTTACGATAAAAACGTTTCCTCCTTTTTTTAATTCTTTAAGACTCAACGACTGCCTTAGGTCTAACAATACCTCATCAAATTTATCACAATTAAGATAAAAATAAATATTATCTGTATTTACATAATTTGTGAGCAGATTCGCCCCTGTATGCATAGTTAGAGAATAGCCTCCCCTTAATCCTTTAGCATTAATTAAGGTCTTCAATTGTGGCAACAAATTTTTTACCGGAGAATAATAAAGGTAACTTTTATTCATTTCAAAATTGTAAAACTTAACCCATTCGCCCAATAATTCTTTTGGACTCAATAAAATATTATAAGCTGTCCTTCCAGAAACCTTTCCTCCCACAAAACCATTTTTACGCAAAATAGACAGCACAGACGCTGCCCTGCTTTTACCAAGGCTAAACTCTTTCTCAAAATCCCTTGCCACCCATTTTCTTTGAGGTTGAGACAGCATTGCTCGCAGAATAATGCTCGATTTATCGCTAAAAATAGATCTCATCGCTACCTCCTGAATTGTGAATTGTCCACTTAAAGTAAATGCCCACTATTTGCTGGACATTATACTATAGTGGACATTATACTATATCTACGAGCAATGTCAAGAAGATATTTGGTGTTAAATTTCGAGGCGCAGAATTGACATCTGAAAACGAATGTCAACTTTGCGTATTCCAAAATGCTATCAGAAATCGCTTAAATCAAGCCCTCTCTTTATCTAAAGCTCATATATAATCTGCAAATATTCAAGGATAGTCGTATAAGACTGCGTTCATCTGGCAGCCGAAAGTCTTAATATAGATTTTAGGCCGTCTTTTTTATAACTCTTTTGTTTTTAACTGATTGGCATTTTTCATAATCCTCTTGAAAATTCTGACCGCAGCCTTATCCTGCCATTAATCGCGGATTCAAGCGTATTTAATAGTTTTGTTTTGTCTTTTGGTAATACCCCTTCAAGAGAAAGATAATTTGAAGCGTGGTTGGAACGAAATATAGTTCTCTCTAACTTAAGCCCCTTTATAATTTCGCGTGACTCTTCCAATAACTCCAGAGAACTTAATTCTTCAAAGCTATTCTCTCCTACCTCTTTTGCCAATGGTGTACCGGGAATAATCATAAGTGAAAGAAATGAAAGGTATCTTGGCTGCATCATATTTAAAGCTTTTATGGTATCGTAAACATGTTCCCGGGAATGTTTCTTACCGCCTAAACCTAGTAAAACTATGACCGAAGACTTTATTTGCGCCTTGGCAGCTTTATTTACCGCCTCTACCATCCCCGCGACACTTGAAGATTTACGGCAGCGATTCAATATATTCTGGCTACCGCTTTCTAAGCCTATATATATAAGCCTTAACTTATATTCATATAGCTCTCTTAATTCATTATCATTTCTTCGTGTAATATTATATCCGTTAGCATAGCTTGAAATACGAGAAAGCAAGGGAAAAGATTCTTCTAACATTTTTAAAATAGGAACAAGCTTACTATTACTCACAACAAGCGCATCGCCGTCCAAAAGAAAAACTCGCCTTGTATCTCTGTGCCAACGGGAATAGTGGTTTATATCTGCCGCGATTTCCCCATAATCCTTTACCCCAAAAGTTTTATTCTTGTAAGCGCCGCAAAAACTACAGTGGTTCAGAGAACACCCTAACGTTATTTGTAAAAGAAAACTATTTGCTTCTGATGGCGGCCTTATAACCGGCTCTACAATAGTCATCTCACTGCCCTTTTTGCTGCTTATAGATATCTTCATAATCCACGGAAGATATCAGATTCAAAAATTCCTTATCCCGCAGCAACTCGATAAACTTCGAATTAGACAAAATTCTCCTATAATCCTTGTTTTGCATATCTTGCTGCAATTCTTTATCTTCTAATACGGCTTTCACCGAAGGATTTTGCCTCAATTTATAAATAGCCGCATCGTTCGCTAGTAAATTTCCCACTGACTTTTTACTTATTAACTTACATGCAAAATGAATTTTTCTAAGCGGTCCTACATTAGAAAGTAAATTACTTTGTTTGAAATAAGAGTAGAAAAGTGAATCCTCAAAATGCCCGGCAATACCCGGGTTAGCTGTCCTAACGATACCTTCGAATAAATAAACACATACCAACACTATAAAAACATAGACTGCGCCCTTAAAACCACCAATCAACAAACCTCCCATTCGGGAACAAAACGAAATCTTTTCTTTTTCCTTTCGTAAAATAAAATATATCTTTCTTATCGCATATACAATGATTTTAAATATTACCCCTGCCGCGACAATAACAACCGTCACAAAAAGTAAATTACCGGTATTTTTATAAAATAAGTATCCAACAAATAAACTAACTATTACACCCAAGACTCCTAAAAACTGCCTTAACACACCGGCCGCAAAACCAACTACCGCAAAGAAAAAAACTGCGCCAACAAATATATAATCAATTATATTCATCTAAAAATTAATATAGGAAATAGAAGAATTTACTTGCTTCATCATGATTTATATTTTGCCTAATGCTTTATTTGATCTAAACCCTCCTATCAACATGTTACGTTTTGCGTCATTCTCATACCTGGCTTTAAAATTTAAGATCAGGTATACTAAAAAACGGGTAAAATTTAACCGATAAATCCTACTGGATAGACGCCTTAAATTTGAAACAAAACTAAAAAATTTATATCTGTATTCCCAGCAAAGACTGGTTAATTCTTCGGCAGACATGTTTACCGGATTAAAGACGACTTCACCGAATCTGTAACCTTCCTTCAGCCACCATCTATCATATTTTAACCTGTTTTGACGCTTAAGACGATCGTAAAGAGGCGTGCCGGGATAAGGAACTAAATGATTAAATGCCACATAGATTGTTTTATTCCTTATGCCGAAATCACAAATCTTACGAAAGGTATGTACCGTATCGCCATAACCCATCAAAAAAGACGCATAGACAGCTATGTTATAACGATGAAGATCTCTCACCACGGAATCGTAATCCCTGTTCGCCTGATTTACGTTTTTTTTCATGCTTTTTAAATGCTCTTGATCCATACTCTCAAAACCTACAAGCACGCCTTGACAACCGCTCCTCTTCATAAGCTTTAATAGCTCCCGATCCTTTACGATATGCGTAGAAACCTGCCCCACCCATTTTATCCTTAATGGTATTAAAGACTCAAAAAGCTTCTTGGCGTGATCGGTATCCACGCATATATTATCATCTACAAAGAAAATAAACTTTTTCTTAAGCAAAAGTATTTCCTTTATGATGATATCAATCGATCTAGTCTTATGGCAGCCATTATAACACGCGGCCACTGAACAAAATTCACATTCAAATATACACCCTCGGCCTGTTTCCACTAGCGCGACATCTAAGTAATTCTTACCCTTAAATATCGAACGATCAAGAACAATATCAGGGATTAGCTTTCCGGTTTTCCCTCGATAGAACTTCTGTAAATTTCCTAAGAAAAAATCATCCAAAAGCTTCCCCCATACATCCTCCGCTTCTCCTATTAAAACACTGTCAGCATGCTCTAAAGCCTCCTCGGGCATAAGCGTAGCATGAACACCACCCAAGACAACCGCGACATTTCGCCGCCGGAATTCATCGGCAATCTGATAAGCTCGAAGCGCAGTATAGGCCTCCATATTTATAGCTACCAGATCAACATCCATGTCAAAAGGAATGCTCTCTAATCTATCATCATAAAAAATCCGCTCTACATTATCCGGCGTAAGAGCCGATAAAACAGCGATCGCTAAAGGTTCCATCAACCATGAGCCAGCATACGCATTACGCGCCTGCTTACCTATGGAGGCAACAATAAACATTACTTTCATTATCATTCTAACCTCACGCCTAGTTTATTTTGATTTAACTTCTTATGTGTGATTTTTGAAGAGGCCTTATTTTGTCTTTTTCGAAATAAGTTCCAGATATCTTAAAGCAGTTCTATTTTCCGGATCTACCTTAAGAGCTTCTTTGAATTTAGAAATTGCTTTTTCGTAAAGCTCCTGACGGTACAATCTTTTAATTTTATCTTATAGAACCAGATTTGTCAATCCAAATACAATTCACAATTTTGCATTGTAGAAAAAGGAGGGATAATTTGAGCTAACTACAGAAAAGGCAGTCTCTGGTCTCAGGAAACGAAGCCAAACGGCTAAAGCCCGAACACGGAGACTGCCTAATGAATATGATACTATAACAGGCTATGTGTGACTTATAAATAACTCACTCTTCACCTTCCATTTCCCGATGTTTTCTGAATTTCTCCCGTTGCTCAGCATTCAAAATCTTCTCGGCATCAAGTTTAGCGTAGATGTGATCCTTCTTTATTTTGGTGTAGATATCACCCACCTTCTCGACTTTTGCATCGACTGCTTTTAAATCAACCTTATCCCGGCGAACTAAATCATGAAGTTCAATCCTTAATATCTTCATCTCCGCTTCATCTTGAATAAGCTGTTTTTCAACCGTATTTTTTAAGGATTTTAAGCGCGAGAGCTGTTCATCGGTTAAATTTAGTTCACCTCTCTGTTTTAGAATACATCCGGCAATGCTCTGTTGTTCACATTTTGAAATACGCCCGCCTGCCGCAGTAGAACAGATGCACCCGGCTTTACCTCTTCCTGATTCGCAGGCAATAC
>CAJVXN010000053.1 GCA_913009335.1 uncultured bacterium
TTTTTTTTTTTTTAATGATACGGCGACCACCGAGATCTACACTCTTTCCCTACACGACGCTCTTCCGATCTTGAGGCATTACTTTGTCTTTATTGCGGCGAGAGCCTTAAGCGAAGCATCGGATTTATAGGAAAAATAAAATACCCTATGCCAAGAATTATTGCTGCAATCGTCGCTGTGGTTGTCCTTCTAAGCTTTATTTTTTTGATATTAGCCAGGTAAAACAGAAAAGTATAATTTTAGATGATAAAGATAGCCAGATTTTTTATTAGTATTAATAGCAATTTTAATATATCGGCTGTGGCCTATGGCTTAAAATCGATACAATCTACCGAAAGGCGGTAAAATAGGGGTTTTTCTTGATTTTTCGCTACTTTATAATATAATAAATAGGTCTATATTCTCTGATTTTATAGCCTATTAACACTGTTAGAATCATACTTACTGCATAAGCCATTAAGCATGAAAATAAATAAGGATTTCTCTATATTAATAATAGTTTTTCTTTGCGGCTTAGCCGGTTTCTGTATTTGGAGATATTTATTAGCTAATAAAGATTTGGCTAGTCAGAAAATTCTCTTTGTACAACTAGAGGAGAAGAATATAAGCATACTTAAAAGGCTAGATAGTCAGATAACCAAAGGTAAACAATTAGCCGAAGAGAAAAAAGGCCTACAGGAGGAGTTAAGAGTTAATTCCCGGAAGCTGGGTGAGCTTAAGAAGACTTTGGGAAGCAGCAAACAGGAATTGGTAAAGATGAAAAGCATCAGTGAAGAATTATCCCGGGCCAATCAGAAGTTAAGAGAAAAGCAGAATAATCTGCAGGCTAGAATTGAGGAGCTGGCAGGCGAAAAGAAAGAACTCCTTGCGAAATTAAGTTCCATAGATGAGCTTAATGCTTTAATAGAAGACTTAAAAAAAGCAGGGAGAATCAAGGTGGATAGGAAGATTCCAGTTGGAAAGAAGACAAAGAAAGATGCAGATGAGAGCATGGGGAATAGAGGTTACATTACTTATCACGGGATGCCTACGTATAAATCCAGAGTTTCTATACGGGTAGTCCCCGGAGACTAGAAAGAGATTTTCTAATTAAAAATAATTAATTTTAGGGGTAATAAATGCAGGATTTTTTTAAAGTGCTTTTTGATAATAAGATTCTTATTATTACTATATGGGGGTGGTTCATTGCCCAGAGTATCAAAGTTTTATTGGGGGTTATAGTAAAGAAGAAGTTTGATTTTCGGTGGTTTGTGGGAACAGGGGGGATGCCTTCCGCGCATGCCTCTGGGGCAAGCGCCTTAGCTACTGCTACGGGTATAAATTTGGGATTTGATTCAGCGATATTCGCTTTAGCGGTAATGTTTGCTTTAGTTGTGATGTTTGATGCGCAAGGGGTACGGCGCGCAACGGGTAAGCAGGCGCAGATTTTAAATAAGGTGATGGAGGATATTTATTGGAAGGGCAGAATTCAGGAAAATAGTTTAAAAGAGCTTATTGGCCATACTCCTTTACAGGTTATTATAGGCTCGTTTTTGGGTATAAGTATTGCTTTGTTTTTAAATTGAGTTGGGGGAGGATGTTGTGAATAAAAGGTTAATTATTATTGTTGTCGTTTTAACTTTGGGTCTGGGTTTATTTATTTCTAAAGGAAGAAAACAATCATCTTCTACTATAGTAGAGACAGCAACGCAAACGGCTTCGGCACGCAAGCTTTTTGAGCAAGCTAAGCGTTATGCGCAAGATAATGAATTGTTGTTAAGTAAGGCTCTTTATCAGGATATTTTAAATAATCATCCCGATTACCCGCAAATACAGGATGTTCAGGAAAAAATAGAAAATTTAAATATGAATATTATTTTTTCTCCTACTCTTATAACTGATGCAAGTCAGTATTATGAAGTTAAGCCGGGTGATACATTAATAAAAATCGCCAAAAAATTCAATACGACAGTAGGCTTAATAAAGAAGATAAATATGTTAAAGTCTACTGTTATTCATCCGCGCAGAAAACTTAAAATATGGACTGCTGGATTTAGCCTTTTAGTTGATAAATCTCAGAATATTTTATTGCTTAATTATGAGCAAGAAACTATTAAGACATATGTTGTTGCTACGGGAATGAATAATTCTACCCCCGTAGGTAATTTTAAGATTGTAAATAAACTAGTAGATCCTGTATGGTTTAGGTCTGATGTAGGCGCGGTTGTGCCATCGGACAGTCCTGAGAATATATTGGGATCGCGCTGGATGGGTTTTGATATTGACGGTTATGGTATACATGGGACCACTAAGCCGGAAAGTATCGGTTCACAGGCCACAAAGGGATGTATCAGAATGAAGAATGAAGAAGTAGAAGAGTTATTTATGCTAATCCCTGTTGGCGCAGAGGTAACAATTATTAACTAAAGTAGTATATCCCGCCGTTGTCCCCGTCAAAAAACGCGGGACAGGCGGGACTCAATTCGCGCAAATAACTTATGTTATCTATGTTTGTAGATTTCATAAGTTACGCACTCATTGAAATGGCTGATTTAGATTTTGAACGTCCTATAATAGAGTTACAGAAGAAGATTGAAGAATTAAAATCTTTTGCTTCCGTAAGGCGTGTAGATTTATCCGTTGAGATTAAAACCTTGGAAGAAAAGCTCAATAAATTACGTAAGGAGATATATAAGAATTTGACTGCCTGGCAAAAAGTTCAAATTGCCCGTCATCCGCAACGGCCGTATTCTTTGGATTACATAAATCTTATAGCTTCGGGATTTATAGAGCTTCACGGTGACAGGCTTTTTGGGGATGATAAGGCTATTATTTCCGGCTTTGCCAAAATAGACGATTTTAAGGTTTTGATTATTGCCCAGCAGAAGGGGCGCGATCTAAAAGAAAACATCATGAGAAATTTTGGCTGCGCTCATCCCGAAGGATTCCGAAAAAGCATTCGCTTAATGCGCCTAGCCGCACGTTCTAATTTACCAATTGTTGTTTTTATCGATACTCCCGGTGCTTATCCGGGGATAGGAGCTGAAGAGAGAGGACAGGCTCAGGCAATCGCCTATAATTTAAGAGAGATGGTTAGAATCGATGTACCTATTATCGTTATCGTGATAGGAGAGGGAGGCAGCGGAGGAGCCTTAGGTATAGGCGTAGGAGATAGAGTATGTATTTTAGAAAATGCTTATTATTCAGTTATTTCACCTGAAGGGTGTGCTGCGATATTGTGGAAAAGTAGTAGAAAAGCTCCTGAGGCGGCAGAGGCATTAAAGCTTACAGCAAGCGATTTACTTAAAGAAGGGTTAGTCGATGAGATAATATCTGAGCCCTTAGGAGGAGCGCATAATAATCCTCAAAGTACTGCTAAAAATATAAAGCAGGTAATAACTAAATACCTAAAAGAGTCAATCAAAATCCCTAAAGATAAACTACTCCAGGATAGATATGAAAAGTTTAGAAGAGTAGGCCGAATCGAATCAAGCGAAAATCCTTCCTAGGGCTATCTAATAAATATAATGAAACAGGATATAAAAAACTTTAACCTTAATGAATTAAGGGTATGTTTATCAGTTATAGGCCTTAAGCCCTATATGGCAGAACAGATCTTTGATTGGATTTATAAAAAAGGGAGAAAAAGTTTTTCAGAGATGTCAAACATATCCAGGCGCGGTCGTTTGATATTAGAGGAAAGATTTTATGTCGGAAATTTATGCTTATTAAAAGATCTTAAATCAAATGACGATACAAGAAAATTTCTTTTTGAATTATCGGATAAAAAATCAATTGAAACTGTTTTTATTCCGGCAAATAAGAGGAGTACTGTTTGTCTTTCTTCACAGGTAGGGTGCAGGTTTAAATGTCTTTTTTGCGCGTCGGGGAGAAGTTTTTTGCGGAATCTTACTCCTTCTGAGATTACTTCGCAAGTATCGTGCGTCTTAAATATTACAAAACAACCCGTTAGTCATATTGTATTTATGGGCATAGGTGAACCTATGGATAATTATGATTCTGTGTTAAAGGCCATACGTATTTTAAACTCTCCTTACGCTTTTAACATTGGAGCTCGGCGTATTACAATTTCAACTTCAGGTATTATACCGGCAATTAAAAAATTAAAAAACGAAGGATTACAATTTGAATTATCTGTTTCGCTCCATAGCGCCGATGGTGTTTTAAGAAATAAGCTTATGCCTGTAAACAAAAAATATCCTCTCAAAAATCTGATTAGCTGTGTAAAAGATTATATAAGTTATACAAATCGTCAGGTAACTTTTGAATATGTCTTAATGGCAGGCGTAAATGATGCTTTATCAAGTGCTGATAAATTATCCAAGCTTTTATCAAACTTAAATTGTAAGGTTAATCTTATTATATTTAATAAGACGGATGATGCTAGATTCCAGCCGTTAAATAAAAAAGATGTATTAGCATTTAAGGATAGGCTGCTTAGAAATGGTACGCACACAACAATTCGTCTATCTCGCGGGCAGGATATTGGCGCAGCTTGCGGGCAGCTGAGGATAGAGCATACGCAAGAAAATTATAAGCTGGGGTAATATCTCAAGTCATATTTATGAAAATAATATATTCTCCCAAATATGAAGTAGATATCGGCGCACATGTATTTCCTACCGTAAAATACCGCTTGATAAAAGAAAGACTAATTAGCGGGGAACTAGCCTGCGAGTCTGATTTTATCCAGCCGGAGAAAGCAAGCCTTGAGAATGTAGCCCTGGTACATACAAAAGATTATATCAATAAGCTAAATACCGGAACTTTAAGCTATGCAAACTTGCTAAAGCTTGAGCTTCCCTATTCAAAGGAACTAGCTGAGGCAGCGTTTGTATGTGTGGGTGGCACTATTTTGACCGCACGCAGGTCTTTAAATGATAAAATAAGTGTTCATTTAGGCGGCGGATTCCATCATGCCTACCCTGACCACGGAGAAGGATTTTGCGTTTTTAATGATCCGGCTGTTGCAATAAGGGTTTTGCAGAAAGAAGGCTTGATTAAGAAAGGATTAGTTTTTGATGTTGATTTGCACCAAGGTAATGGGACGGCAAATATTTTTGATAATGATAGTACAGTTTTTACTTTTTCTATTCACCAGGAGCAGCTCTATCCTTTACCCAAGGAAAGGAGTTCTTTAGACATCGGCCTTGACGCAGGAACAAACGATGATGTTTACATCAAGCATCTAGAGGAATCCTTACCGAAAATAATTAAAGAATTTAGGCCTGATTTTGCTATTTATTTATCCGGAGCTGATCCGTACAAGTTTGATCAGTTGGGTAATCTAGAGTTATCTTTATCAGGCTTAAAAAGAAGAGATGAGTTTGTCCTCGGGGAATTTTATAATAGTGATATCCCTGTGGCAGTTGTTTTTGGCGGAGGGTATGCGTTGAATGTTTTAGATACGGTAGAAATACATTCTAATACCGTTAAGGCTGCTTACGAATTAGTAAATAGAGGGAAAAGATGATTATTCTGTTTTTTTCGCCTTGCTGGGCGCTTTGGTTGATTTAAGCGGTTCTACGTGTATGAATGTATATAGCTTTTTCTTTTGGTAGCTGCCCTTTTTCTTTGTAAAATAAATTTTTCCATCTATCTTCGCATAAAGTGTTGAGCGGCCGGAGACATTTAATCCTGCTTTCCATTTATTGCCCTGACGAGTCAGGATTGTCCCTTGGGATACGGATTTTCCGGCATTTACCTTTAATCCTTTTGTTTCTTTGTAGTTTATGTGTGATAATCCGCCACGTTGTGCCATGATAAAAACCTCCTTATATTTTGACTTTAATTGATATTTCCAAGAAGAGCCATATTATATGCGATTATGAGGTGTTTGTCAAACTTAAAACTTTACCTATGCAGCGTAAATAGGGCATAGTATAATGACAATTAATTATTCAAATTAACGCCAAAATATGATAATAAAAGGTAAAAATTTAGCAATCCTGGTAATAGTACTTTTTACAGGGTTAATATATGCTAATTCGCTAAGAAATTCGTTTATCTGGGATGATGATTCACATATAAGTGAAACTAATCTTATAAAATCCTGGGATAATTTCCCCCTCCTTTTTACAAAGAGCCATTTAACTGTATCTTCAGAGTTAACAAATTCCGATAGAACCGATATGGAATCAGGGGAAGCTAGCTACCGTCCTGTTTGTACAATAACTTTTTTCATTGATTATTTTTTCTGGCAGCTTAATCCATTCGGTTACCATCTTACAAATCTATTACTGCATATCGCAAACTGCATATTGCTTTATTTGCTTGCACTTTCAATAACAAAAAATCCTAAAATAGCCATATTTGCATCTTTGTTGTTTGCTTCTCATCCAGTTAATTCAGAGGCAGTAGGCGTTATTGCGTTCAGGGAAGATTTATTAGCTGTTTTATTCATGCTTTCTTCTTTCATCCTTTTTATAAAGTTAGATACGGTATCTAGGATAAAGAAAGGGTGTTTGTATCTATCCTCTCTTTTATTTTTCTTATTAGCCCTATTTTCCAAGGAGGCAGCTATTGTTTTTCCCCCTCTTCTATTATTATACGATTATTTTTTTAAAAAGTTTCCCAGGAGCATTCGGGAATATTTTAAATTACGATATTTAGGATATGCGATTGTCTTGGGATTTTATTGTTTTATTCGTTTCTTTATTTTGGTTAATCCTGATAAACCGGGTGTTGTATATCTAATAAATAATTTTTATACGAGAGTTTTCACAATGCTTAAAGTATTCAGTATTTATATAAGATGGATATTATTTCCTGTCGGCATATGCCCTGTATTGCCGGACAGCCCGACTTTGATTGCGTATTCTATAACCGACCCTCTAGTAATTACGGCGATATTGTTGATTGTAATTATTTTTATTTTTACTGTGAGATTACGTAAAAGGGAAGTCTTGATTTCGTTTGGAATTTTATGGTTTTTTATCGCTATCTTTCCGGTATCTAATATATTTTATAATCTGCCGAATCATATAGCCGGGCGTTATTTATATTTTTCAGTGATAGGGTTTTGTTTTTTAGCGGCAGCGTTATTGGCAAAATTGCCAAGAAAGGTGTATAGAAACAGTATGATAATAATTTTGTATTTTATTCTATATTTACCTTTATCAGGAATACGACCTGGAAAAATGATAACGTATTATGGAATAAAGTAGCCGAAAATTATTCTGACAGTCCTTGGGCACATATTAATTTAGGGTACGTTTTTTTAGAGGAGGGATTATTTGATAGGGCAGTCGAGCGGTTTAAGTTAGCCGAAAGTTTAATTCCGGACAATCTAAAAATTCCTCATTACGCGCAGATTTATAATGGTTTAGGTATTTGTTTCGGGGCTAAGGGATTATATAAAGAAGCAATAGATTATTTTAAAAAAGCTCTAAACTTAGATGCGGAATATGTTCGAGTATATAATAATCTTGGGATTACTTATGCTAGAATTAAACAGATGCATGCGGCAAAGAATGCATGGAAAAAAGCTCTTAAGATAAATCCTTCCTATAAGCAGGCGCAGGATAATTTAAAGAAATTAGATAAGTTTGATTATTAATAAGGATAGGCAGAGGTTTTACTATATATAATGTAAAGTATTATAGTGCCGAAGGTGGGAGTCGAACCCACACGAGCGTAAACTCAGCGGTTTTTGAGACCGCCGCGTATGCCATTCCGCCACTTCGGCAAAAAATGTTTATTTCTTAGGCATAAATGCCTGAAGCATATCA
>CAJVXN010000054.1 GCA_913009335.1 uncultured bacterium
CATGTTATTGAGTATTATTTGGATTTATTGCATTTTATGAATTTAAATCCTACGGCTATAGAGCCTAAGGTATATATTGACGCTGCGCGTAGTGCTTGGGCCGATGACTTTTTAAAATTTAAAGGTATTAATCGCGATGATTACCTTATAGGGGTTGTACCCGGGGGCGGGGTAAGTTGGGGTAAAGCTGTTGATATACGCAGATGGGCAAAAGAAAAGTTCACGCAGCTTGCAGATAAAATCATTGATAATTTTCCGGTTAAGATGGTTATTTTTGGCGATAAGTTTGAATTAGAATTATGCAATAGTATCGTATCCGGCATGAAAAATAAGGCAGTAATGATAGTGGGGCAGACTGATTTATTGCAGTTTGTAGCGCTCTTATCTAAATGTAATATAGTAATAGCCAATGATGGAGGGCCATTGCATTTATCTGTTGGGGCGGGAGTTAAAACTGTTTCTTTGTTTGGTCCTGTTGATGAGAGAGTATACGGCCAGTATCCGAATAATCCCGATGTGCATAGGATCATTAAAAAAGATTTATCTTGCCGGCCTTGTTATGATAAGTTCAGAATGCCGCCTTGTCAGCATGATAAAAGATGCTTAAACGATATAACTGTGGATGAGGCATTTGATGCTGTTAAAAATCTATTAAGAATAAAGGAGCATATATGATCGATGGAACAAAAGTTAAAAATCTAAAAGTTATTTCTGATCAGCGTGGTAGACTTATGGAGATTTTACGCGTTAGTGAGGCAGGAATAGAGCCTCAGCAAGTGTATCTTACAACCGCGTATGAAAACATCACAAAAGATAAAGATACTTTCCATATGCATAAGAAGCAGACGGATTGTTTTTGTTGTATTAAGGGCAAAGTAAAGCTTGTTTTGGTGGATACCAGGGAAGATAGTAAAACAGAGGGAGAAATTAATGAATTTGAGATTGGTGAAGATAACCCTTGTCTTGTAACTATTCCTAAAAAAGTGCTTCACGCATTTAAAAGTTTAAGCGGGGAATCATTTATGATAAATTGTATTAATCACGAATACAACCAAAATGATCCTGATGAGTTTAGGATTAAAAATGAGTATTATGACTGGGATAAACTATGTCCATTAAAATTGAAATAAAACGGTGTCCCTTGTTTAAACAATCGAAAATTTTTTACAATAATTTTCGATTAAACTTCGGGATTAATTCAGCCAAATAACTTATGTTAGCCCAAGGTTTACATAAGTTATGGCTTTATTAAGGAGATAAAAGATGAAAGGTATAATTTTAGCTGGTGGTTTAGGTAAAAGAATGCAACCCTTAACCAGGATTACTAATAAACATCTTTTGCCGGTATACAATAAGCCTATGATTTATTACCCCCTTGAGATTTTAGTTGAGGCGGGAATAACTGAAATTATGATTGTTACCGGAGGTAATAATGCCGGCGATTTCTTAAGATTATTAGGTAATGGGTCAGAATTCGGATTAAAACATATCAATTATACTTATCAGCGGGGAGAGGGTGGTATCGCTGAGGCTTTGGGATTGTGTGAGCATTTTGCGGATAAAGATAAGGTTGTAGTGATGCTTGGTGATAACTTAATCGAGAAATCTATCAAGCAATATATAGATAAATTCCAGAAACAGGATAGCGGAGCAAGGATTTTAATAAAAGAGGTAAGCGATCCGGAGCGTTTTGGCGTGGTTGAACTTAAAGGTGATAAGGTAATCTTAATTCAGGAGAAACCAAAATCACCAAAATCGCAATATGCTGTAACAGGGATATATATGTATGATAGTAGAGTGTTTAATATTATAAAGACGCTTAAACCATCTCAAAGGGGAGAATTAGAGATTACTGATGTAAATAATGATTATTTAAAGAATGGCGATCTCTATTATGATGTTTTAGATGGGTGGTGGACTGATTGCGGGACATTTGAGTCTTTGCTGCATGCCAATAATCTAGTTTCAAAAAAAGAACGGGATTAATCAGATGAAAAGAAAAATTTTAGTTAGGGGATAAATGCCTTGTATTTTAGCCAAAAATAGGTTAAAATAACCCCTAATAATAGCCATTAAAAATATGAAACGGATATGAAAAGAGATATTGAAAAAGAATTATTGTTATGGGTAAAGCAAAAAGAGCGTTATCCTTTAATAGTTAGAGGGGCAAGGCAGGTTGGTAAGAGCTATCTGGTAGAAAAATTCGCAAAAACGCATTTTCAAAATATTATTATCCTTGATTTTGAATTTCAGCCGCAGCTAAAAGGATGCTTTACTACGCTTTCCCCCGATGAGATTATTAATAAAATTCAATTGATTTTAGGTGTTCAAATCAATCCCAGCAATACGTTATTGTTTTTCGATGAAATACAGGCATGCCCTCAGGCTATTATGTCGTTACGATATTTCAAAGAAAAAATGCCTCAGCTTGCAATTATTGGAGCAGGGTCTTTGTTGGAATTTGCGCTGCAAGCCGCGGATTTTAAAATGCCCGTAGGAAGGGTACAGTTTCTCTATCTGGGGCCTTTTTCTTTTTCTGAGTTTCTTGTTGCCTCAGGCAGCCAGCAACTGCGGCAATATTTATTATCACTTAAAATTGGCGATAAAATTGAAAGTGTGATTCATAAAAAATTACTTGAGCTATTGCGTCTGTATCTTGTTTTAGGCGGTATGCCTGCTGTTTTGAGAGAATATTTTAATAGTAATGATTTGCTAATTTGTCAGCATCTGCAAAATAGCCTTTTACAGACTTATCGTAGTGATTTTGGAAAATACGCTAAAACATCTCAGCATAAGTATTTGCTTAAGGTTTTTGATGCTGCGCCGCGATTAATAGGCCAGAGGGTTAAATATTCTAATATTGATCCGGAATTTAAATCAAGAGACCTTAAAAACGCGTTGGAATTATTAATATTAGCTGGAATTCTAAAGCCAATTTATTCATCACACGCTTCCGGATTGCCTTTAGGCGCGCAATTAAATGAGCAAAAATATAAATTAAATTTTTTAGATATAGGCCTTATGCAGAATGTTTGCGGCTTACAAAGCCAGATTAGCATAGAGAAAGATTTTATGCAGATTAATGCCGGATCTATTGTTGAACAATTTGTGGGGCAGGAATTAATTTTATACAGTGATAAGCATCAACCGGGGGCTTTATTTTTCTGGGCAAGAGATAAAAGGGGCAGTTCCGCGGAGGTAGACTATGTTATTAATGTTGGGCCGGATATTTTACCTTTGGAAGTTAAGGCGGGAAAAACCGGCAGATTAAAGTCTTTAAAGATATTCTTGAAAGAAAAGAAAGCGAAATTTGGTATTCGCGTTTCACAAGAAAAGTTTTCTTATTATGAGCAGGTTTTTTCAGTGCCCTTATATATGATAGAGCAGATACCGCGTTTAGTAGGCGAAATCCTAAGTTAAAACCCCCTGAGTTTTTATTGCATGTCAATAATTTAGTTTCAAAAAAAAGAACGGAATTAATCAGATGGAAAGAAAAATTTTAGTTACCGGAGGGTGTGGGTTTATCGGTTCGAATTTTATTCGCTACATTCTAGATAAATATTCTGATTTGACGATAGTTAATTTGGATAAGCTTACTTATGCTGGCCGTGGAAGAAATTTACAAGATATAAATGATAATCGGCGTTATGAATTTATTAAAGGGGATATCTGTAATGAGGCGGTTGTAGATAGGGCAATACAGGGGTGCCGCGTAGTTTTAAATTTTGCAGCCGAAAGCCACGTAGATAGATCTATTCTAAACAGTGAAGATTTTGTAAGGACTAATATCTGTGGAACACAAGTGCTGCTTGACGCGGCAAAAAGGCATAAAGTCAAGCTGTATATTCAAATCTCGACTGATGAGGTGTATGGCAGTGTCAAACGCGGATCATTTACCGAAAAAAGCCATCTTTTGCCCAATAGCCCTTATTCTGCAAGTAAGGCCGCTGCTGACTTGCTGGCCTATTCCTATTATGTTACCTATAAGCTACCGGTTATTATTACCAGAAGTAGTAATAACTTTGGGCCGTATCAGTATCCGGAAAAAGTAATACCTTTATTTGTAACTAACCTTTTGGAGAATAAAAAGGTTCCTTTATATGGAGATGGTTTAAATGTTAGAGATTGGATTTATGTGGCAGATAATTGTCGGGCCATTGATTTAGTGATGCGTAAAGGTCGGTTCGGCCAAGTTTATAATATCGGAGGCGAAAACGAAATAACTAATAAGAATTTGACTTATACTATACTGAAGAAAATGAATAGAAGTAAAAAATATATTAAGTATGTTACAGATAGGCTTGGTCATGATAGAAGATACAGTCTTGATTGTGGCAAAGTAAGAAAGTTAGGGTTTAAGACTAAATATGATTTTCAAAAAGCGCTGGATACAACGATTTCCTGGTATGCGGATAATATATCCTGGTGGCAAAGGTTAAAAAAATAGAATGCGTAAACTTAAAGTTTTGATTACCGGTTCATCCGGTATGTTAGGCAGGGCTATATGCTGCCTGCTGGCGAAAGATTACCATGTTTGTGGTATCGATTTGGAAAATAGTATTAGATTAGTTAATTTTTTTAAATGCGATATCACAAAGCATTCTTTGTTTAGAAAAATTACTTTAAAGGTTCGACCCGACATCATTATTCATACAGCGGCTTATACTGATGTTGATGAATGTGAAGTTAATAAAAAAAAAGCCGGGGATATAAACATAAAGGCATCAGCTAATATTGCTATGGTCTGCAGGGATATTGATTGTACGCTTATTTTTATTAGTACTGATTATGTATTCAACGGCCGTAAGAAATCACCGTATCTTGAAAAGGATAAGCCTTCCCCGTTAAATGTATACGGAAAAACAAAATTTGACGCAGAAAGATTTATTTCTAATAATTTAGATAGATATATTCTGGTGCGTACAACTTGGCTCTATGGAAATGGTGGGAAAAATTTTGTTGATACTATAGTAAATAATGCCAAATTAATGCCGCTATTAAGAGTGGTAGATAATCAGAGAGGATCTCCTACCTATGTGTTAGATTTAGCAGCCGCTTTGCGTATTTTGATAAAGAAGGTAATTTTATATCCTGGTAAGTATTACGGAATTTATAATATTACAAATAGCGGGAGCTGTAGTTGGTATAGATTTGCTAAGGAGATAATCAAAGTTAATAGGTTAAATAGCCGGGTAATTTCCTCTAAAATAGAATATTCAAAGCGCCCAGCGAAGAGGCCGGAAAATTCTGTTTTGAGTAATTCTAAATTTAATAGGTTAACCGGTAGACCTATGCGTAATTGGAAGGAAGCTCTTTGCGCCTATCTTCAAAATAAAAAATGACTTGCGATATAATTATACCCGTATTCAATCAACTTAAGTTTACCAGAGAATGTATTGAGAGTATCAAGCTTAATACTTTTTGCTCTTGGAGAATAATTTTAGTTGATGACTCTAGCGATGATCCTCATATGAGAGAATATCTTAATAGTATTGTTTGTGATAATATAAAATTAATCAGAAACGATCATAATTTTGGGTGGGTTAAATCTGTTAATCGCGGAATTAATGAATCTGATGCGCAGTATCTATGCGTGATTAATAATGATATTATTTTAACCAAAGGGTGGTTGGGTGAGATGATTAGTGTTGCTGAATCCGCAGAAGATATAGGGTTGGTTAATCCTGAATGGGAAAAGCCGGATAACATATCCGTGCAAGGCTACGCGGACAAACTTAAAAAAAACAGAGGTTTTTTTATTGAAACTGATTGGATGAGGGGTTTTTGTTTTTTAATTAAGCGCGTAGTCATTGATTCTATAGGTGGCTTAGATGAGGCATATAGCCCGGGGTATTACGATGATTGTGATTTCTCTGTACGTGCCATTAAGGCGGGATTCCGATGCGTTCGGGCAAAAGCATCCTATGTTTATCACTATAGAAATGTTACGCATAAGCATGCTTTTAAGAAAAAACAATGGGATGAATTAATGCAGAAGAATAAAAAGTTATTTCAGCAGCGCTGGGGTAAGCCTTTGCGCATAATATTTGTTTTCAAAAAGAACACCAAGGATACCGATCAGATTGAAGAGATAATGACTCGTTTGGCCAGGGACCAACATTGTCTTTATATCTGGGCAGCAAACCGAAGTATGCCTAAAATTCAGCATACTAATGTAAAACTTACTTTTTATCCTTATTTTTTGCTTAGCCTGCTTTTATTAGTAAATATTTGGAATAATCTTGCGCGCAATATTAACAAAAGATATGATATTATTTTTACAAACGATGATTTTTTAATCCACATGTTGTCTTTTTTTAAGATTGATAATAAAATCAGTACTAATTTGGTTGATTTTGATAATTGCTCAATAGCGGTTAAGATAGGGGCAGAAGTAGAAAATAAAAGAGATGAACGCAAAGTTAACGGCGGTAATAATAACTAAGAATGAAGAAGATAAGATCGCCCGTTGTATTGAGTCAGTGAACTGGGCCGATGAAATTATCATTGTTGACGATGAGAGCAGTGATGAAACAGTTGCTATCGCGGAGAAGCTGGGCGCTAAGGTTATAGCAAGCGCATCCCGGGGTAATTTTGACAGACAGAGAAATATCGGGATTGATCAGGCGAGTGGTGATTGGATCATCCAGATGGATGCTGATGAAGTTGTAACAGAAAAGTTAAAAGATGAAATTACGCAAGCAATAAATAATCCACAGGATTTTGATGCTTTTAAATTTTGGCGCAGAAACTTTTTTCTTGGGCGCTCTATGCGATATGCCGATCAATGCCATTACTGGCTGAGACTATTTAAGAAAGATAAAGCCAGGTATATAGGAAGCGACGTGCATGAAAAACTTAAAGTCGAAGGTAAGATAGGTGTTATTGATGCCTGCATAGATCACTTTGCGTTTAATTCGATAACACAGTTTATACAGCGTCAGAATCATTATAGTTCTTACGAGGCAAAGGCCTTATTTGAAAGAGAGGGCGCGGTAGAAGAAAAAAAAATTAAATATAATATAAAAATAAAGCCTTTAAAGATATTTTGGAAAAATTACGTAAAAAAGAAGGGTTATAAAGATGGTATGCATGGATTAATTTGGTGTGTGTTATTGGCGTTTCGGCATGTTATGATTTGGGCTAAATATTGGGAATTTATAAAAAATGAAAAGGTGGTTAAGTGAAAATATTAGGTATTGGTTCACCTTTTGGACATGATTCATCGGCGGCTTTATTGATAGACGGAGAAGTTGTAGCCGCGGCAGAAGAGGAAAGATTTACCCGGGCTAAGCATGCTACCGGGCAGATGCCGTTAAATGCAATTAGATTTTGTCTTGAATTTGCCGGGATTAAGCCGAAGGATATAGATATTGTTGCCTATCCATGGTCCTATCAAGCTCTACTTGAAAAAAAGGGTGAATATTTCTTAAGAACGATTTTTAC
>CAJVXN010000055.1 GCA_913009335.1 uncultured bacterium
GGAGTTCAGACGTGTGCTCTTCCGATCTAAATTATCATCGGATTTATAGCTCTCCAATTGTTCCTGGAATTGGATAGAGTCGACAATAATTATTTGTATATTATTCAGATGATTTTTTAAGGCGGTGTAGATTTTTTGATTAAGAATAAGTATTTTAGATTCTGAATGAAAGATGAGTTGTTTTATCTGCTGCGGTGAAAATTGGATGTCTAGCGGGACGCTGCATGCGTTATTATACATAATAGCAAGAAAAGCTATCGTGTATTCCGGCTGGTTTTCCAGAAGCATCGTGATATTATCGCCCGGATTTACTCCCAGGTCCTTTAAGATATTACCGAATTTAACAGCGTTTTGGTATATGTGGGCGTAAGTTAGGTTGTTGTAGGTTTGGTTTTTACTGCTTGAGCTATTCGGGGAAATATGCTTGAACGCGATTGTTTCTTTTTTTAGGTTGGCGTGAGCTATGAGTGAAAAACTTTGAAAGATGTGTGAATCTTCTTGAGGCATGTTAATAGATGTCTTAATCTTGTATAAAATAACTAAAGAACTTCGGAAATCTTTTCGCTACGGTTTTCTCTATATCGTAGAGTTTACCTAAGTATGGTTTTACGGGCCCGAATACATCGCATTCTTTACCTATGGGCTCAAATATTAAGCCATGTATACGCAGCAGCAGCCATAAGGACTTTTCCATAAGCGCGTACCAGTGAGTTATGCCTAGTTTTTTACTTTCCTTGTAGAGTTCTCTATATAAACCAAAGGCCATAGGTTTCGCGCGCCTGATGAATTCATGTCCGGACGCATCGGTTCCTTTTTCATCTTCTGCTCTGGGCCCGTAGTAGGTGCCGTCATCTTGCCTTCTACGTAAACCTTTGCTTATGACTAATCGGGATACTTCAGCAACTTGACTAGAGGGAATAGAATTTTTATCAATATTTAGATCAGGGCAATGTGTCTCCAGCGGCAGTGGAAGCTCTCCGGGTAATATCATTCTCATAGTTCCCACGATATTTTCTTCTTTGTCTAGGGCTATGAAATGCATAGATTGTTTGTCGTAATTATCGCTCTCTAGTCCTTCAGGGTAGTCCTCTGCTTTTATAAAACCGCATTCTCGACAGTAAACCTGAAACCGTAGGCGGTATATTTCCGTCATGAGCTTAGTATCTGTAAGCTCAACTTTTTTAAATGTGAAGGGCACTGTTTCTGTTTGCATAATAAGTATAAATATGATAACATATATATAACATGTTGTCAATTATGAAGATAAAGAGATTTTCAGGACTTTACGATGAGCATTAAAACATTTATTTTAAGAATAAAAACTAAGAGGTTCAAGAGATGCCTTCAAACCATTAATCCTGATAGGTTAAGGATTGAGTCTGAACAAAAGGCCATAGCTGTTTTTAAAAACGCTGCCAAACATATACCCGCGTATAAGGAAATACTTAAAAATCATAAAATTGATGCCGGAGGAATCCATGATATTACTGATTTTAAGCGCTTTGTTCCCGTGGTGTCTAAAGAAGAGATTTTTAATAATTATAAAGGTCAAATTGAAAAACTTTGCCTGGGTGGAAATATTCGCAATGCGGGGGAAATTATTTCAAGTTCCGGACATTCGGGTAATTTTTCTTTTGGTTTAACTAGCCGCGCGAGCAAAGAAACCTTCAGAGATTTGGCTGATGTAATGCTGGATTATACTTTTAATATTACCGGCAAGAAAACCCTTCTTATTAATGCTCTTCCCATGGGAATTAAAATTTGTTCGGATTATGTTGTTGCCGCTGATACCGGACCGAGGACAGATACAGTTGTCTCTATACTTAAGGAATTTAGCCTAAAGTTTGAGCAGGTTATCATTGCGGCAGATAACAATTTTATGAAAAATACACTTGAAGAGGCAATTGAGGCCGGCGTAGATATTAAAAAAACCAAGATTCACCTTCTTCTAGGTGAGGAAATTTTAGCTGAAAATCTACGTAGTTACCTGGCGGATCTTTTGGGTGAGGATTTAGATAATCCGCACTGCGCCTTTATCGGCTCATCTTTTGGTATTGCCGAGCTTGGTTTAAATCTTATGTTTGAAACCAGAGAAACTATTTGTCTGCGCCGCCGCATGCGAAAGAATAAGCCTTATGAATCATTCCCTATGATATTTCAGTATTTTCCCTCTCGTGTCTATGTGGAGGAGTATATCAATAAAGGTGTATCGGAGCTAGTGATGACAAATCTCACAGAAGACGCTGTCCTTCCTTTGGTTCGCTATAATACCAAGGATCGCGGAAAGTTCATTAAACTGGATACTTCACCAAGCGTTAAGCTTCCCGCCGTCGCGCTTTACGGCAGGGATGACTTTAAGACGTCTGCCGGTAAGGTTGTAATGCCGGAGCTGGTTAAGGAAATTTTATTTTCTGATTTTAATATTGCCGCATCGATTACCGGTTATTTTAGGATTAGCGAGTCTAAAGGTAAAATAAATATAGACATTCAACTTAAAAAAGAAAAAGAACCAACAGATTTACTCGAAGACGATATTGATAATGCCCTTTCCTCCTCTTCCCTTCTAAAAATCCCCTATCAGCTTAAGCTATATTCCTTTTTTTCGTTTCCTTATGGGCTTGAATTGGATTACGAGAGAAAATTCAGGTATGTTTAGTGCGGCAGTTATGGTTTAATTAGCGCGCTTATGCAGCATTAACTAAGAGAGCTTTAATATATGTTTTAGGATAACCTGCTGTGGTTGGCCATCCTATTAATCAAGCGCTTGTTTTTTTGGGTATCGTCCCATTAATTTGAAAAAGAACATTACGGCATAGAGGGGAATATTACAAATTTTACCATCTTTTTTAAAATTCAGGAGAGTCGTTCGGGCCAGGTACGGCGGATTAAATTGCTGATTATAAGAGTAAAGGCTTTTACTTTTTGGATTCACGCCGGACTTGACTTCAAGCGGACAAATATTATTATCTATTTCGCAGAGAAAATCTATTTCAGCCGCGCCTTTTTTACTTCGCCAATAGTATAAATTTTTTTGCGTTGCTTTTTTTAATTGCTGCGCCGTATAATTCTCAACAAAAGCCCCCGCGTATTCCGTAAAAATCAGTTTTTCAAAATTCTGGATATTGACAGGAGTTTTAGCCAACGCTCCCAGAAGGCCGATATCAAGGCAATATACCTTAAAGCATTCCCGATCAGCATAGTGTTCTAAGGGAAACGCGCTGTGTTCAACAGCAGTAACACGATGAATCAATCCCGCGTTCTCAAGCCAAATAAGGGCATTTTCATACTCTCTTGCCCGGGCTCCTTTTTTAAGGGCTGAAAACATAAATTTTTTATTTTCCCTCGCGAGATATAAAACGAGCGAATCCCAAATAAGTGTAAGCTTTGGAATATCCGATGATGGTGCGTGCTTAGCAAAATCGAGGACATAGGAGTTAATTATTTCCTTTTGAATCTCTCTTATCTCCGGTAGTTTTTCGGTTTGCGCGTAATGTTTAACAGCTTCCGGCATACCTCCTACGAAATAGTATTTTTGAAGATAGGTGATTAGATCTTCATGAATAGGAACGGGTAAAGGATTAAAAGATGTTATTTTTTCCAAGATTTGCCGGTACTTGGTTTGACCAAGCGCGTCGAGAAATTCAAGGAAGCTAAGCGGTTGAATATTCAAGAAATTTACTTTTCCTACGGGAAATGAACCCCGGGACGACATTTTAACGCCAAGAAGCGAACCCGCGGCGGCAATATGGAATTCATTAGATTCTTCCTGGAAATATTTGAGAGAATTTAGAGCTTTGTTTGAAACCTGAATCTCATCAAAAATGATTAAATCTTTGTGAGGGTGAATATCGCGATTACGGTAAGCAGATAAATCTGTGATAATCCTTGAAGGATGAACATCCCGGTCAAAAAAATGCGTCAATTGTGAATCTTCTTCAAAATTGAAATAATGAATCTGGCTGTACTCTTTTTGCCCGAACTCTTTAAGAATATATGTTTTACCTGTTTGTCGGGCTCCTTGCAGAAGAAGGGGTTTTCGTCTTGTTGAAGATTTCCAATCAATAAGATTTTGATAGATATCTCTTTTCATGAGTAAAGTATACTACGATTTATGGGGCACTGTCAAGATTTTTCTTCGTTTTATGTGAATATTACCACATTTTACGTATGTTTTATGTGATTTTTACCACATAATTCGTGTAAAATCAGAAAAAATATAATCCTAAACCCGGAAAATCTATTATACTGTCACAAATTCAGGTATGTTTAGCGGAGTCTTGGCTATACCGTTGGTATATTAATGTTAAGGGCGGGGTGGAGAAATTTTCTCTAATAAAGGCAGGATTTGAGGAATGTGTTTTAAATCGGCTATATAGTCACGTAGGTCTCGTTTTTTCATATCACTGGACTTCTGCATATGTCAAGAAAATAATGTTTATTCCGGCGCTTAGACTATTTTTCCCGCCCAGAGTTCATTTAAGAAAATCTGCCACGGTAATATATCTATCTTGCCGTGCGTCCTTTTTTGTTTTTCGTTGCAGACGACAATGCTTTTTTTGGGAGAATAGCTTTGGGTAAAAGCGTTAAGTCCGTGTATGTTTTTTTTATCTACGCGGCTGGCGCCCTTTATCTCTATGGCAACTTTTCCGTTATCAAGGATAAAGTCAACCTCAAGGCCTGTTTTTGTTCTCCAAAAGTTTATGGTGAAGTCTTTGCCGGCATATGATCTATGCGCTATTATTTCCATGAGCATAAAATGTTCAAAAGCCCGTCCAAATTCTATGCCTTTCTGTTCTGATAAATGCCTTTTTGTTAAATATCCCGCAACGCCTACATCAAACAGGTAATATTTTGGGGCTTTGGTAATTACCTGCCGGGATTGTTGCTTTTTAAATGGTGTAACCCGCGCGGCTAATAATGTATCAACAAGGATTTGATAGTATTCTTTAACTGTTTTGGCGTCAATGCCGCATTCGCGCGCGATGTTGGTATAGTTTGTTATTTCTCCATGTGAATATCCGAAAGCCTCAAAAAATCTTGAAAACGCGGGAATATTACGCGTTAATCCTTCAGCAAAAATCTCTTCTTTGAGATAATCTTGCGCGTATGCCGTTAAGGATTTTTTGCAATCCTCATCGTTTTGTAAATAATGAAGTGGTATTAATCCATGATTTAAAACGCGCAGCAAGTCAATTTGCCCGAGCTCTTGAGTTACAAGCGGGAACAGTTCATAGCGCCACGCTCTGCCGCCTAAGAGATTGGCGTGCCCGCGTTTTAGTTTTCTCGCGCTTGAGCCGCAAAGTATAAAACGCAGCTTTTTATTTTCTATTAGCCAATGGATTTCATCCAGCACCTGCGGGATTTTTTGCACTTCATCAAGTATTATCGGTTCCTTGAGCGCCGCTTTGTCTTCCGCCAGGAGGCGTTCGCGTAAAAGCGAAGGCCTTTTCGCGATCTCGAGAAATAAATCTGTCTTGAGGAAGTCATATACAATTGATTTTGGAAATCTTTTTTTCAGGTAAGTAGTCTTACCTGTTTTTCTGGCTCCCCACAAGAACGCGGATTGCCGCGCGGGAAGTTTCATGTTCAATAGCCGTTTTATGGTTTTCATTGGGAACTTCCTCCATTTTAGTATGACTAATATGGAGTATACTCTATATTAGTTGTTTAGGCAAGTCTTTTATCGCGTGGAATAATCATTTTTTAAACAGCGATGACCTTATTTTTTCGTAAGTTTTAATACCCGGTATTTTTTTTGGATGATTTTTCCTCTTTATTATTGATGTGCGCTGTGTTAAATGTCCTAGCAAGTGAGTCCTCATTCTCGGGAATTGCTATAACGTGCGCATGGTTATTCATTAAGCAATAGCTTAAGATAGAAAGACTATATTTAAAGCTGTATTCTTGAATTCAGAGAAGGTGGTGATATAGCATTTTTTGCAAAAAAATCAATGATAGATAGACTATCATTTGCAGAAAAATAGCCTATTGTTGAGGCTAAGCCTCAACAGTTTTATAAAAAATACCATAAATTTGTGAAATTGAGCATAAAAAATTATCACTAATTACTGCGGCTATTTATAAGTTTTTTCGGACCTAAGCCTTAATGTTATTATCCAAACAGTCTTCTTGGAATCATCTATGTCGTAAAGGACTCTATAATTGCCAATGCGGATACGATAATTAACGGCATATTGGCTTATAGAGATTGGCGGGGTAATTTTAGGATTACCATAAGGCCGGGGATTCTTTGCGAGATCTTCAACAGCAGCCAATATCTTATCTTGGATATCGGCAGGAATTTTGGAAAGTAATTTCGCGAATTCCCCTTCTCTGCTTTTGGAAGGAAATTTTACTTTATAACTCATTCCCTTTCTTTCCTAATTTTTCTAAAAAGGCGGGAAACGGGAATTCCTTTTACGCCGGCTGATATAACTTTCTTTCCTGCCATTACTGCTTCGATAGTTTTAGGATCAGAAAGCTCATCTAAAATATCCGTCAAATCCAGTAAATCTTCATAAGGAAGATTTACGCTGACAGGCTCGCCTCTGTCAGTAATCACCAGAATTTCATCAAGAAATTTTGTGGATAGATGTTCTTTTAAATCTCTAATCCCCACCCGGTGCGCCCTTAATAAAACTGCCGCAATAGTCATTTATTCGCCTCCTAAACTTCTACACTGCTGGGAACTTATCTTACAGTGAAGTAGTTTCAATTGTGTCTACATTGAAAGTATAACATATAGTTCGGCCATTTGTCAATATTCTTTTCTTTACGGGCTTGAATTGGATTACGAGAGAAAATTCAGGTAAGATCGGAAGAGCGTCGTGTAGGGAAAGAGTGTAGATCTCGGTGGTCGCCGTATCATTAAAAAAAAAAAAAATGATAATAAAAAAGGAGAAAAGAAAGAAATAAAAAACAACGTATCAGTGCTTGATGTGAGTAGACGACGAACAGTCTGTTGCACTGTACATGTACGACTGAGTGATTCTTCGTATGATAGGGAT
>CAJVXN010000056.1 GCA_913009335.1 uncultured bacterium
GTGTATGCAGAGAGCGAGACGAGTACTTCGAAGTGAGTGTGTATTCCGATTGAACAGCTGAGGTCAAGGGTATCTTTTATTTCATTTTTTTTTTAATGATACGGCGACCACCGAGATCTACACTCTTTCCCTACACGACGCTCTTCCGATCTGTAAAACCCTCGTTTTTGTCTACCAATCCGCCATTTTTATTTTAGCATTCAAATGACAGCCTGAAAAGGAATATTTCCGGGAGAATTGACTAACATTAAATGCTGCCGAAGCAATAGAAAAATTGAATCGTTGACTCATGATTCATGTTACCCAAAAATAAGAACAACAAAGAGGGTAATTTATGGGTCCACTTTCAAAAAAAGACTATCTTTATCTTAAAGGCACAATTACCCTTGAAGAATACCGGAGAAAAAAGGAAGGTTTCATCAATAAAAAGAAGAAATTACAGGAAGTTTTAAAGGATTTTGTTACCGGGGTAAATAAGCGAACAAAAACCATAGTATTATCCGCCTTATTATTCCTGCGAAGCCGTGAGTGCAAGCATCACGGCGAAGCAGAATGGCGGAGAGGCTGGGATTTGAACCCAGGGACCCGTTACCAGGTCAATTGCTTAGCAGGCAACTCCGTTCGACCACTCCGGCACCTCTCCTTAATATTAATTATTTAAATACGTATTTTTGCGTTTGTTTTTAAAGAACTGGCTTAAATACGAACCACATTCACTATCCAAAATACCGCTTTTAATTTTTATTTTATGATTTAGTTTATTATTTTTCACGATATTTAACACAGAACCACAAGCACCTGTTTTCGGATCATCCGCACCGTAAACAATCTCTTTTATGCGCGCAAGAACAAACGCACCCGCACACATCGAGCATGGTTCAATTGTAACATATGCAATAGCCTCATTCAACCACTTACTACCCAAAAAACTGGCAGCCTGTGTTATTGCTATCATCTCGGCATGGGCCGTGGGGTCACGGAGACGCTCAACTTGATTATGTGCCCGAGCAATAATCCTGCGGTTATGAACTATCACTGCCCCTACAGGAACTTCATCTTCATCAAAAGCCTTTTCTGCTTCTTTAATAGCCTCCTGCATATATAAAACATCAATTTTATTCATACATATAGTATTATTTAATGCGCCCAGCAGGACTCCGCTCTGCTAGACCCTGTCGGAGCTCATGCTCCTCCTTAAGGAAAAACCCTGATGGTTTTTCCTTAATATTCCTTTTCCTTCAGCAGGAAGCAAATACCTTTTAAGAGGGAACTATCTTCCCTCTTAAAAATCTCCCTTTAGGTTCTCGTCCTGCCATAAAATTTGATATTATTTAATGCGCCCAGCAGGACTCGAACCTGCAACAACCAGCTTCGTAGGCTGATGCTCTATCCAATTAAGCTATGGGCGCCAGATTAAACTTATAAGCCAAAGAGCAATGGTTTGGCAACCGATAGCCAAAGCCACAACCTAACAATCCTATAAAATGCTTTATCCACTTGGACTATCGGAAACCCGGGATGGATTATCGCGAAGAAACCCTATTTCTTCTAATGCTTTGTCGCGATCGGAATGAAACTTGCGACAGAATAAAGTTATATCCTTGGTAGTACTTATATTCTTCTCATCTAAAAATTTCATTATATCGGTTCGAAGTTTTATCTCAATTATGATATCACGCGCAGAAATTCCGCTTACCTGTGCAAGCCTGTCACGATAAACGCTACTTACCGCCGATTTAACAAACTGCTTCCGGCCATAATCATATGTCCACAAAGGGGAAAGTAACACCATCTTACTCTCCAATCCCGCCGATTCTACAACTTCTCCTGCAACCCTACCCACCTTCCCATCTATATTAAATCTACGCATTATTATAAAAACATCTACAAGATTTATCAATACTTCTGAAACATTCATAGGCTCACTCTGCAGACGCATTATTGTTTCACGGGCAGTTGAGGCATGAAGCGTACCCATGCAATACTTCCCAATATTCATCGCCGTCATCAAATCCATGGCTTCTTTACCGCGCACCTCACCGACAATAACCCTATCCGGCCTCATACGAAGACTATTCTTTACTAAATCAGCCATTGTAACTTCCTCGTCGCTTTCAAGGCGGGAACAATTTTCCTCTAAATCGGTATTTAATTCCAATGTATCCTCAATAACGATAAGCCGATCTTCACTAGGAATAAAACTAAGCAAGGCATTCATCAGAGTAGTCTTTCCGGTGCCGGGACCGCCGGATATAAGAATATTCGCCGGTTTTATCCCCAGGCCTTCTACATACAACCAAAGCTGAGCCGCTATTTCATGTGATAATGTCTTTGTGCGAATTAAATCTATTACGCTTAGAGGTTTTTCTTTTGCGCGTGTTATAGTAATTTGAGGACCAAAAGGCGAAGATACAATATTTACTCTCCCTCTTACATTATACAATTCTACATTATTTATTTTTCTTATATCGCGCCGGCCGGAAAAAACAATAAGTTTCCTGATGAATAAATTTATTTCATCAGAAGTGTTAAATTTTTTATCCGTCTTTACTAATCCTATTTTTGATTTATGAACAAAAATCGGGCCCAAAGAATTAATTATTATATCCTCAACCTCAGAGTCATTTAGTAAATCCTCGACTATCCCATAAGACAAAAAGTCATTAAAAAAAGTCTCCATCTCCATACCTTTAACTTTTTTCAATAATGATTTTCCTTTAGGGCTATTATAAACATCTAAAAACACCTTAAACATAACCTCTTTTCTTTCTTCGGGATCTTGCATAAGGCTAATTTTACCAGTAAGTGTATTCAATATCTCGTGTTCTAAAGCAATCATTTCTTTTTCCATAACATCTCCTTTAGTGCCACAATAAAAAACTATATAAACAGCTTGATTAAAACTACGTTCCCACTACTTCTAACCATCAAAAACGAAGTATAAAGTATATTTAGTTATACCAAAAATCAACCCAAAAAGCAATAAAATTACACCAAAATACTTAAGTTATTTTAAATTCAATAGACGGATTAGCTTTTAACGTATTATGCACCGGGCAATTGCGCACAAACGCCAAAAGAGCCTGCTTGCGCCGCTGATCAAGTCCGGATCCCTTTAAATCAATAGAAACATTTATTACGCTAAAAGAAGCGGGTTTTTCCTTTGTAAATTCTGCCGCAAGGCCCACAGAAAACTCCTTTAAAGAATTATCTGTCCCTTCAAAATACTTACGGATATAAACCCCTATGCAACTACCCAGACTAGCCAATAGCACAGCCGGCGGAGTAACGCTATCGCCTTTTAATCCGATTTTAAACTCACAACCATTAGAACGCGAAACAAACTCATAACCACCATTATTTGCAATCTCTACTTTATACACAAAAATATCCCCTATTTTCTAAAATCTACTTTAAAAATTTTTATTTATGCAAGCTGTTTATAAACTAATAACGTTATGCGTCCTTATCAACCCAACCCACATCACCTAAGCCGCCTTTTTCAAGCTTATCAATAATATCCTTAAACGTATTATAATCCTTGGGATCCATATGAATAAATCTTAATCCAACCTCAACTCCGGAACCACAGGCGTTTGCCCATACCACTCTGACAACAGCCCGCAAGGAAATAGGCGGACTTATAGAGCGTATGTCTAAATCCAAAACAGTACCAACGGCTAAGTCCTGATCAACAGGTAGTCTTATTCCCCCCCTTGAAATATCAATGCTACCGGATCTACTCTTCGAAAATCCCTGCAAGACTTTATAGCCCACTTCTAAGTTTTCACTAATACGAACATATCGACGCCGATCATCCATAAATCAATCCTCTGTTATTAAAAACTTAAATCCTGATTTTTATACATGTTCCTCTATAATTTTTCAAAGGACACCGTTACATCCGCATCAAAAAATTCCTGCCCATCAACCTCAATATAAGGATAGATAAAATAACAAAGAGGCATTGCTTTTGTATCTTGCGCATAAGACAACGTTATATCTCTTCCCATGCTAAATTGTACCCTGTTTTTATTAATATTTCCAAAAAAATACTCTTTATCTTCAGGGTGCTTATCTGCCTCGGATATATCCACTGGAAACCAACCTTTATTCTTCACGTAAAACTTAGCCCAACAATGATAGCCGCGCAGTTCTCCTTCTTTTTTATCCGGCGATATCGAAAAACCCAGCTCAAATTTTGCGGGAATTCCCAAAGAACGAACCAGTGAAATAAACGCAGAGTGATATTCACTACATTGTCCTTTTTTAAAGTTTAAGGCCATGCGGCTGTTTCCAGTTTTACATACCCGGGGGTCTGTTTTTGTATAGGTGAATTCATCAATGATATAATCATAAATTGCCCTTACTTTTTCAATCTCAGTATTTTTGCCCTTAGCTATGTCTCTGGCTAAGACTTGAGTTTCCTCATTTACATACACAAGCTGATTCGGCTCTAAGAATAATGACAAATTTCCCTCATCTAAAGATGCCCTTTTGTCAAAACTGTATTCTTTTCTCGTGATTTTAAAATTTACTTCTATATCTAAATCAGCACCTTCATGGGAAGGCACGTGAAAATATAACATTTTATTACCGTACTTTTCATCATGGATAACCTCTGCCTTAAACATAGATATCAACTTAAATTCATCAACGCTCTGCCACTCGTCACTTACAGGATAAGATATCCATACACGGACATCTTTACCTTTTTTAAGATTAGATAGGCTAATTTTTTTTGTTACGATAAACTGCCTTTGATTAGCATGAACTTTCCCCATGCCCTGACTCAACCCATGAAAAATAACTAAACCAAAAAATACAAACAATATTACTACTATAACTTTTCTCATACTCTTCCCTTTCCTTGAGTTATTTAAGGCTTAGATGATGAATCAAAATAAATTAAAACTCTCCCCATAAAATATAATATCTTCTTTTACTATTTATTATTAAGACATTTTATCATTATTTACATATCCTGTAAAATAAATTCATTACACCATTTAGACACAGGCACTAAATTAAACGTTAACCATGCTTTTGTTATGTTTATCCAACCCATACAATAATTCATTAAGTAACAAAGCGAGTGGCATGCCTTCTGTGGATACTATTTGCTGCGGTGATGTTTACGGCGCCTGTGCCCGGAGGGCGGCCTACTGCGCCTTCCTCGTCTTCCTTGGCGCATCTTTAGATTCTGACGACATTTTGAACCTTCAATAAATTTTTCTTTTGGAAAATCAGGATGCTCTACTATTAATAAAGCAGTCTTAATAAGTTTTTCAATGCTTTTAACATCCCTACCCTGATCAGGTGTCGCAAAAGATATAGCGCGGCCTTCGTGCCCGGCGCGGCCCGTGCGGCCGATACGGTGCACATAATTCTCAGTGTCATCGGGGAGATCATAGTTTATAACAAGCTCTATACCTGTAACATCAATACCCCTGGAGGCAATATCAGTGGCAACAAGTATCTTATATTTTCCTGTTTTAAAACCATTCATGGCCTCTTTCCTCTGGGTGGGTGAACGGTTTGAGTGAATTTCAGCAGCTCTAAGGTTCATTCGCTGTAAACCGCGTGTAATATTTTTAGCGCCTGTTTTTGTCCGGGAAAAAATAAGTATTGGACCGTGATAGCGGTCAAGCAGCTTCATTAAAAGCTGGCGCTTTGAACTTTTATTAATAATAAAGACTTCCTGTATAATACGCTCCGCAGTAGTTCCCGAAGGAGCAACTTCAACATTTATAGGAAACTTCATATGTTTGACTGCCATTTTCACTATTTCTCCTGGTATGGTTGCGGAAAAAAGCATAGTCTGTCTGTCTCGTGAAACAGATCTAATAATTCTTTCGATATCCGGCAAAAATCCCATATCAAGCATACGATCCGCCTCATCCAAAACCAGAACATTTATATCGGTCAAACGAACTGTGCGTCGCCTCATGTGGTCGATAAGACGTCCGGGAGTAGCAACCAGAACACGCGGTTTTTTTCTTAGTGCTTTTATCTGCAAATTTATAGATGCACCGCCTATAATAACAGCTGTCTTTATACCAAACGACGAGGCAATACTTTGAAACATCTCATTAACTTGAATAGCCAGTTCCCTGGTAGGTACAAGAATCAGCGCGCATCCCTTCCCCCGGGAAAGGCGCTGAATAATAGGGATGGCAAAGGCGAGTGTCTTGCCGGTGCCGGTCTGCGCAACTCCTATAATATCTTTATCTTCTATGGCAATGGGTATAGCTTTATATTGAATCGGTGTAGGAACCGTAAACTTCATTCGATCCAGCATATCCAGTATTCTCGGGGCAATCCCAAGGCCGTCAAAAGAAATATTTGTATGGCGTGATGTCTGTGTCATGGTAACCTAGAATAACATTATTGGATGGTGTTGTATACAACTATTATTTTTTTATGATGAACACCAGAATGAATTACTCTTTACTGCTTGTTCTAACTATTGAAATTATAATACGTTAGGAAGGCTAAATGTAGTAGCGACGCGTTTGCTACGTAATCAAAGGGCCGTATCGACTGGCGGCGTGTTTGCTACGAAATCAGAACTTATCATAAAGAAACAATGATAATCTAATGCCCCGTCCCGTTGGCGGGACTTCCATATCTCCCGTGCCCTGTTCGGCTCATCTTGGGATGAGCCTCACTCTGCGTCCGCCTTGGCGGCGGATTTGGTGCTAATGCAGTATAACAATTCGGCTTTCGTATTTGGCGCATTTTGCCCCGCCCAAAATGCGCCAAATACTTACGTCCTTCGCCCTCGCAAAAATCTATAAATATATATTTAAATGGCGCCGAAAATTTTTATATTTTTTGTTTTTAAGG
>CAJVXN010000057.1 GCA_913009335.1 uncultured bacterium
TTCTTTATTCTCCTGAGATTTAAATAATACGCGTTAATATTATTTGTGCAGTGTCCAAAATATTCACTCAAAACGCCCCATCTTTTTGAAAAATATAATTACAATTAAGAGACTTTAAATTTTAAAGTTGCTTGACAGGAAGATTCCTATAATATACTATATTTGCACAAGTATTCAATTGTTAAAAGGAGGTAACCATATGCGAAAGAAGAACCAGCAAGATATCTGTGAAGTTAAATATATAGACAAGGATAAAATTAAAGATGTAAAAAAGCAAATGCTGAAAGATGATGAAATAAACGAACTCTGTGAAGTCTTTGGTATATTATCTGACTCTACCCGTATCAGGATAATCTTTGTCTTATCAAAGAAAGAACTTTGCGTATGCGATATCTCCCATCTGCTTAATGTTAGCATTTCAGCAGTATCGCACCAATTGAGGATATTAAGGAATACCAGATTAGTCAAATACAGGAAACAAGGTAAAATGGTGTTTTATTCCTTGGATGATAAGCATATTTCGACTTTATTCAATCAAGGGTTAAGGCATGTAAGAGAATAATTAATAATAAAAATCCGGAGGGGGGAGTAATGGAACACAAAAACGATAATAGTTGTAATGAACGAAGCTGTCAGATGTGCGCGGTTGATTTCTTTGAGAAAAAAGATCCTTCATGGAAGAGGAAACAGGTAATCCTCGCGGTTACATCAGCCGTACTTTTAGCTTTGGGATTAATTTGTGAATTTTTGATTTCGCAATATTTATTAGCGCAGGTTTTTTTCTTACTGGTTGTCGCGATTTGCGGAAAAAATATAATAAGACGGGCAATTAAATCTTTATTTACGAAGAGGCGTCTTGATATGAATTTCCTGATGAGTATAGCTGCCTTGGGCGCGTTTTTGATCGGGCATGGCGAGGAGGGGGCGGCGGTTATGTTTCTTTTTTTTATCGCCGAAGGCTTAGAGGATTATGCGGCGCAGCGGGCAAGGCGCTCAATCGAAAGGCTGCTTAAATTGGCTCCGGAGACAGCAAAAGTCAAAAAAGACGGCAAAGAAATCGAACTTCAGGTGCATGAAGTGGGTATTGGTGATGTGGTAGTTGTGAGGCCGGGCGAGAAAATACCGCTTGATGGCGAAATCATTAAAGGCTGCTCAAGTATAAACCAGGCGCCTATCACCGGCGAATCAATACCTGTTGATAAAACAAAGGGCGAAGAGGTGTATGCCGGCACAGTAAACCAGGATGGATATTTGGAGATAAAGGTAATGAAGAGATCCGAAGAAGGTATGCTCTCTAAAATTGCCAAAATGGTAGAAGAGGCGGAAAAGAAAAAATCCAAGACAGAGGCTTTTATCGAGAGATTTGCGCGAATATACACGCCGGTTGTTATAGCATTGGCTTTGGGGGTCGCGATTATCCCTACATTATTTCTGGGCTTGCCTGCCGGCATATGGATATACCGGGCACTTGTGCTTTTGGTTGTTTCCTGTCCTTGCGCTTTGGCCATATCTACTCCCGTATCGATGGTATCTGCCATAACCAGCGCCACACGCAGGGGAGTATTGATAAAAGGCTCAAGCTACCTGGAAGAGTTGAATAAAGTCAAGGCTTTTGCTTTCGATAAGACAGGCACCCTTACCGAAGGAAAATTAGAAGTATCGGATATTGTGAGTCTTGACCGGGTTTCGGATGAAGAGATTTTATCTTTGGCTTCTTCTATTGAATTCCATTCCGAACATCCTATTGCCAGGGCTATCGTTAACAGCGCAGAGAGTAAAAAAATAAAAGCACAGGAAGTAAAAGACTTTAAGAGTATGCCGGGAAAGGGCATAAGAGCGCGGATTAACGGTAAAATCTATTATGTCGGCGCAAGGAATCTTTATAATGATTTAGATATCCAATTGCCGGAAGAAAAGATAAATCGCTTTGAGTCAGAAGGTAAAACTACCGTGTTCCTTTCTGAGGGGAAAAATCTTTTGGGCGTTATCGCGGTGCGGGATAAAATAAGGGATGCGTCTTTTAAGTTGATAGCGGAACTTAAAAAGAAGGGCATTAGAACCGAGATGATTACCGGGGATAACCGGCATACAGCCGCAGCGATTGCTCAAAGTATCGGCATAGATGAATATCATGCCCAGCTTCTTCCCGAAGACAAGCTTAAAATCGTAGACAAGCTGACTTTTGAATTCGGCTCGATGGCAATGGTGGGCGATGGGGTTAACGACGCGCCTTCTCTTGCCAAGGCATCAGTTGGTATTGCGATGGGCGCGATTGGAAGTGACGCAGCTTTAGAAACAGCGGATATCGCCCTTATGCATGATGATCTATCCAAGATATCCTATCTTATTCATTTGGCGAAAGAGACTTCGCGAGTTATAAAACAAAATGTTTCTGTTTCTATAGTGATTAAGACCAGCTTTGCTATTTTAGCGCTTTTGGGGATGATAAATTTATGGGTTGCCGTGGCAATTGGCGATATGGGTTTGAGTCTCGCGGTTATCTTAAACTCCCTTAGATTAACCAAAGTAAAGACGGTATAATGTGAAGTAGTCTGTTATGCAAATGTCAATAAATGAGTCGGATAGTTTTTGAGGGTTTATTGCTGGGGTTATCCACCGGGGCCTATTGCATGGGCACCTGTTTAGTTTTCTTTATGCCGTATCTTTTAGCTGAAGGAAAGCAGAGCGCCTACGCGATAATTTAAACACCGTATTGTTTTTTATGTTAGGCAGGTTTAATGATGCTTTTTCTTTCCGGTTTATGGTTTTTATGCGTGGGTATATCCGGAGTAATAAAATAGGCAGAATATATACTTCGCAACCCGGAACCATTACGAAATTATTTATAATGTAAGTATCGAAGCAATTATTCGCGGAGTCAATTTGGAGCAGTGTTTTATTGATTTCGAGTAGACGGTTCTGGTATATGGCTATCTTAAAATCAGCAGAGAGAGGATATAATTGATGAGAATATTGGTTGTAGAGGATGAGAAAAAAGTAGCACATTTTATTGAGAAGGGATTAAGAGAACATGCTTTTACTGTAGATGTTGCTTATGATGGGGAAGACGGATTTTTTATGGCAGCTGGCGAAGAATACGGCTGTATTGTATTGGACATTTTGCTTCCTAAGATGGATGGATATGAATTCTTAAGAGCTATACGCAGCAAGAGTATTAAGACACCGGTGATTTTTCTTACTGCTAAAGATGCAGTAGATGATAGAGTTAAAGGATTAGAGTTAGGTGGTGACGATTACTTAGTAAAGCCATTTGCTTTTGCTGAGTTGTTGGCGCGTATCAGGGTGCTTATACGTCGAGGAAAAGAAAAAAAGGTTGATAAGCTTAAAGTTGGCGACCTTTCCTTAAATCTGCTCACGCGTACTGTGGTAAGAGCCGGAAAAAAAATAGAGTTGACGCCAAAAGAATATTCCTTATTGCAATATTTGATGCAGAATAGAGGCCGGGTTTTAACACGGACGATGATTTCTGAAAATGTCTGGGGATATGATTTTGACACTTTTACCAATGTGATAGATGTGCACATTAATGCTCTTAGAGAAAAGGTAGATAGGGGTTTTCCGACACGTTTGATTCATACTGTCCGGGGAGTTGGTTATGTCTTGGAAAAAAGAGAAAAGAAATAGATTTATCTTTTTTAAAAGTATCGGTTTTAATTTAGCCTTTGGCTATTCAATTGTTTTGCTTATAAGTGTTTTTCTTGTTTCAGTTTATTTCTATGCTAAGCTGAGTCGGAATTTGCACAGGGAAACCGAAGTGTTTTTACAGGGTGAAGCGGACATCCTTTCTCACTTCATTGCTGACCACGCTGCAGATTTGGATGCTATTGTGAATGAGCTCAACCAGCGTACGCTGCTGACTCAAGCTGCTTACAAGATGCACTATGCGCTCTATGATCGAGAGGGTAAGATTTTGGCCATGTCTAAAGATTTTCCCGTGGATACGTTTCCTCTGGAGAAGTTTGGACAAAATGAGAGATATTCTAATGATATAGGAGAAGAAAATACAGATTTTTCCATTCCAACTTATTTAGCCGGCGGTACTCGCTTGATAGCTAAAGCCATTTATGAAAACCAAAAAATAGTCTATTTTATTCAGATAGGGATTGATCTCGGACAGATGGAAAGAGTCCTGAGTAATTACTGGCGCAATGGGCTGTTTGTTTTGCCGCTAGTATTTGTAATTGCTATGGTCGGAGGGCTTCTGCTGGCGCGAAGGAGCTTGGCTCCCTTAGTAAAGATTGCCGCTAGCGCAAAAGATATTAACGTTTCAAATCTTAATAAGAGATTGCCTCTTAGAAATACAGGGGATGAGTTAGATGAGTTAGCAGGAGCCTTTAATGATGTCTTTTCCAGGCTTCAGAAGTCCTACCAGAAAATAGTCCAATTTACCGCCGATGCTTCGCATGAACTGCGTCTTCCTATTACAAGCATTAGGGGAGAGGCTGAGGTTATCTTAGAGAGGGAGAGAAGCATAGAGGAATACAGAGAGGTTTTAGCTAGTATCATTGAAGAATTTGAGCGGATGAGTAAGATGGTTAACAGTTTGTTGATTTTGTCCCGCGCTGATAGCGGCCAGGAAGGGTTAGGGTTTCAAGGGATTGAACTTGATAAGTTAATAAAACAGGTTTATGAATTCTTCAGGGTAGTGGCTGAGAGTAAAGGCATAGATTTAAGAATAAAAGGTAGTGCTGTTTGCATAACAGGCGATAAGGTAAATCTTGAGCGGCTTTTCTCAAATCTAATAGATAATGCCATAAAGTATACCTTCTCTGGCGGGCAGGTAGAAATTAAGATTGAAAGTAGCGCTTCTTTTGCTATCGTATTCATTAAGGATACTGGAATAGGCATTCCTCAAGATGAGCTTACTAAGATTTTCGACCGTTTCTATAAGGTCGATAAATCCAGGGCCCGCGCGCTCGGCAGCATTGGTCTGGGTTTAAGTATCTGTCAGAGTATTGTTGAGGCTCATCATGGAGAGATAAAAGTAGAAAGTCGGATAGGAAGCGGAAGCACCTTTACAGTATTGCTCCCCAGAGAGAAATCTGCTTAAATTATCAAGAATAGCCCATAAATTTTCCCGCCAAGATTTCTCAAACATTAATAAAATTTAATCTTTCCTTAAGCTTCTCTTAATCTTCGTATGATATATTTATAATAAACATAAAAGTGTGTTTGTATAGTAACCAGGAAAGAGTAGATGCATTTTTTCTAACAGCGAGCAGGTTAAAAGATGTGTAAAAGTGACTTTGGATGGAAGCCTATTGTTGGGATTTTGTTACTCTTTTTATTGCTAGCTTCCGGGTGTGGGAAAAAACAAGCTGATGCCCCAGGTGAAGATATAGTGGCTACTTATAGCGCAAAGAGTTTAAGCAAAGAAGAGCTAAAGAGTTATATTAGCAGGCGGGGTGCTAAAGAAAGGGAACATGCGATTTGTGAAAAACACGGGTTTGACCATAGCCAGTGCGATAAATTGGAATCTTGCGAAAGCCACCCCCTTCATAGTATACAGGCATACCATGTAATGATTAAAGAGCTTGTTTTAGAAGAAATAACAAAAAATTGGGCTAAAGAAAAAGGTATCGCAAATCGAGGTGAGGTTAAGCACGGTTTAAAACACCTGGTTGAGGAGATTAATCTTACGAATCTTGCAGCAAAGATGCACGAGGATGAATTCGCCCCTGATAAAATAGAAATACAACGATATTTTGAGGAGCATAGAGAAGAGTATAAAGGCCGCTCGCTTAGTGAAGTAGAGGTGGAGATAAAAAGTATATTAACGGCTAAAAAGGGGAAGGAATTTATTCCTCGGTATATTGAGAAGTTAAAAGAGAATGCGGTAATTTCCATAAATTATGACCTTTTAAGGGCAGATGAGCCAACCGAGGCAGAACTGCGTAATTACTATGAAAGCAATAAAGACGAGTATATAGAGCCCGAAAAAATAAGAATTTTACAGATAAAAATTGACATTTGTTCAACGTGCTCTAAAGTAGCGCAAGATGCTGCTCGTAAGAAAGTAGAGGAGGCAATGTTTAGATTGAAAGCATGGCAGGATTTTTCAGATGTGGCAAAAGAGTTTTCAGAC
>CAJVXN010000058.1 GCA_913009335.1 uncultured bacterium
TTTTTGTTTTTTTTTTTTTTTTAATGATACGGCGACCACCGAGATCTACACTCTTTCCCTACACGACGCTCTTCCGATCTGCAAGCGCCTGCCTTATTTCTTTAGTCTGACAGTTTATGATGAAGTTAAAAATAAATACGGTAATCCTATTATGATAGAGGATGGTTATTATAAGATCGATAGGCATACTGGTTTCGCCAAAGGAAACGATCATAGATGGGCAACATTTATAGATTATGCTAAATATCCTTATATTCCGTTTAATACGAGTTCATATACTTATGATTTTGATTTAGATAAGGGAATGGATGAGTTTTTATATGTTGGAAGCGATTGGAAGGCCAGGAATGAACTTTCCAGGTTTGAAGACAATAGGTACATTGTCTACGCTATAGAGGATAAGAGAAGAGGCCGGGATAGTTCCAGAGAGGCTATCCGCTCCAGCGGTGGTCAGATTGTGATTATGGTTTATGATTATGTGGTCCATAGAGTAGTAAATATTTATCCTATCTCTGTTGGTTTAGAAAAAGTTTTGCATGATCATCTTGAGCGTCCTATAGAAGGAAGGCGTGATACCGGCAAGCGAACCAAGGTATGGACAAATATAAATTATGATGAAGATAAAGGGCAGACTCATATTGTCAAAGAGCTTGAGCCTTTTATCGGCAAGAAATGGGAAACAGCCGAGTATTACTTTGATATCTCCGGCGAGCCTAATAAGCCGATGAAGGTTAAGATGGTTATCGAGGATTTCTATAGAGAAGTCGAAGACAAAATAATAAAGAAAGTCTCAATCTTATCTACAATATTTAACGGCTCGTATGCCTCATTAGCGTTCTTGGTGTCTGCCGGAGCTATATTAACAGTTATAGCTTTAATATTATTTAAGATATTAGGCATGGTTGCGGAATGGCGCGGAAGGGTAGAGGATAAAAGACGTAATAATAACAGCGGAAATAGCGGCCAGGGCGGCACTACTTCTTCTCCGGTTGAAGAAGGGAAGCGCGCAGATATAACAAGGGAAAATATAGGTTTAATTCATGAGAGAATGGGCAGCCAGTCATTACGTTTCAAGGATATCTTAACTATAGTAGAAGACGGTGTTTTAAAACTTAACTCAATGCTACCTGAAACATTCACCTTGAAAAATATTGAAGGGCTTATTACGCATCAGGTAATAATAAAGGATTTCAGGAGATGGCTGCGTGATGTTAGAAAGCAGAAATTAGAAGATGCGTTAAGAGGCGTGCCGCTTGTAGATTTTCTTGTGATAATGGAATTGGTTTACGGTTTATCTAAAGAGTTTAGATATTCTACTCCTTCCGTAGTTTGGTACCATTTGGATAAGGCCGTACGTATGTACAGAGAAGGTAGAAAAGCCAGAATAGCAGCAGAAATCAAATCAGATATAGAAGCAACAAGAGAGTTTCTTAATAAGAGTTATCCGATAAAAGCTGGAATAGGAGGAGATGCAGCTAAGGGTGGCTTATTTAATGCAAATAATTTCCTTAAAGGATTAGCGGAAAAAGAAGATGATACTGAGAAAGAAAAGAAGGCTAAGCAAATAAAGATGAGGAATCAGTTACGTAATCCTTCCAAGAAATACTATGTTACTTTTGAGGATATCGATGATAGATTTAACGGTATATATGATAAGAATCAGTTTATTGATCATTGGGATAGTTTAGAAGGAGGCTTAAAACAGGATAAGTTTAGCTATCTAAAAAATAAAGGATTATCGCTTAAGACATATCCGGATGATACAGGATTTACGATATACATGAGAAATATCTTTCCTGCGATAAAGCCTCTACTGCCTTCAATAGTATCTGTAATTGCTATTACGTCTTATACGACATTTATATCATCTATATCTTTCTTATTAGGTTGGGGCATATCATTAGGGATTGCTTTAGGTGTGGGGCTCTTAATGGTCTGGAAAGGAAATTATAATTACAAGAAACATATAGGAGGAATAAATAAAAAGGCAAAAGATGAAATTAGTAATTTCTATAGTCTGTTTACTTTTTTTACCTTTGCCTATACTAGCTGGAATTATCTGGCGCTTTATTTCTCTTATCCTTTTATAAAAGGCCTATGGTTAACATACGATCCTATATTATTTGGCATATCTTTGATTTTGATATTCATTATTCACAGTTTTGTAATCTTGAGCATCTGGGCCGGAGCCTACCCAATATTAACTATATTTGGTTACTATCAGGGTAAAAAGGATAGAATAGGAAAGATAAAAGGTTTACGTGAGGCATTGGGGAAAATCTCGGATGCCAAGAAAGGATTTAAGGCATCTTTGCCGGATAAGCTAACGAATAGATCAAACAATATCTGGAATAAGCTTTCTGATACTTTTGTGGACAAGTTGATTAAGGGTAAAAAGATCTCACCGGAGAATGGAGCGATTTTAAAGAATATACTAAAATCAGAAAATGCTGGCAGGAGAGAGAAGAAAGCCCTTATTAAAGAAGCTGCTAAAGATGATGAGCTTCAAGAAAGAATTCAGCGTTTTATCAGTGGTTGGTTAATAAGAGCACCTCAAGGATTAGAGTGGGATAATCTTATTTCATTAACTGTGTTCCCGAGTGCCTCATCAGATCAAGTAATAACATCTTTTAAAACTTTAAATACTATTGTAGATGGTATAGTGCCTGTAAATTGGTTTATAACAACATATCGTCATGATTGGGATAATTTTGTAAATGCGCAATCAGATAAAGATAGGGCTTATTTGAAACTACATACTAAGAAAATAAAGAAAAATATGTCGCTAGCGCTTGATGAGACCGAGATAAGTGAAGAATTAAAAGATAGAATAGTTGAATGGGTAGGCTTACATTTTATCCGTTCAGATAAGGCAATAGCTGAATTAAATGAGATATACGAGGTTTATAAGTTCTGGGCGGAAGCGGCATTCCCTGATTTAAATGAAGTTGAGATAGAGAAGAAAATAAAGGAAAAACTGCAGATTTTATTAATCCGGGATGCTTATCATGAAAAAGCATCAGAACAGAGAGCTGCTTTAATTAATTGGATGGCAAAGTTTCCGTTTGCCGAGGCTACGTTTGGTGATGGTCTTTATGTAATTAAGCCTGAGTGGAGTGGAGAAGAACGCTATGGTGAAATAAAGAGATGGTTTGTTGAACAGGCTAAAGATCCTGAATTCATTGAGTTATACAGTGATAAATTTAATGGCCATATATCTGATGGCAAAAAAGAAAGGGAAGCTAAGAAAAAGGCAAAAGAAGATGTTAGAGGCGCAATGTCGAAAAAAGAAAAAGCTAAGTTTTTCAATAAGATATCTCCGCATACTGATTTTATCTACCCAGAAGGATTATTTATAATTGTTGGTAAAACAGTGGGGCAAAATGCTGCTTGTGAGTATGCCAGAGGAGATATCTGGCTTCCTTTTGATTCCAATGTATCCGTAAGATTTGAAGAGGCGATAAAGATTCCTTCGGCATTAGCAGAATTTAAAGATAATCCTGATGTAGCATTAGTTTTATTTGGTGAATACATAAACACAAAGGATTATTCCTGGATTTCCGAGGGCCTTGCTTTTGCAGAGGAAGCTTGGACTCAGCCCATGCAGAGAATATTGGATATGTTTGGCGCCTGCGGTTTTTACGGACATAGCGCATTTATCCGGGCGGATGCGATGAAGGCAGCAGGCGGATTCTTAAGTTTCTATGCTTCAGAAGATTTATTATTAGCAATGAGGATTTGGCAGTTAGGTCTTACTACCTCTCATCGTGAATATATGCTTTTTGGAAAAGGTAGAGAAAGAGGATATCTTGCCTCTCATGTTCCGCTGGGCAGGTGGTCTGAAGGTTCAGGTGAGTTAATACTTGGAAGGCAGATGTATAGAACCTTAAGAAGTAATGATCTTCATATGGGCCAAAAGATGATGCTTGTTTTCGGGCTATCATTCTATACTAAGAAACCTTTGGTTGTGGCTTTAAGTTATTTATATTTATTTAGCTTTATCTTCATAGGACTTAGTCCTTTTGTAGGATATGCCTTTGCCTTACTATTTGGTTTATTCGGTATCGCTACTTCTCAAGCGATTAATTCTATAGGCGGCTTATATTTAATAGAAAAGTACGGTTTAATTAAGGGGACATGGAAATTTATCATGATGTTCCCTAAACTTTTCGTTCTTTTTGTAGCTGAGATTGTTGTTTATGCACAGAGACTAATGAAGGGAATAGAGGGGGCGAGCGGATTTGCTCCGTCTTTAAGAGGCCTAGATTTAGAATTTCCGGTATTTAGAGGTGAGAATAACTATATATGGGGAACAACAGAAAGCGCAGAAGATCTTAAAGAGTTGCCTTCAGGGGTAATATTATCGGATGCTATCGAAGGTAAGATAAAATATGATGCGAAAAATATGGAGTTTGTCTTTAAGGGGGCTATGAGTAAGAAGGAGAAAGAATCACTCTTGAGATTATCCAAAGATGCTTCATATAAAAAGGCAGTAGAAGGTCTTTATGAAAAGAGTATTGCTAATTCTTCACGCAAACCTTTATTTGTAATGATTGGCGCTGTTGTAGTTTTATTTGGTTTATTATGGATTAATAATTTGACTATAGCTGCAATAGGAATTACCGCTTTAGCGTTAATTGCACCTTTATTATTGTTAAGGCTATCGTTGAGAAAAATAATTTTATTTTCTACGATTATATTTGGCGTATTTTTCATTATGAATAAAGCTGTTCCTGTAATAGGAATCGTAGCTCTGTTATTGATTGTTCCTTTATTATTGCTAATCCCTCATTTTAAAAAGGTTACTTTACATTCCGCGTTGAGAATTCAAATGGTCTTAGCCATACCTATGATTGCTTTTGTTCTTGCCGGTATTTGGTTCTGGGGAGGTGTCGGGACAAGTTTAGCGCTGGCAGGATGGTGGGCAGGATTATTTGTAACACTGGCTATATATGTTATTGGAAGTTTCAGGAATAATAATTTTATTGTAGCCTCTGGCTTATTATCGTTCTTGACTGTATTAGCGCTTGCTACACACACACAATCAGCCATATTCCTGCTCTTTACATTCTCTATATTCTATTTAAGTATTCCGTTTGTGCTATTGTTTATGCCTTACTTTGGCCACGGAAGATTATGGGATAATTTTAAATATGCCTTTAGGTTTCATCCTTTACAGATAATGGAAAGAAGACTTAATAAATTTATCCCAGAGCTTAAAATAAGTGTGACCATACAAGATAATCGGTTCGATATTGTATTAGAAAATTTTGCAGTTTCCGCTGCTAAAGAAGGGATAGCAAGGGAGGCGGTTCTTAAGGCTATCGCAGATAAGCATCTGAAGCTAAAAGACGCAGAAGATAATGAGGTCGTTATCTCTGTAGAAGATGCGGAAATAGATGTTAAATTTTCTAGCTCGCCAGTAAGTTCACCTCTTATGAATATTTTTAAATCTCCAGTTCTTCGATTTATGCTAGTTGTTTCTCTCTTGCTTTTTTCTCTTTTCGGATGTGATTGGGATTTAAGAGATTTGAGATCCGGTGGTCATGTGGTTCCTATGGGTGAGGTTATTAGCCTTGCGGCGGTCTTCATGATGGTTTTCATTATGATAATAATAAGCGTAGTAAAAGCAATGATAAAAAGAGCACAAATAATAAAATATGAAAGAGAAGCTGAAGAAGAATTAGAGAGAGAAAAGAATGAATTGGAACGAAAGACTGGTTATGATATAGAAAAGGGATTATTTAGAAAGTGGAGATTTCTACTTGGCACAATTAAAAGTGATGAAGTTCTAAAGCCTGTAGTTGCCAACCTCAATAATTTAGTCAATCATTTTACAGAGAATCAGGCAATCGAATTTGCTAGGATAAAACATGTTAATTGGTATGGAGAAACTAGTTTTGATGAACATCAGCGGGAAATATTTATAGGTGAAAAAACGTTGCAAGAGATCGGAAGAGCGTCGTGTAGGGAAAGAGTGTAGATCTCGGTGGTCGCCGTATCATTAAAAAAAAAAAAAGAACAAAAAATAGAACAAAAAAAATAAAAGGAGAAAAAAGAAAACATGAGAAAGTCAGAGTGAAACGGTACGAGCATCGTGACA
>CAJVXN010000059.1 GCA_913009335.1 uncultured bacterium
GGTAAAAGAAGATTGGATTATTGGATTATTTATGATGCATGATAATGGTTTTAATATTGCCGGAAGTCCGGTAGAGAAAATGGCATTGTCTCCTATTAGTAAAGTAACCAAATATATTGCTGATTTGAAAAGTGGATATGAGGGTACTCGCAATTCCGCCGTTCAAGCCTTAGCTGAAATAGGTGAGCCAGCAGTAGAGCCTTTGATTGAAGCTTTGAAAGATAACGATAACAATGTCCGCAATTCCGTCACCCAAGCCTTAGTTGAAATAGGTGAACCAGCAGTAGAGCCTTTAATTAAAGCTTTGAAAGATAGCAATAGCAATGTCCGCGACTCCGCCATCCAAGCCTTAGGCAAAATAGGCGACAGTCGCGCGGTAGAGCCTTTGATTGAAGCTTTGAAAGATGAATATAGGTTTGTCCGCGACTCCGCCATCCAAGCCTTAGGCAAAATAGGCGACAGCCGCGCGGTAGAGCCTTTGATTGAAGCTTTGGAAGATGAAGATGTAGATGGATATGTTCACTACTTCGTCACCCAAGCCTTAGGCAAAATAGGCGACAGTCGCGCGGTTGAGCCTTTAATCAAAGTTTTGGAAGATGAATTCTTTTATGTCCGCAACTCCGCCTTTGATGCCCTGGAAAAATTAGGCGCGTTGACTAAAGAATTAAAAATAACCAAATATATTGCTGATTTGAAAGATAGTAATAGCGATGTCCGCCGCTCCGCCGCCCAAGCCTTAAGGGAAATAGGCGACATTCGCGCAGTTGAGCCTTTAATCAAAGTTTTGGAAGATAAAGATGACCATAGCCATGTCCGCCGCTCCGCCGCCCGAGCCTTAGGCGAAATAGGCGACATTCGCGCAGTTGAGCCTTTAATCAAAGTTTTGGAAGATAAAGATGACTATAGCGATGTCCGCTGCTCCGCCGTCCAAGCCTTAAGGGAAATAGGCGACATTCGCGCGGTTGATCCTTTAATCAAAGTTTTGAAAGATAGTGATAGCTATGTCCGTAACTCCGCCGCCCAAGCCTTAAGGGAAATAGGCGACAGCTGCGCGGTTGAGCCTTTGATTAAAGCTTTGGAAGATGAGGAAAGCTATGTCCGCCGCTCCGCCGCCCGAGCCTTAGGCAAAATAGGCGCATTGACTAAAGAATTAAAAATAACCAAATATATTGCTGATGTAAAAGATAAAAATAGCGATGTTTGGACAGTTGCTATTGAATCGCTGGGAATCTTTGGGCATGTAAAAGCTCTACCGGTTTTAATCAGCCGGATGAATGACGATAAAGTTCAATCTTTAGTCTTAAAGACCATTGATTTAATTGTTTCTAAAAATAAGGGTGTTTTGTCAGAGGAGGACTGGAAAGGTATTATCATTCAAAACAAGGTTACTTCTCTGCCGTATATCTTTGAAAAATACCCTGAGTTCTACAATCAAAAAATACAATGGTTAAACGCGGTAAAGAGGTTTATCAAGCAGATACAAAAAGAGATAGACGCCCATCCTCAGGCAGAGCAGGAGGCTTTCCGCGGGCAGATATCAGGCAGTATAGATAATTATATTAAATCTTTAAAGCCGGGTGATGATCTTAACGTCCTGTTATCCGGATACAAAGAGATTGAATCTCTCCTGGCTATAGTTCATGACAACCTTTCCCTGGTTTTAAATAGCCTTTCGTCTATAGGGTTAAAGATAGGTGATGTTCAGGAATTAATAAAGGTGCTTCCTCTTAATAATCCTCTGACCCGTATAATACGCATGTTAGGAGAAAAAGAATCTGTTGTAGGGGGGTATAGTAATGTAGCGTCTTTTCTAATCAAGAAGGATCGATTTAGTTATCTTTACAAGTTAATCTTAAAGATTGCGGGGGAAAGACGGCGCGAATCTCCTTCCGAGGTAGAGGGTATTTTAGAGGTGTTAAGAGCTTATAAGGAAGAAGGAAGATTAGAGAAGTGGCGGGAAAAAGACTGGAATGACTTTTCAAATGATATCCGGGCATATTACGCGAGGGGGTTTAAGGTAATTACTTTGAAATTATTTAGTTATTTCAGGGAGCATAAGGATGACGAGCTTTCTTTAGATGTTTTGGCCGAAGGTATTAAGAAGGAACTGGGAGGCATTGCCTGGGGAGATTTCTTTGGATTAAGCAGGGAGTTTAAAGATAAATATAATCTTACCACTCTTGATGAGATTGCTCTTATGGCAAGGTATACAGAGACGGCTAATTTTTCCGGCAGGGATTATGAGTCCGCCTATAATAATGTAAAATCCGCCCTGAAGGATAAGACGCCTCAAGGCTGGCAGGAGGAGATACCTTCTTTATTACGGACACTGTTTAGCCTAAAAGCTACAACAGCAGAGACTGTATATGAGCCGGAAAAAGCAGCCGACAGACAAAGGCTGCAGGAGCTCTTTGATAATTTATCTCGATACACTTCCGGCACTGAATTATCCATAAGGGACTTATTGGATTTTAAGGCTTTATTACCTCAAGAGATAAAGGCATTGATCTTAAGCTTTATTATTCCGGATGAAGATATGGCTTATTATCAGAATATCCCTCAGAATCCTCAGGAGCAGAGAGCATGGTTGTCCCGCTGGCATACGCTTATTGCCGATACTTTAAAATTAGACTACAAAGGCGAGATAAGGCGGAAGATAAGGCGGGTAGTAGATGAGTCTGAATTAGGCCTTGCTTTACTGGATGATAGGCTTAGCGGATTGGGAGCTAAATTCGTTAATATCTCTGACAGAAAGAAGCTCTTTGCCGCGGATAAGGAATTAGATGGTATCATCCAAAATGGTAAATATAGCGAGCTTGTTGGTTATTTCCTGAGAAGCTGGTTTATTCATATATCCTACAATGAGTTAAGCAGCAAAGAAGTATTCACTCAGTGGGTAGATAAGGGGCTGGATAGATTAATAAATAAAATAGCAGGTAGGATTAATATCCTTAAAGATACGATAAATCAGAAAGCAATAAAAGATGCCCTTTATGAGGCGCGTAATCAATATCTTGCCTCATCTAAGGATATCCTCGCAATAAGAAGGGCCCAGCTATCCCAGAAGATTTTAGATAAAATATTCAAATTATTCGTTGAGGATATTGATTTAATCAATGAGCAATTAGAGAACTATAAGGAAACGGCTGTTTCCTCTAAAGATAACCTGTATATTGGAATATTTGATGACCTCCTGCATCTTGCGGGAGAGTTCATGATGACAGGGATATGTACCTGGAATGATAGAGCAAGCCAGATAAAAGAGGGCAAAGATGAAGGCTATCATTTTGCCGCTATAGCGTTAAAAGACGCGAATGGCAGAGTATTAGGTTTTTCCCAGGTACAGATTCTTAAAACACCCCTTAAAGAAGTAAAAGACAGTTCATCAGACGGATACAGAGTGCTTTCCCTTACGGGCTTAAACCTTTCCGAGAGGAATATACCAATAGATAGAAAAAGAGCAGTCTTATATATATTAAAAGCTGCTTACGAATTGGCTAAGAAAGCGGGCCTTCAGAAGGCTGTTATTGTAGAGAATTCAGAAATACATTCCAATCAGAATGATGTAAAGGCTTACATTAAAGAGTTAGTTGCTCAGAAGGTTCTTAAGAAAGCAAAGCTTATTCAGGCGGTTAATTTAACCGGCTCTTATCCTTATAAAACAGTCTATGTTATAGAAGACATGGCTGGTATAGAACTTACTGAAGTGTCCGGTGATAGGAGCGCGGGAAGCCCGGTTGATTATCTTTCATCCGGCTCGCTGGTGGAGATTGTATTGACGAAAGAAGAGCAAAAAGAGATAAACGCATTGGTTAAGCTCATCAACGATTGGCAGCAGGTATTTAAAGATAAAGATTATGATGAGCTATCGGTTTTAAGCAAGGGAATATCCACGAAGATTGAAAATTGGGATAACACGGAAGAAAATTTATATATATTTTCTTTAGATAGATTTAATTTGTATTTCTTTAATATTTTTGAAATGTTTGATATTGCGAGTAATAAGAGTGGATTTGCTTCTATATGCAGTGGCAGCAATAAGCGAATCTACGATTCCGGCACTATAAGTTTTTTTGAAGCAGGCAGCAGTCTTGACGATAGAAGGAGTGATATTGAGCATAGCAAAGATTTTTACAAAGGAAATAATCTCTTTTTCTTGTCGTTTGGTAAGTATAGGGCAGGCGAGAAGCTCGTATTCGGTAATTACGGATATGCTCGCTTTAATCTGTCTATTTTCGATTTCTTCCAGGAAAGAAGTAGCAGTTTTATCTCCTCGCAGATGGTCAATGATGATATTGGTGTCAATGAGGTATCTCATAGATTACTTTTTTCTTTTAAGGAAGTTGGCTTTCCATTCTCCGCGGGTTTTATTTTCAAAGGTAGTGCCCTTAGAGAAGGATTTGTCCAGAATGCCGGAAGAATTTTTTATGATGTTGAGAGATTTAGAGGCATTAGCTTTCTTAAAAGAAAAAGGCATAACTACCATCCATTTAAGGTTTTCTATTTCTTCTTCAAGAATTTCCAGGCGTTCCATAACTTTATTGTTCACTTGATGTCTCCTTCTTTCGAAGCAATTTATCCAGTAGGGCTTTTGGTGGATTCGCCCAGCTATATAAGATACTCCACTATCTATAATAACTATAACATACAGTTATTTGCAAGTCAAGGCTATAGGAATGAGAGCAAGGAAAACAGGGGTAGCTTTATTTTAGAGCAGTTTTTTAATCCTTATGAAACAGTCTATATTATAGAAGACATGGCTGGTATAGAACTTACTGAAGTATCCGGTGATAGGAGCGCGGGAAGCCCGGTAGATTTTTACAACAGGCTGGGCCGTATAGATAATAGAGGATTTGGAGAGGTGAGTGTTTTAGCTCTCAAGGAAGGGATAGAGGGAATATTAAAGACTATGCCTCAGAATATTATCGAAGACTTCAGGATCAATTTATCTCTAAAGGGAATTGCTTTTAATATAGTTTACGGGCCGTTTTTAGAGGAAAGCAGTGTGGACAGACAAGATGAGGGAATTGTTGTTTATTTAGGTAAAGATATTATTTATCAGCAAGATAAGATAGAAGCTTTACGTTTAAGAGAACTGATTGCCGAGGCTGTAACCTCAATTATTTTACCTGATTACAGTTTACTCAAAGAAGCATATACTAGCAATGAAAATGCCTACTTTAAGTTAAATATAATACAGGCTTTGTTAAATTATCAGGCTTACTTACCTCTTTATCATAAATTGCTTAATCGTTATAACTGGACTCCTGAAAATTGCTGGAATGAAAAATCATCTATGGAGCAGGATGGGCTGATAGCTGAATATAAAGAGGAGCTAGATAATTTTACTGATGGATGGCAGGGAATTTTCCAGTGGAATATTTTCCTGAATGTGATGGATGATGCTGATCCGGCATTTATGGTAACAAATTATATTCATCTGCTTTTAAGCGGCGCTGAATTAAGCGAGAATGATATCTATGAGCGTATTGTAAGAATAAGTGAATTAGATGTTCTAAACAGGGTAAGTATAGCGCGCTTAAGAAATGTCATAAAAGAATTTTTCTTTGGCGGTAAAGTTAGAATAAAGATAGGAGATAATATAATAGCAAAAGAAAGCTTTGATAATTTTGATGATACGCAAAGATTCGTTAAATTTAAAGATAGTCTTCTTACTACTAATGAAATAAATGAATTTTACAGAACATTGCGCGTAGTTTTAAGTATTATACTGCCTTTAGATGAAGAAGCATTGGACGCTGAGGTAGTTATGATGTTTAATAAGGATGTTTTTTCTTCTTTAAACAAGGAAGAGACGATAAAAGAAAGCATAAAAGAAGTCTTTATAAGGCGGTTAGGCAGAAAGGCTTATAACACTCTGGTAAGGCATCTTAAGGCAGAAAGAGGGTTTGAGAATGTTCCCTATATTGATATATTCGATAAAGAATTAAGTGAAGGCGTGGATGCCAGTGATTATATTAATTTGGTAGGGGGGGTAAAAGAAGATTGGATTATTGGATTATTTATGATGCATGA
>CAJVXN010000060.1 GCA_913009335.1 uncultured bacterium
TTTACCAGAAAAAAGGTGATTTACAAAGCTTTTTGTCGTCGAGAAAACGTTCTTTTACCGACGGGAGAAATTGTCAAATATTAACTTTGAGAACAAATAAGAGGAATTAATTTTTCAGCAATCTCTATATAGTTTCTTGACAAAAGATACTAGAGATGTATTATTAGTAAAAGGAGCATAACCCTTAAAAAAGATGGATGAGTTATCGATTCTAATTGGAGGTAAAGCAGGGGACGGCATAAACCAGGCAGGATTGCTGATTGCTAAATTATTTAATCAGCTTGGTTATAGGGTCTATGTATATATTGATTATCCTTCCTTAATCAGAGGCGGGCATAATTTTTCGATTATCCGCGTTTCGAAAAATAGAATATCCGCCCATCGCGATAAAATTGATTTTATTCTTGCCTTAAATCAGGATACGGTAAATTTTCATAATAAAAGACTAAAAGATTCTACCCGCATAATCTTTGATTCCGATTTGGTCCAGGCTCCGGGCATGGGCTTATCCTTAAAAAATATCTTAAAAGAAGAAAGTGCTCCGGTTATAACCGGTAATTCCGTGCTTATCGGAGCATTGGCAAAAAGCATAGGGATTAAATGGGAAGTATTGGAGGATGTATTTAGAAGAAACCTTTCGAAAGAAACGGATCTTAATCTAGCGCTTGCTAAGAGAGGCTATAGTGAGGCTAAAGAGTTGTTAAGAGTAGATATTCCGGAGCAAGATATTCTTCCTGTGTTAACCGGTAACGAAGCTATTGGTTTGGGGCTTCTTAGCGGCGGCCTTGAATCATATATTGCTTATCCTATGACACCTTCTTCAGGTATCCTTCATTTTCTTGCGGATGTAGCTGAAGATTTTAATCTCAAAGTAATTCATCCTGAGAATGAAATAGCAGTGATGCTGATGAGCCTGGGGTTTTCTTACGCAGGAGAAAAAGTAGCTGTTGGTACCTCCGGGGGAGGGTTTTGTCTGATGATTGAAGGGTTAAGTTTGTCAGGCATGGCAGAATTACCCGTAGTTATCGTGGTTTCTCAAAGGCCCGGTCCTAGCACAGGAATTCCTACCTATACCTCTCAAGGCGATTTAGGTTTTATTTTAAATGCCGGACACGGAGAATTTGTTCGTTTTGTAGCAGCACCCGGCGATGTAGATGAGGCCTTTTATTGGTCTAAGCTTGCTTTAAATATTTCCTGGAAAATACAAATACCTTCTATTATTATTTCAGATAAGGCCTTAAGCGAAGGCAGTTTTAGTTTTGATAAAACAGCGATAAATGCGCTTAAAGAAGAGGGGCCTCTTTTATGGGACAAAAAAGAGATTTATAAAAGATATTTAGATACGAAAGACGGTATTTCACCGTTAGCTTATCCTTCTGTTAAGGATGCGGTTATTAAAGTAAATAGCTATGAGCATGATCAGAATGGTATTACTACTGAAGATCCCGATATTGCCACAGCGATGTACCGGAAAAGATTACGCAAACAAACAAAATTAATCAATGAGCTGGAAAAGCATGAGGTTGTTAAAACTTACGGTAAAAAAAGTTCCTCGACTGCGCTTTTATGCTGGGGATCCAATAAAGGAATATGTAAGGAGGTTGCTGAATTATTGGGAATAAAAGTAATTCAGCCAATAGTACTTTCTCCGTTTCCTCTTGAGCAGTTTAAGAACGCGTTAGTTGGTGTAAAAAAATTAATCGCTGTAGAGAATAATGCTACTTCTCAGCTTGTGAAGCTTATTAATAGTTATGGATTGGATGTTGATAATAAAATCTTAAAATACGACGGCAGGCCGTTTTCATTGGAAGAATTAGAGGCGGAGGTTAAAAAACTGATATGACAGAGGGCCAAGATTTAAAAACATACGCAAAGAATACCTGGTGTCCGGGATGCGGGGATTTTGCGATCTTAAACGCTATCAAAGCGGTTTTAAGAGATTTAAGCGAAGAAGGGGTGCCTGTTGAGGATGTCGTTTTGGTCTCAGGTATCGGCTGTCATGCTAAGATTGTCGATTACATTAATATTAATAGTTTTTATTCTATTCATGGCAGAGTGGTTCCTGTTGCCGAGGGGATAAAGCTTGCCAAACCTAATTTAAAAGTAATTGGCTTTGCCGGAGACGGCGATACCTACGGGGAAGGGCTTGAACATCTGATTTTTGCCGCCAAACGTAATATAGACATTACAATGATTATCTACAATAATCGTGTCTACGGACTTACTACGGGTCAATTTACCCCTACTTCGCCATTAGGATTTAAAGGGCGCTCAACACCCAAAGGTAATTTAGAGCTGCCCATAAACCCTCTGGAGATTATGCTCTCAAGCGGGGCGACTTTTATCGGACGGGGGGATATTCTCACGGATTAGAGCTCCTTAAGAAGCTTTTTAAAGAGGCAATACTGCATAAAGGGTTTGCTTTAGTGGATGTGCTTCAGGTATGCGTTACTTTTTATAATATGTATGAATATTATACTAAAAAAGTCTATGAGCTAAAAGATCATAATCGAGAAGATTATCAAGCGGCATTAGAGAAAATAAGAGAATGGGACTATAATAATGATGCTCCTATCGGGCTGGGGGTATTTTACCAAAAGAATGCCCCCACATTTGAAAGCAAAGCTATCAATCGGCAAACGCAAGCTCTCGATAGAGACTTAAAAATAAAAAATATACTGGAAGCTAGCCAATAGGTTAAGTATTAATTTTAAAAACACTATACAATCTATCCATCCCCGTTTAAAGATAACCCCATAGGATAAATAATGATTTTCTTCCTATGATAAATTTTACTTGAAATATACCCCCAGGGGGTATATACTATATATAGCAGAGGGATAATCAGAAAGGAGGACAGATGAGGCATAAAACTACCCACACGGAAAATCTGAACGCATTACGTAGAATTAACGGACAGGTGGAAGGTGTCCAGAGAATGATTAAGGACGGTAAGTATTGTATAGACGTAATTATTCAAATTCATGCTGCGATTCACGCTTTGCATAGTGTGGGTGATAAAATTTTTATCAAGCATATTGAAAATTGCGTGAAAGATGCCTTTTTAGGAAAGTCAAAGAGGGAGAAAGCGAAAAAGATAAACGAACTGGCTAAGGTTCTTAAAAGTTTACATAAGTTAACATAAAAAAAGGGGGTTGAAATGAAGTTCAAAATTATGGCTTTAGTTGTTGCAGTAGGATTAGTATTTTCCAGTTATGTTTTCGCGGCAGAAAACGAGGATCAGAGCCAGGATAATAATCCTGTTGAGGTTGGCAATAAGTTTTGTCCCGTAAGCGGCGAGGATGTAAAAAGTATGGGTGGCGGGGTTGATTATGAGTATGACGGCAAGATTTATACTCTTTGTTGTGCCGGCTGTGCGGGTAGATTTGGAAAAGATCCGGAAAAATACAGCGTAATTGCAGAAGATGATGCTGCCGAGGAGAGTGTAGAAGAAGAGCACACAGGAATTCATTCTGATGATTAGCTGTTTTAAATAGTGACAGAGGCCTGTTTTTCAGGGAATTATTCTTTATGAAGGCTTATTAGTTATTGGTAGGGGTTTCCTGCAGTAATGAATCTATGCTTGCCAGAAGGCTTTTTATGTTTACAGGCTTTGAAATAAAAGGATGCCCTCCAATAATCCCTCCTTTATCCTCAAGGTCTTGCTTTTCTGCCAATACACTGACAAATGCTATAGGGATATTTTTAGTAGAGAGGTTATTGGCTAAGCGCGTTGCCACTTCTGTCCCATCCATCTCAGGCATAATTATATCAAGAAGTATCAAATCCGGATGATTCTCTTCGGCTAGCTTAATACCTTCGATAGGGCTAGTGGTTGTTAAGATTTCATAGTTTTTTATCCGTGCCAGGACGAATTTCAAAGACACGCATACAGCTTTTTCATCATCAATGATAAGGATCGTTGTTTTTTTGGTATTAGGTTTGTCTTGCATTTTCCTCCCTTTTTTGTCTTCTGCAGGTTTTTATTTTACGGTGCAGGCGGCCTGCAAAATAAAAACCCTTAAAGCATGAGTCTTAAGGGTTACATAATCTTTTTCCTGCATGGTAACCCGACTGCCATATCCGTGAATGTTTCCTCGGATTTAGGCTCGTAGCTTTGCCCGCCAAGCTTAAGTTGGCGGAGGTACATGTAACCTGTGCTATTCTTTCGAATAGTTTGCCTTTTACATGTTATTACTTTTGCTACTGAAGTATAACATAGGAAAATGACTTTTTCAAGATTAGGGACTTAACCAATTGAAAAATAAGAGGTTATATTGAAAAAACTAATTTTTGGATAGTGAATAGATTGGGCTTTAGTATTTTTTGCTTCTAAGATGGGATATTTCGTGTATAATTAGTAAGTTGAGTTGATTGGTATATAGTTAAAGTTAAGAAAGGATTAAGATATGGCAAAGTTTTCTTTTGATATTGTTTCTGAGGTAGATCTCCAGGAAATGGATAATGCGATAAATCAAGTTCGCAAAGAGTTAATACAACGTTATGATTTTAAGAATAGCAAGGCATCTATTGACTACGACCGTCAGGAGAAACTGATTACCTTAGTTGCCGATGATAATTTTAAGTTACAGGCCCTTACTGATATGTTGCTTACCCGCATGGCCAAAAGAGGCATTTCTGCTAAGTCTCTTAAGTTTAATGAGCCTGAAAAAGCTTTTGAGGGTTATCTTCGCCAAAAAGTTGAGATATGCACAGGTATTGATAAGGAAAAGGCAAAAGAGATTGTAGGCATTATTAAAAAGCTTGGTTTGAAAGTGCAAGCTCAGATTGAAGGAGAGAAGGTAAAGGTTAGTTCCCCAAAGAAAGATGATCTGCAGGTAGTTATAGCGCATCTAAAAGGATTGGATTTTTCTCTCCCGCTTAGTTTTTGCAATTATCGTTGATTTTTAAATAGGGACAGACACCTATTTTAAAATAGCGGTTGGTGTTACTAGTCACCATTTTTGTTTTGAAAACGTCTAGATTGACGTTTTAGCGGTTCCAGATTTTGCTATTTTTACGAGATTTGTTAAGTTACTGCTAAAGTCAGACCTTAGCAGTAACTTTGTATTGTATATTATTATGTAATTTCAAAGTTTTTTATGTATAATACAAAAAATTGGCTGGGTACAGACGGTTAGTTTTTTTGGAATACAGTATTTTTTCATTGTAACTCGTTATAAATATAATAGATAACAAAAGGATTTGTTATGGGTTTTGCCTCTGAGGCGGAGAAAGTATTTTTGCATGTCTTGTATGATTTTAGTCTTTCGGAGGGTTTGATTACACGCGGCGGTCAGAGTAAACCTTTTATGAATTATTTCGTCTAAATAAGTAGAGCCTAGAAAATTCAAGAGGAAAGGGTTAAAGAAGGGTAGTGAAATGCAAACAAGAAAGGAGTAGGAAAATGGAAAGACATCTGAAATTGTGGTTAGTTCCTGTGTTAGCATGCGGGTTAATTGTTGGTTTTGCTGGATTATCGTTCGCCCAAGACGAAGCAGATGTAGAAGACGCAGTCCCAGAGAGCGGTTATAGCATACCGGGTGAACTTGCTGAGATTGTAGATGTAAACAGCGATGGGATGATTGATGATAGTGAAAGACAGGCTTGGAGGAAAAACAGGGCAAAACATGCTGATAGGAACAATGATGGGGTTATTGATGCAAAAGAAAGAATGAGCGAAAGAAAGTTTGAAAAGTTTCTTTTGGATGATAAAAATGATGATGGGGTTATTGATCCAAAAGAGAAGAGATTAGATCGTCTTCGCCGGGATGACCTTAACAAGGATGGCAAAATTGATCCAAAAGAGAAGAGATTAGATCGTCTTCGCCGGGATAATCTTAATAGGAAAGGCAATCCTCCGGGGCCTAAAGGTGGACCAGGGGCAGGACCGAAGTATAGGAAAGGCAATCCTCCGGGGCCAAAGGGTGGACCAGGGGCAGGACCGAAGTATAGGAAAGGCAATCCTCCGGGGCCAAAGGGTGGACCAGGGGCAGGAC
>CAJVXN010000061.1 GCA_913009335.1 uncultured bacterium
TTGAGTATGTTGAAATGTATTACAATAGGAAAAGGGCGCATTCAACGCTTGGATTTTTAAGCCCTTTTGATTACGAAAAACGTTCTTTACAATCTTTACTAACTGTCCACTAAAGAGGGGAAGGTCAAAGGGTTATGAGTTTGAAGCAGATTTTTACATTGCTAAACCGTTTAAGTTAGAAGTTCTTCGGCGGGGTATAGAAATAATGCTATCTTTGATTTCCGCTAGGAGGATGTAAGAGGATTAGAAAAATAAGCTAGAAGGAAACAGATTAGCTGTTACATATATGGTGGTATGTAGTTTTAGCGTTTTAGACGGATCATAACCTGAATGTCTATGCCAAGGAGGAATGATGGAGAAGAAGATGTCGGCGGGGGTAGCCAGCGTAAGTATAATGAGAAAGTATATACTATGGTTAATCATGGTTACTATGTTAGCGTTAGCTTTTGTCTCTTTTTCTCATGCTCAGGGTAAAGAAGATTCTAGGTTTTCTTTTATGTTTAACGAAGACGGAATTTATAAATTAAAATATGCGACCATAAAATTTGTCCCTCCGGAAGGATGGAACTATATAATATGGGATAATTTGTATCACATTGAGTTTGCTGTTAACCAAAATAGAGCAGAAAACGGGACACTTACGATAAGTATTTCTTCCACTATCCCTAGTTATGATTTAGATAGTATTGTAGAAAATATTATAAGCCGCATGAATACGCTTTCAGGAGATAGGCAAAATGTTGTTGTATTAGAAAATAAACAGATAAATTTTTTGGATACACTGTCGAGAAGTATTATTTTTGAACTTCAGATAAAGCATAAATTGATAGTATTTAAGAAAGCCGATAAGGTATTCAAAATTACCTTTAGTGCTAATAGAGAAAATTTTGATATCCTGTTGCAAAAAGTAGAAGAAAGTTTAGTAGATTTTGAAATCATAGAGCTAAAAGAGCAGTTTGGGTAAGAGTGTTAATATTTTAGTTTCAGCGTAGAATAGCTTACAATTTAATAATATACGAGATATAATAATTATAGAAACTAAAGGTAATATTAATCTTATTGTTTGTAAAAATGGCAGCCAGAAGTTAATTGAATGGGATGATAAGACTCTTTTAGATGGAAATGGTAATGTTATAGGTATACTTGCTATAGGGCAAGATGTTAGTGAGCGTAAAAAAACAGAGCAAGCCTTGAAAGAAAAAATACATTCTTCGGAAATATTCCATAACGTAGCGGTGGAAAGAGAAAATAAGATGGGCGAATTAAAGAAAAGAATAAAGCAGTTAGAAATAGGGCTTGCTAAGCAAAAACAGCAATAGCCGTAAAACAATAAATTCTGCTATTTTTAAGTATTACAACTTGAGTGTTTTAATCCGTAAGAAGTAAAGTTGATTGGTACTAAAAAATTATTCTATTAACAAGCAAGTTATTTATTAAGTGATTAGTTTAGAAAAAATGGTTATAGATACGGAAATTACACATAGCCTAGTGGTTAGTTTTTATCAATGCAGCCGATTTGGATTTTTAAGATGAATTTACTTTTTATATTTTTCACAGGTTTTACAATCGGTATTTCTGGCGCGATAATTCCAGGACCCTTTACATTTTTCACTGTATCCCAGGCTTTAAAGACCGGTAAGTTCGCAGGTCTTAAGACTACAGCGGGACATATAGTTTTTGAATTATTCATGCTTTTGGTTATATTTTTTGGTTTTCATGAAATCTTTACGCATCAGGTTTTTTTATCTTTTGCATCTATAGTCGGCGCTTTGGCATTTATAATTATGGCTGTGCTGCTTTTTATAAATGCTTCCACGATGAAGATTTTGGGCATAAAGGGTGATTCAGGATTTGATAAAGGTTCATTTATAGGTGGAATATTCTTTAGTGCTATAAGCCCCGGATTTATTATTTGGTGGGCTACTATTGGTTTTGTTACCATAGTTAGGGTTTCTTTATTCGGACTCGTCGGTATAGTCGTTCTTATCGTTGGTCACTGGCTGGCGGATGTATTATGGTACGGATTTATTTCTTATATGGTAGATAAAGGAAAAATGTATTTAAGTAATAAGCACTATCAAAATATCGTTAGGTTTATTTCTGTCTTGCTTATTTTATTGGCTTTTCAAATTTTATTTATGCCCAACTAAAAAAATAAAGGTGGTGAGAATGAAAAAAAAGCTAATTTCACACTCAGCGATTATTATTGTAGTTTTTATTTCTTTTAGTTTATCGTTTGCCGAGCAGCGTAGCGAAGACAGTGATGTTCCGCCAGGTATGGAATTGATAAATATCGGAAACGCTAGGATGCTAGCGCCTCGAGGTACAAAAGTTTTCAGAAGGGGAGATTTGATAGTCCCCGAAAGTACTGAAGAGTATTTAGCGCGCAGACTAGTAGATATTGAACAGCAGCTTGCTAAACTTAATACAAGATATGAAGAAAATGAGAAAAAGATTGAGCAAATTGCGGATATGATAAATAATATTCAGGAAAAATACAAAGCTCCTAATGAAGATAGTAAGATAACACAGGATGATTTAAATAAGGTTACTACAGGGTTTACCTCGCAAGTAGATGTTTTGGCTAAACAGATTAATCAAACACAGCAAGATTACAAAAAAGATTTTAGAGATATAACAGGCGAGTTTAATAATTTACGGGAAGATCTTAACCGCGAGCTGCAATATTTAGAAACAATAGTTGACGGCATGCAGGATAATCTTTTGTTCTCTAAGTAGGCAGAGAAGTAAAAAGTGCCATGTATTTGAAAAACAATAGATTTCTTGAATTTCCAAAAATAAAAGTTTATAATAAAGCACTAAAAGAGAATAAGTTTTCCTAATTATGTCAATAACAAGCATATATATTATAGTAGCAATTGTCAGTGTTGCGATCGGCGCGCTATTGATTTATTTAGCTAAATTATCATCTGCCGGAGCAGAAAAAGAAAGAGAGAAGAGACGAAGTATCAAAAGCGTAGAATCTACTGTTTCTTTGAAACAAGCGATTGCTGAAGAAGTAACCGGGTTCGTCGATTCGAATAAGGGCCAAGATATTGTTGCTGAACGGGTAGCGCGTATTTTTGATCAAAGATTAGAAAAGGAGATTAGTAAAAACACAGAACAGGTGAAGAAGAAATACGAGTCGATAATAAGCGAAAATCATAAAAGTGAACAGGTTGTTTGGAAGAAATATAAAAGGGTGCTTAATGAGAAGAAAAATACTGAATCGGTTATTCGCAGCATAGCGGAAGGTTTAGTCGTGGTAGATGCCGAAGGCAATGTGATGATGATAAATCCGGCCGCGGAGAAACTTTTGGGCGTCTCAAAAAAAGACAAAATAGGCAAATCGGTTTTAGACAATCTTAAACCCGAACAACTGATATCATTGACTAAGGGGTCTCCCGATGACGAAAACCGGGAAATAGAGGTCATCAGCGATGCTGATGATACAAAAAAAATATTACGGGCAAGCAGCGCGGTTATTGAGAATAAAAGCGGGCAGACCATCGGAATGGTTTCTGTTTTAAGTGATGTTACTAAGCAGAAAGAATTAGATAATTTAAAATCGCAGTTTGTGGCAAATGTTTCACATGAATTACGTACGCCGCTTATAGCGGTTAAAAAATCTATTGCTTTGATGCTTAGTAAGGCCTCAGGCGGTATATCACAAACGCAGGAACAGTTACTGCAAATAGCTCAGGGTAATCTGCAAAAACTGCATATTCTGATTGATGATTTATTGGATATTTCTAGGCTTGAAGCCGGTAAGATGCCTGTGAAATTTGAAAATTATTCAATTGTGAAAGTTATTGAGGATTCGATTGAAGGATTGAGCGCATGGGCGAAAACAAAAACCATAAGCGTAAAAATAAAGATTGATCAACCAATCCCGGATATTAATATTGCCCCTAACAGAATGATTCAAGTTTTTAATAATCTGATAGGTAATGCTGTCAAATTTACGCCGGAAGACGGCAATATTATTATAGAGGTTAAGTTGTCCTTAGGAGGGAAAGAAATAGAGGTAAGTATTTCCGATACAGGATCCGGTATTCCCGTAAAAGATCTCCCGACGATTTTTGATAAGTTTTATCAGGTTGCCAGAAGTACTCCGGCTGATACCAGCGGAACGGGTATAGGGTTAGCAATTGTTAAAGAAGTAATAGATTTACATAACGGAAAAATATGGGCGGAGAGTAAAGAAGGAGAAGGCGCGAAATTTATTTTTACGCTGCCGTATACATAAGGTGAATATAAATATGCCGGATAAATAATGGAGGCTAAGATTATGGAAAAAAGGATTAAGGTTCTTTTAGTGGAAGATGAGGCCGATTTCAGGCAGATTGTAAGAGTATGGCTTGGTTCAAAAGGCTATGAAGTTATTGAAGCATCAAACGGTAAAGACGCGATTGGGAAAATAAAAGATGGAAGTCCGGACATTATCTTTATGGATTTACACATGCCGGTTATGAATGGTATTGAAGCATTGAAAGAGATTAGAAAGATTGACGCGGATGTCCCGGTGATGATTATTAGCGCCTATTTGGATGATTCTCTTGCTCAAGAAGCAGCATCGCATGGTGTCTCCGGCGTGTTTTCGAAAGATGAAGAATTTGAAAAATGGCAAGTGTTGCTTGAGACCGCGTTGAGGACGCATAAGAAACTTAAGAAGTAATTAAATAGTTTAAAATCGCTTTAAAGAAAATCCGCCTTAAAAAATATCGGCGGATTTTTTATAAAGAGGGGATTCTGAGATTGCTGAAAAATTAACTTTTATAAAAGCTAAAATACTGTAAAACCCTCTACAGATTTTCTATTCTTCTATTTTTATTGGTTTAACTGTTTTAAATCCCGCTTTCATGTTTTCCTTTTA
>CAJVXN010000062.1 GCA_913009335.1 uncultured bacterium
CCAATTAAAGAAAAATCCATAATCAATAATACTGGTAGGGTCAATCGGGCTAATAGCCCGGGAAGGTGCGCGCGTTGCCGGTGACCAGGTAACGCCTTTTATGGTATAAACCTTAGGACTGTCCAACAAACCATTCTCTAGACGCTTCTCTACAATTAACTGGCTATCTTGCACATACACACTACCTGTCTCTTGCGGAACCTCTGCTAAAGCCCTAGCTGTTATGCTCAACAGGCATACACAGGATAGAAATAATATTCTACGTAATAAATTTTCCATAAGATTGGTTAAATAAGATTTATATTTTGTATCCGAGGCAGGCTACTTTTTAAAGACTTTAATTATCTCTTAAGTATGTTAAGTATACCACATAATTCCTTATTTTTCAAGGGGTTTGGTTCTAAAGTAGTGTCAAGATAATTGTACGCTTTTGTATTTAGGCTCTTTAAAAATTGTTATATGTTTTGGCATAACCTCTGGTTGTTCTTCTTGTCTAAATTGGCTTATAATTCCATAAGTCCAAAGATTAGTACTTCTATCTGATTTAAAATATCCCTGTATCTTAATGCGTCTTCTGACTTCTTCTAAGTCCCGCTCAAGATGATTAGTTGAACTGATTAAATTCTTATCATCGGCGAATTCATAATAGCAAAGTATATCATAACATCCATCCTTGAAGCACTTTATCGCGTATGGCTCGATATCCTTCCATTTAAGATAAAACTTATCGAATCTCTTTTCTGCCTGTCTTCTTGTCTTTGTAGCGTAAATAGCTCGTGCCTGAGACATTATACCTTTTCTATTTTGTGTCTTCTGACGTATATGCTTAAGCAGGTTCCTGATCTTATGCACGTAACAGAGCTGCCATTTAGCATAGGGATAGACCATATTTATTGCTGCCTTTATTCCTTTTGCTCCGTCTGAAGCAACGAGCTTTAATGCTTTACCTTCCAGTCCTCTGCGGTAGAGATCGTTTAATAAAGCTGTTACCTCTTCTTCGGTCTCCCCCTTAGCAAGCCTGAAGGCGATAATCTCTTTCTTATTATCTTTAGTTATGCCTAAGACAAAGAGGATTACCTTTTTCTTTAACTTGCCGTCTTTTACCTTCACCCATAGGCCATCGATAAACAGATACTTGTATTTATCTTCTATCGGTTTGGTTCTAAATTCCTGGAGACCGTCCTCAAGAGACCGGATAAGCCTGGAAGCAGTCGTATGGCTTATCGCGTCTCCTATGAATGACTTAAAGAACCTGCGCTGCTTACGCACTGATAAGCCGAGGATCATGGATAGAACAACTGCTTTATCAAACTTGTTCTGCCTGCGCTGGTACTTTTTAAAGAGCGAATAGTGAACTTTTATATTGTTATAACGCAGCCTTGGAATTTTAATCCTTGATGTACCGAATGTCGTGGTAAAGCTGCGTTCGTATGTGCCCTGTCTTTCATCAAGCCGGTTAGGAGCATGCTCGTATCTGTTTGCTCTTATCTGGAGCGCGAACTCCTCATTTACGCAGCTCTGCATTAGATCTTTGATGACCCTATGGGCCTGAAGTTGGAAATCATCGAACTGATACAACACTCCCAAGTCCCCTAAATTCCTCTTTACATACTGCCACTGTACTGCTAAATTATCACTTGAGAAGTTAACGCTTCTCATGGCATACCTCCTTCTGGGCTCATAAGGCCCGGTTAATGGTTAATGATTGTACACAACCATTATGGTATGCCATTTTTATTGACTTTCAAAGAACTTTAAAGCTAAAAGCGTACAGAATAGTTTACACTATCAACGTAATAGCAGGTTTGACTTTATGGGTAAATTGTGATAAAGTAAAAGCGATATAAAGCAGGTGAAAGGAGGCAGAGAAAATGTCAGAAGGATATTGTGTAAAATGCAAGGCTAAAAAAACAATAAAGGATGAAGAAGAGGTTACAATGAAGAATGGCCGCTTGGCAGCTAAAGGAAAATGCCCAGATTGCGGCACGGGAATGTATAGAATATTAGGTAAGAAGAAGTAATTTTTAAAGATGGTAAGTTTAGCGGGCAGACCTTTGAAATCATAAAATGAGTCCTGCCCGCTATTTTTATTTGGCTATTTCACAAAATTTGTGAAAGAATATTAATTTAGATTGGCCTTTTGCGTAAGCACTTGAAAATTTCACAGAAATTTTCATCGTACGCTTCAGGATTAATTCCGACATACAAGTTATGTCGTTTTCAACTCCATAATTTGTGTCGTCATTTAAGGGGGGTGTTTCAAATTAAGATAAGTTCTTTAAAAAAATCAAAACTTGTCGTAGATTTTGCATATAGCAAGAAAGCAGAAGATGCTATCATACTCAATATTGGTAAAGTAGCCAATATTTGTGATTATTTCGTTATCTGTAGTGCTGAGTCCGATAGGAAGGTAAAAACTATTGCAACGGCAATAGAAGATGGGCTTGAAAAAGAAGGTATCAAAATTATTCATTCAGAGGGTTATGATGAATCTGTATGGATTTTGATTGATACGGGTGATGTAGTTATACATGTTTTTAGAACTGATATGCGGGAGTTCTATTCCCTGGAGCGGCTTTGGGCGCATGCACCGAAGGTAGCCGTCTAGTGGCTTTTCTGTAAGCCAGAAGGCGATGGTTTGGCTTACGAATAGCCAAAGCCATAAGGTAGAGAGCGATGGTTTGGCTTACGAATAGCCAAAGCCATAAGGTAGAGAGCGATGGTTTGGCTTACGAATAGCCAAAGCCATAAGGTAGAGAGCGATGGTTTGGCTTACGAATAGCCAAAGCCATTTCTGAATTTGGTATGGGGGAGGAAAAGCTTTAAAAAGATGATACAAAATAATATAGAAGATAAGCTTATTGTTTTAATACGCGATGCAGTGTGCGAATTTTCATCGCATAAGGCTTGTGTTAGTTCCAAAGAGGCATGCCTTGAGATTCCCAAAGAATCTTCGCATGGTGACCTATCTTCCAATGCAGCGTTAAAACTAAGTAGAGAGTTTAAAAAGAATCCGCGTTTAATAGCCGAATCCTTAAAGACGACAATACTAAAAAAAATAGAAACTTCAGAATTAAATGGGTTAATAGAGAAGATTCAGATTGCAGGCCCGGGGTTTATAAATTTTTTCATTAATAACGAATATTTTTATAAACAGCTGGAGAACATATTGCAGGCAGATAGTAATTTCGGCGTCTTAGATATTGGCAAAGATGAGAAGATGCAAATAGAATTTGTCAGCGCAAATCCTACAGGGCCATTAAGCGTTGCCCATGCAAGACAGGCTGCTATAGGAGACAGCCTTGCCAGGATTTTAGAATTTATAGGATTTAAAGTTAGCCGGGAATATTACCTTAATGATAAAGGTAATCAGATTGAAATTTTGGGCCGTTCTATTGAGTTGCGTTTAAAAGAGTTGGAAGGGAAGAAAGATGAATTTCCCGAAAATTACTATCAAGGAGACTATATCAAGGATATAGCAAAAGATGCGCAAAATAAAAAAATAAAAGCGGATAAGTTAAAAGATTACGGTGTTAAGTATATACTTGATGGCATTAAAAAAGATTTAGTTGATTTCGGTGTTAACTTTGATGTGTGGTTTTCGCAGGCAAAACTAGAGGAAAGCGGTAAAACCGAAAAAGTAATAGATTTTTTAAGAAAGAAAGGGTTTATTTACGAGCAGGATGGGGCAGTTTGGTTTAAGTCGACACAATTCGGAGATGATAAGGATCGGGTTATAATAAAGAGCGATAAAAGTTTTACATATCTTGCTCCTGATATTGCGTACCATAAAGATAAGTTTGAAAGAGGGTTTAGGCGGCTGATTAATATATGGGGGCCTGATCATCATGGATATATTCCCAGGATCAAAGCCGCGGTATCGGCATTAGGTAAACAAGAAGAGGCACTTTCTGTAATAATTGCTCAGTTAGTTACACTATATCGAGACGGGCAACCTGTTAAGATGTCGACTAGGGCTGGTTCTTATGTAACTTTGCGGGAGATAATTGATGAGGTTGGAAAAGATGCTGCACGATTTTTCCTGCTTAACCGCAGGGCTTCCAGTCATCTTGATTTTGATTTAGAACTGGCTAAGAAGGAATCTAATGAGAATCCTGTTTATTATATTCAGTATGCCTTTGCCAGGATTTCCAGTATCAAGCGCAAGAAAGAGGATGTTACCATCATAGGTAAGTCTGACTTAGGTCTTCTCACTGCGCCTGAGGAGTTATCTCTTATGCGTAAATTAACCCAGTTCCCGCATATTTTAAAGATGTGTTTTAACGTACTTGATTCTTATCCGCTACTGCCTTATTTATCAGAACTAGCGGCAGAATTTCATAAATTCTACGATAAACATAAGGTTTTAGATGTAGGCTCGCCTTCGCTGACTAATGCGCGTATTAGCTTGGTTACTGCTTGTGCAATAGTCCTGCGTAACGGGCTCTCCCTTTTAGGAATATCCAGTCCTGACAAAATGTAAGTAAGGGATTTAATAGTAGTATGAATTATGGAGCGATAGATAAAAATTAAATTCAACATAGTATTTTCAGATGCTCACATTGGGTCGCACTTCTGAATTAGACCTAATGGCCCCCTTCGGGGGCTGCTCCCATCGTTGCGCGCGTAAAAATACTATACTGAAGTATAATCCATAAAATTTACGAAAGAACCTAAATTTAACGAAATGCAGAAAAAATGGAATATAATTAATCCTAATGTTCAGCTGCAGGCTTTTTTAAGCGGGCAATTAGGCATATCTTCCGTATTAGCGCAGATATTTATTAATAGAGGGCTAAAGACTAAAGAAGAAATAGAAAGTTTTATTAAGTCAGATATCTCTTCTTTGCATAGCCCGATGCTTTT
>CAJVXN010000063.1 GCA_913009335.1 uncultured bacterium
TTTACCAGAAAAAAGGTGATTTACAAAGCTTTTTGTCGTCGAGAAAACGTTCTTTTACCGACGGGAGAAATTGTCAAATATTAACTTTGAGAACAAATAAGAGGAATTAATTTTTCAGCAATCTCTTGTGAATTACTTGACAATTTATAATAATAACGCTATAGTAATATCATAACTTGTTGAATAATAAGATGTTAGGCTCGATAATGCTGACGAATAAGAACTATGGTATTCGTATCTAGTATGGGCAAAGGAATAGGCAAAATAAGCCGATTTTGTATCTTGCGCACGCAAAGATAAGGGTCGGTTTTTTATGTTTTAAAAAGAATAATAAAAGCTGGAGTTTAGACAGGCGGTAAGGAAGCCAAGAAAATCCCTGCTATTGACGGAGAGTACTTTCTTGCCAAACCTTATGATTCTAATGAGCTCATTAGTGAGATAAATAAACATTTATCTTGGAAAGACTGCTCATATGACAAATCGAATACTTATTGTTGATGATGATCGCGTACTTCGCGAGGAATTCCTAGAGTGCTTCAGTGAAAATGAGATAGTTGAAGCTAGGACTGCAGAAGAAGCATTAGTTATTTTAAAGAAACCAAATGAAATAGATTTAGTTATTTTAGATGTTAAGTTACCCGGCTTAGGCGGTATCGAGGTGTTAGGGCAAATAAAAAAAATTAATCCCAATCTCGGTATTATTATTATAACGGCTTTTGGCTCAAAAGACGTTGCCCTTGAGGCTTGGCGTGGACGTGCGGATGAATATATCGAAAAACCATTCAATGTTGATAAAACAAAAAAAATTATAGATCGTATACTTGAAGAAAAAAAGGTTGTTTTAGAGACATTTGCAGGTGATATCGAAGGAAAACTTAAGCGTCTGAAGCTTTTTATTCAACGAAATGTAGATAAAAAAATAACCCTAGTTAATGCGGCAGAACTTATCTGTCTTAGCCCTAAATATTTAAGCCGGGTTTTTAAAGAGAGGGTCGGTTTAGGTTTCAACGATTATAAGCTAAAAATTAAGTTTAACGCGGCAAAAGATTTTTTAAAAAACACGCGATACAATGTTAACCAAATTTCAGAAAAACTGGGATATTTAAATGTGGAATCTTTTATGCGTCAATTTCAAAAGCGCACCGGATATACCCCAACTGGATATCGTAAGAGGCATAGAATAAAAACCGGAAAGTAAGTAGTATTTTTATTTTTACCGAAAAGTTAGAAATGAAAGATAAAGCCAAAATTAAAAAAAATCCACAGAAAAGATTAAAAACTTCGCAAAAATCAATAGCTAAATCTCTAGGGGGTATTTCAAGAGGTGAAGCGATGGAAGCGGTGGCTAGAGTAATTCTTGATAACGTTATTGTGGGGACTGCGATAATAAATCCGAATATGGAAATTGTTTGGTTGAATAGAGCTTTTCGGAAATGGTTTCCTTATATTCGTCCCGAGACGAAATCACTTTGTTATAAATCTTTCTATAATCCTTCCAAAAAGAAAGTTTGTAGTTATTGCCCAAGCATAAAAGCTTTTAAGACCGGTAGGATGCATTTTGCAGAAACAGGTATTTGCGCCAATGGGAGAATGTATAAGATAAGCGCGCATCCGGTAAAACGTAGAACAGCTAAGGTGGCCTATATAGTTGAAGTCGTGGAAGATATTACCGAGCAGAAAAAAGCAGAGGAAGTGCTTCGAGCCTCAGAAGTTAATTATCGCGAGATTTTCAATTCTGCTAATGATGCTATATTTATTCACGATATAAAAAATGGTGCAATACTTGATGTTAATGAAAAGATGTATGAGATGTTCGGATACACGGTTGAGGAGGCAAAGCAGCTTAATGTTAATGATATCAGTTTAGGTAAGTTTCCTTATTCGCAAAAAGAGGCTGCTAGGTGGATACGTATGGCTGCAAAAGGAGAGCCTCAGCTTTTTGAATGGCGAAGTAAGGCAAAAGATGGGAGTCTGTTCTGGGTTGAAGTAAATCTTAAATACGTTAACCTTGGAGGAGAAAAGCGTGTTCTGGCGCTCGTCAGGGATATCACCGAGCGTAAAATAATAGAAGAAGAATTAAGGAAGTTTAAATTTATCAGTGATAATTCTATCGACGGGTATTTTTTAGTAGATTCTGAAGCAAGATTTTGTTATGTAAATAAAAGTGCTTGCGCGATGATGGGGTATTCTGAAAAAGAGCTTTTAAAATTAAGCGTGCCCGATGTAGACATAATATACGATAAACAGAAATATGAGCGATTATTTAAGTTGATACATAAGGAAACAGTTCCGCCATTTGAAACTATAAATAAACGAAAAAATGGTACAACGTTTTATAGTGAGGCTGGTTCAAGTGGAGTCATACTTGATGGGGAGCCTTATATGTTTGCGGTTGTTCGCGATATTTCAAAGCGTAAGCGAGCAGAAGAAGATTTGTTTGCTGAGAGAGATAAGGCTCAAAATTATTTGAATATTGCTGGGGTTATGTTTGTAGCTTTAGATAGAGAAGGAAAGGTAACCCTTATAAATAGAAAAGGTTGTGAGATATTAGGCTATAGTGAAAATGAAATTATTGGTAAAGATTGGTTTAAGGTTTTTTTGCCAGCATCAGTTAAAGGGAAGGTACGAGGTATTTTTGATAAATTAATAACTGGGAAAATTAAGGCCACTGAATATTATGAAAATTCCATTGTGACAAAAGGAGGAAAAGAAAGAATTATTGCTTGGTATAACCGACTGCTGCGCGATAGATCCGGTAACATTATTGCCACCCTTAGCTCAGGAGAAGATATTACAGAGAAAAAACAAGCCGAAATGATTTTGCGTAGAGATAAAGAAACCTTTGAAAAGTTAGTTAGCGAGCGAACAAAGGAATTAATGGATGCGCAAAATAAATTACATAAAGCAAAGCGGCTTTCGGATATTGGTACACTTTCGGCTGTGGTAGCCCATGAACTGCGTAATCCTCTAGCTGCAATTGAAATAGCAGCTTATAATATCAAACGTAAGACTAAAAATATTGCACTTGATAGTCACCTTCTTAATATCACCCGCAAGGTAGCAGAGAGTGAACAGATTATTAGTAATCTATTATTTTATTCGCGTCTGCGAAAACCTGATTATAAGGATATTGATATTATTGAAATATTAGAAGAATGCATTGCTTCTCAAAAGAAGCTGCATTCGGAACATAAGATTTCTGTTATTCGAAGATTCCGCGGTTTTGAAAATATATCTACTATTCGAGCCGATCCATTACAGATACAGGAACTTTTTAGTAATATTTTGGCTAACGCGTTTGATGCTTACCATAAGAGACATTGTAAGTTGGTAATTAGTATTGATTTCGTTAATTCTTCTAAAATTAGAATTCAATTTAAAGATAATGGTTCTGGTATTAATAAACATGATTTAGCGCGGGTGTGTGAGCCGTTTTTCACTACGAAATCAAGAGGTACGGGTTTGGGTTTGACGGTTTGTTCGCAGGTTGTTGAACTTCATAACGGCATAATGAAAATTTCCAGTCAAAAGGATAAAGGCACTACAGTTACAATAAAGCTTCCGATTACGCAAAATTAGCGTAAATCTTATGGTGGAAAAAAGTCAGAAAAAAGTAGAATATGCCTATGTACAGCGCGAAGTTATTTGTTTATACTAAAGCCACGAAGTAGATGAAAAATAACTAAATGTATATACGAGAAGGTTGTCATGGAAAAGCATAAAGTATTAATTGTTGATGATGATGGGGAGTTTCTGGAAGAACTACAAGAGACCCTTACACTGAGCGGATATGATTCTGTTGCTATTGATGATAGCACCCGTGCGGTTGAGACCGCAGCTAAGATAAAGCCGGATATAATACTTCTTGATCTTAAGATGGATAAGATGAGTGGTTTTGTAGTAGCAACACGGCTTAAGCAAACTTCAGATACCGCCAGTATACCGATTATTGCGATAACCGGTTATTTTCTCAAAGAAAAACTCACGGTTTTTATGAAGGTTTGTGAGCTTGAAACCTGCATGGAGAAACCCTTTAGTCCGCTTGACGTCATTAATCAAATCGAGCGCGTAATAGCTAAAGTAAAAGGCAAACTTAGATAGTTTAAGTATTTTAATTGTATAATTCCGCATTAGATACCTCATAAGATACCGGGCTGATAAATTCTTATCTTAAATCTTTTAATTATTTCACTTCCAAGCGTTAAATTTACCACTATTAAATTTTTAATATTTTGCTATAATAAAGCTTAGCTTTGTTAGAAGCTTGAATTGTATTTTATTGTTTTAGAAAGAAGAAGCATTTTTTTAAGCGGGGTATTTTTAAATGATGGAAAATGAAATATTGATTTTAATGGGGGCAGCATTAAGTATCGGTTTTTTTCATACTATATTCGGGCCTGATCATTATTTGCCTTTTATCGCTATGTCTAAGGCGCGCAAATGGAATCTATCGAAATTATGCATGATTACTATTGTTTGCGGTTTGGGCCACGTATTAAGTTCCATTATATTAGGCTTTGTCGGTATTGCCTTTGGGATTGCGGTATTTAATCTAGAGGTTATTGAATCTTTCCGTGGTGGTGTCGCCGCTTGGCTTCTTCTTATATTTGGTTTTACCTATTTTATATGGGGGGTTCGTAGGGCGATAGTAAGTAAGCCGTGATCTTCCCCCGAAAAAGTGGACACAACGAAGAGTTGGTGTTAACATAAACACCGGCTCTTAAAAGGGAGGTGTCCCATGGAGGGAGAGAGGCGTAAAAACAAGCGTTTTGACAGGGATTTTAAGA
>CAJVXN010000064.1 GCA_913009335.1 uncultured bacterium
TCTTTTTTTGACCGTGGTCCCATAAGTTACCCCCTTTATTGCTCTTATTCTTGGGTAACATGAATTATGAGTCAACGATTCAATTTTACTATCGCTTCGGTAACATTTAATATGAGTCAATTCGTACTCTCTTATTATATTGACAGCATAGATGGATATGTTATAATACTCCTCTTATTAAGAGGTGGGATGATATGAATATGAATGATAGTTGGGAAAAGGCACTGCAGAATACTAAGTTAATTCGGCCGCGGGTTCAGGAGCTCTTTACGTTTACCTCCACGCCCCTGCCGTATTTATTTTTATCTGAGTCTTCTGTTAACCGGGGAGATACGGTAGTGCGTCAGGGGGAGGTTGTGGTTGAGAGGCCGGCATTAATACTTCCTTCTAATCTGCCGCAGTTTGAGGGCTTTGATTCGCAGGATCAATCTGGTTTTAATGAATCATCGCTCACAAATTTTTTATTTATTCGAGGAGTTAAATTCCCATCATTAAAATATAATAATAAAACACAAAAATTAGATGTGTTTGAAGGCGCGCTTGATACGGCAGTTAGTTTTCATCTTAATCGTTTAGAGAGAGAAGAAAATGTAAGTACGGGGCTTGTTTCCGGTCCTGAAGATTGTTGGCAATTATCTGTTTTAATATTTGTCTGTAGTCAGATTGCGCGCTCCGCAGAGGGGGATATGAAGCGGATAGTCGAACGTCTTTTAAGTAGGGATAAGCTAAATTAAGATAAATAAAATAACTTGAGTGTGATAGTAAAAGAAGGCAGTATTCTTTTTGATGAATACTGCCTTTGTTGTTGAATCAAATCGTCTTATATGCTATAAAAATAAGAATACATATTATTTATTGAAAATGGAATAGCTTAATGAACTTTTTAGAATTAGTCGCCAGGCGGCAAAGCATAAGGAAATACACACCTAAGCCGGTATCGCGAGAAATAATCGATAGATGTCTTGAGGCAGCACGACTTGCGCCGTCAGCTTGCAATTCCCAGAGCTGGTCTTTTATTATTATTGATGATAGAGAGATGGTAAAAAAACTCTCGCAAGGTGTTTTCTCAGGAATTTATTCAATGAATTCTTTTGCAAAGAATGCGGCAGCTTTGATTATTGTTGTGACAGAGCGTGAAAAATTTACTGCGCGTCTTGGTGGATATTTTAGAGGTGTTAAATATAATCTGATTGATATTGGGATTGCCTGTGAGCACTTTATGCTTCAGGCAGAAAGTGAAGGAGTGGGGACTTGCTGGCTGGGTTGGTTTAATGCAGATAGGGTAAAAAAAATCTTATCTATTCCTAAGGCTAAAAAGATAGATGTGCTTATAAGCATGGGATATGCAGAGGATAGAAGTCTACGCCAGAAGATACGCAGGTCTTTAGGAGAAATCAGGCATTATTTTAATTAGAGGTATATCTTTTTTATGAAGGAGAGAATAAAATGGATGAATTCTTAGCAAAAGTAAAAGATCCAAACAGTGTAATTGATTATCAGGATGGGTCAGTTGTAAGCCGGCAGATAATCAAGAAAGAAACAGGTAATGTTACTTTATTTGCTTTTGATAAGGGCGAGGGCTTAAGTGAACATGCCGCGCCTTTTGATGCCTTGGTTTATATTGTTGATGGGGAAGCAGAGATTATAATTTCTGGGGAGATTCATAAGGTTGGGGCGCATCAGATGATTGTTATGCCGGCAAATAAACCGCATGCTTTAAAGGCTAAAGTGCGTTTTAAGATGTTTTTGGTTATGATTAAGAAGTAATGGATTAAGAGGGTTTTAAATAAATGAGACAATTTAGCACCTTAGTTTTAGATGATAAAACCATACGTAAAATTTCCGATATTAAAAAGTCTATTATGGCGGTTGAAGATGCCTTTTATGAATATGGAAAAGGCCGCGTTCAGATGCCGGCAAAAATTTACCTCCATCTGGATAAATACTCAGGAGATTTTCGGGCCATGCCTGCCTATATTGAGAAGCTAGAGCGTTGTGCGCTAAAGTGGGTGAATGTGCATCCAAGCAATGCTCGTTTCGGCCTTCCGGCAGTTATGGCGCTTCTTATTTTAAGTAATCCAAAAAATGCCTTACCTTTATGTATTATGGATGCTACGTATTTGACAGCTATGCGTACAGGTGCCGCAGGAGCTGTTGCTGCGAAATATCTTGCAAGAGCTGATTCGAAAATCGTAAGCCTGGTTGGGTCCGGTGTGCAGGCGCGGATGCAGTTAAACGCTCTTAGATGTTTATTTAAGATAAACGAGGTTAGGGTTTGGGGGCATAAGGCGCTATATATCCGTAAGTTTATCAGGGAAATGAAATCTTCGAAATATCAATTAAAAGCGGCTGATAATATTAAAGAGTGCGTTAGGGGTTCGGATATTATTGTTACGACTACTCCTTCCAGGAAGCCTTTGGTTAAGCTGGACTGGGTAAAACCCGGCGCACATATAAATGCTATTGGCGCCGATGGTAAAGGTAAGCAAGAGCTATGTCCTGCTGTTTTAAAGCAGGCAAAGCTAGTGGTTGATAATTGGGAGCAGGCATCGCACAGCGGAGAAATTAACGTAGCATTACGAAAGGGGCAGATTTCTAAAAAAGATATATATACCGATATTGGAAAAATTGTATGCGGGAAAAGGCGCGGGCGCATAAATAAGAATGAAATAACCGTGTTTGATTCAACTGGTCTTGCGATACAGGACGTAGCGGTTGCGGATTTAATTTACAGGATAGCTAAGAAGAAGAAAGTTGGAAAACAGATTAACTTTATTTAGAAATGAGGAGTATATGAAAAGGTATTTTTTGCGTTTTGGTTTAGTAGTGTCAATATTTTTAGTTTTAGTTTTTTTAAAATCTCAAAATTTATTCGCGGCGCAAGTATATTTAAAAAACGGCGATCGGGTAAACGGCAGTGTAATAGAAGAGTCTAAAGATAACCTTATATTACAGACCGAAGCAATGGGTGTGGTATTTCTAGACAGGGAGTTTATCGAGCGTTTTATTGATGATACTAAAAAAGTAAACATTGATGAGCCGGTTGAGGAAAAACTCTGGGAAGGAAGTATTTCTTTCGGCTCCGGCAAGTCAAGCGGGAATACGCAAAATAGCCAGGTATCGTTTGGAGGGTCGTTAAATCGTAAAACAAACCATGATGAATTTACGCTAAAAGGGAATAGCTTTTATTCTTCATCGAATAAAAAGATGGATTCTCAGAGATGGGGCGGCCTAGCTCGTTATGCTTTTAGTTTTGGCGGGCAAACGAAATGGTATAATTTCTATAAAATTGAAGCTGATCACGATAGGTTTGCCAATATAGATTATCGTCTTACGCCTGCAGCTGGTTTGGGCTATTGGTTTTCTGACCAAGAAGACTTCAAGGCGATGGTGGAGGCAGGACTTGGAGTTGAGTATACTAAATTTCGTGATGCCTCAGACGATAGCAATGAGTTAATTATTATACCCCGCGCATTTTTGGAAAGAAAACTTATGGGTAATTCCAGGGTTTTTCAGGATATAATTCTGTATCCTTCATTGGAAGATACGCAAAGCTACCGGTTGCGCGCAGAGACAAAATTTTCTAACCCCATAAACGATAAGCTGTCTTTTAATTTAAGCTTCATTGATGATTACGATTCATCTCCTTCGAGGAACACTAAGAAAAACGATACGCGTTTTGTATCGGCGTTAACGTACGCATTTTAGAAATAAAAAAGGAGGGGTAATGTTTGCAAAAATTGTGGGGTGGTTTTGGATTATTGTGGGTGTTTTATTCTTATTGAAGCCGGCAATGCTAAAAAACAAATTGCAGAAAAAAAGCTTCAAAAAGATCAAAAAATATCTATTTCTTCTTGCTGTAATACTGGGAGGTATTTTAGTCAGCATTGGTTTTAAATATTCCGGTTTTTTTCCTAAGCTGGTTATGGTTTTGGGTATTATTTCAATTGTAAAAGGCTTTTACTTTTTGAAAGGCAAGGCTGCTGAGAAGGTTCTGGGCTGGTTTCTTAATAAGCCTCTGATTTTCTTTCGATTCAGCGCGTTGTTTTATATTGTTTTAGGCGCTTTGATTTTATATCTTGCCAAGTAGTCCACGAAAAATTGTGGAGATTGCTGAAAAATTAACTTTTATAAAAGCTAAAATACTGTAAAACCCTCTACAGATTTTCTATTCTTCTATTTTTATTGGTTTAACTGTTTTAAATCCCGCTTTCATGTTTTCCTTTTAGCCAA
>CAJVXN010000065.1 GCA_913009335.1 uncultured bacterium
AAATATTAGATTTGATGATAAAATAGCAGGCTATATAGAAAACATTTTTGAAAGAGTAGATGAGTTTAAATGAATAATCCGTAAAATAATTTCAAAGGATGCAAGGATGAATTTTGTTCTTACAATACAAATCGTCTAATGGAAGGTAAAGAGTTTTTAGAAGTAGCAGAAAGATTAAGCAATTCAAATCATGAGGCAGATAGAAGAACGTCCGTAAGTAGATCCTATTATGCAATGTTTAATCATATCAAATCTTTTCTTAAATCTAAGATAACCTTTACGAATACTCCTGAGGATCACAGAAAAATATATTACTATTTCCACAATTGTGGTGTGGAAGAGGCCGAGGATATAGCGTCTGGTTTAAATGTTCTCAGACAAAAGAGAAACGATGCAGACTATAATATGAATGCAACAGGTTTTGATAGCAAAAATTGTGCACTTCTATACTTAAAGGCTAAAATCAGTATTAATAAATTTGATAAGATTGACAGGCGGGTTCTTCTTGAAGGGATTAAAGAATACATAAGGAAAACTAATAAGTAAAACACTTTATACCTTGTGTTAAATAATTCCACCTGTGTGGTTAGATTTTCTAATATGGCATAGTGTGAAGGTTCGTGTCACGAGCCGCAATGTCATCTATAACTATCTGTATTTAGTATCCTTTCATCCTCCGTTTAATGAATTGATCCAACGTTCCCCAGGATACGCCTAAAATCCTGGCAATGTTTGCCCTGGTTACGCCTTTCTTAAGAAAGGATTTAATTTCTGGCTGAAAACCCGCTGATATATACAAAGAATAATATCCTATCAAAAACGTTCGTTTGTGATAGCAAATAAATTTATGGTTTAACACGCCGGGAGCCCTTATTTTTTGCTATCAAAACCCATTGCAAAAACAAAATATCAAAACTTTACAATTCGTTGAATTATGATAGAATTATTATTCAAAAAGATCAATGGAGGAGTTATGGAAAAATATATTGGCTATATTCGGATCAGCACCGACAAGCAAAACTTAATATTGCAGGAAGACAGTCTAAAAAAATTTGGATGTTATAAGATTTTTAGAGATGTGGCCAGCGGATCCAAATCGGATCGACCGGGATTGGCGGAATGTATAGATTATCTTAGAGAGGGTGATACCCTTGTCGTATGGAAATCTGATCGGCTTGGACGTTCAACTATTGATTTGCTTAAAATTGTGGATGAGTTAAGGGAGAGAAAAATCGGGTTTAAGAGCATTACAGAAGAACTATTTGACACCAACACACCAAATGGGCGTTTGGTTTTTGGTATTTTTGCTCTACTCGCAGAACATGAGCGTGACAGAATAAGAGAAAGAACAAAGGCAGGACTCATATCAGCAAGAGCAAGGGGCAGAAAAGGCGGGAGACCTAACGCATTAAAAGGTGAGAAGAAGGAGTTGGCTTTTGAGGCTTTGCAAAACCGCAATAAAAGAGTTAAGGATATCGCAAATGCGCTTGGTGTTGGAGAAGCAACTATATTTCGATTTCAAAGAGAGTTGAAGGAACAAGGAAAACTCAATTGGACTCAGAAGCCAGAATAAATTCTATACCGCCCGATTTAGCACGCCTATAAGAAAGTAAGTCAAGAAAAAATATTCCTCCTATAGCAAAAAGTTCATTTTTTTTGCTTACGGTCTCCTGTCTCCGTTCGCCATGGCACAACCTATTGCAAGCCTTTTCTAAAAATGGAGCCGCCTACCTTTTATAAAAATTTTCAGAGATCCTCAAAAAATCTCAGAAAATTTTTTCCAATAATTGGCGGCGCCTGTTGCTTTAAACACCTCTCTATACACTGTGCCACTCCTAACGGCCTTCGGAATGCTAAAACCTATTTGCCAGCCTTGTCTGTTGAAACCTCATTTTTCCCATATTAACGGATATTGCTTTATCAAATTATTTAAGGGGTTTATCAGGTATCCCTTACACGCCTATCTGAGCTCTCTATCTCTGGCTGGTGATCACTATACCAGAGAATGGGCTACGATAAATTCCAGGTATAGAGGGGTGGCTAATCGAATCCTTGAACTATCATTCATTTAAGCTGATGTGTTATCGTGCATATTGAGCTCTATCCCCTCACCTATAACACCGTTCTCCACCTTTTACGAGGTTTCTGTCGAACATGGTGCTTATAGGCCTGATAAAACCTTCTCTCTCTTTATCGCATCTTTACTCCTTTTATGGGGTTGATATTTTTTCCCGCTTCTAAAAACGCCTAAGCTTAAAATTGCTAATCTTCTACATGCCTTATTTCTCGCCTGGTATTCTGGATACCCTTCCTCTCGTATCAGATATTCATAGTAATCGTTAATCGTATTATTTCCACCAATGGCTGCAAGAACTCCAGACTTATAAACAGACTTTAGCTGCCTGCAATAGCGGGGACTTCTCCTGCCATAGCTTCTCCCTCCACTCACCTTTTCCAGCTTGATCAGTCCTGAGTAACTCAAATAATGACCTTTTTCGCTAAATCGGTAAGGACTCACCACCCTGGAAACAATCTTAACAGCATTAATAATCCCAATACCTGGCAAACTCTTTTGATGCCTAATTTCAGGATACTTCTGGCCAAGCCTCACAAACTCCTCCTCATACCCTTTCTTCTCTTCTTCATAAGCTCTGATCTGGCGGTTTAAACATTCCAGTACAAATTGTTCGCCTTTGGATCCCAGGTTGATATCATCTTTTTCGTCACCATTTTTACCACAAGCTCTGAGCAATGCATATCTTTGATTTTTTAATCGAACACCAGCTTTAACCATATCTTCATAACCACTAACAACTCTACGGAGATACAAAAACTTATCAGCAGTGTGATAAACCTCTTTCATGAGTCCTGCCTTCAAAAGCTGTACCAGCTTGGAGGCATCAATCTTATCAGTCTTGGCTCCTTCATTCAGCAGCTTATTTCTATGCGGATCACAAATCACAATCTCATCCACATAATCTTTCAACTCAGTATACAACCATTGGGAGGTAGTAGTTTCTTCGATAGCTAAAATCTTAGTTCCCTTCAAATTTTTTAAATAGGTCTGCAGCTCAACAATATCCGAAGGAACATCAATAGTGGTGATTTTATTCGATTTTTTCGTCATTCGAGCAATAGCCATATTTTTTACTGACCAGTCTATTGCAATGTAATGGTCATAAATGGTATCTTCCATAATGGTCTCCTTTCTTTTGTGTTAGTTTTTTTTTAGCGATAATCTAAATTAACACAAATGAGGTTTTACCTCAAAGGAGACCATCTTTCTTATTTTATCGAATATAATGAAATTCAAATCCCAAAACATTATCTATGCGACTATTAACACGCTCTACTGAGGTCCTGCCATCATATCTACGTTCCCAGGCATAGCTACTACGCGCTATCGGAGTAAATATACGAC
>CAJVXN010000066.1 GCA_913009335.1 uncultured bacterium
GTGCCGAGAGGGGGAGTTGAACCCCCATGAAGTTGCCCTCACTAGCACCTGAAGCTAGCGCGTCTGCCAATTCCGCCATCTCGGCAATTACTCACTAGTATATCTTAACTTGAACTTTACGTCAATATAGATATAATAAATATACTATGAAAAAGATACTTTTAGCATTTATAATAGTTAGCGTTTTTAATATCACCCTATCTTTTGCCGATAACCCAATATGGGCTGAGGTGGATAAAACCAAGATTACAACCGATGAAGTTGTTACGTATAAAATTGTAATTGATTCTTTATCAAAGGATACTCTTAAGCCGCACTTGCCTGAGTTTGAAGGTTTGTATGTTGTATCTAGCTCTCAATCTTCAAATATCACATTCAGTAGAGAAGGTGCTAAGACCGTATTGGGATTTACGTTTATATTGGCACCTAAAGAAACAGGAAAATTTACTATTGGCCCTGCGTCAGTGGAAGTAAAAGGTGAGGTCTATTCTACGGATTCTTTTGAGATTGAAGTGACTCAGGGCAAGAGGCAGTTACCTGATGGTTATCAATCTCAGCCTTCGAGGCGCCATCCAAAGTTAAGAAAAAGCAGGAAACAGCCCGAAATTATCCTTTAATTTCTATTATTATCCTTAATAATAACTCTGGAGGTAATCCTTGAAGCAGGGGGTGTTTATTGGTATAATTATAGGGTTATGTTTGGGACATTTTTGACGTCTTTTAGGGTTACCGGTGCAGCCGTACTTGAGATATTCTTTTTAGGGCTATGCGGGTTTTTTCTGCTGAGAAAAAACATTATATCTGGCAAGGGGTTAGATGCACTAAGTAAGCTAGTAGTTGATGTAACACTACCGCTTTTTGTATTTACCCAGCTTTTGCTAAGATTTGATTTTTCGCTCTATCCGAATTGGTTTATATTTCCGATTATAAGTTTTGTAATTAGTCTCTGCGGATTTATTATCGGCTATGGGTTAATTAAGCTCAGCAAAGAAAAGAGTTTTGATCAGAATGCTTTTCTATCATTAACTACTTTTCAGAATTCCGGCTATCTGGTATTTCCTTTGGTTGTAGCGCTTCTACCCAAAGATAGAGCCGATACAATATTAATTTATTTGTTTTTGTTTCTTTTGGGATTTAATCTTTCGGTTTGGTCCTTAGGGGTGCAGCTACTTTCTTCCGGTAATAGAAAAAGATTTGAGATGGGGAGTTTGTTTACGCCGGTAGTGGTAGCTATACTTGCGGGTCTCCTGATAACCTTTTTAAGGATAGATAGGATTATTCCTGATGTAGTAATTCGTCCGTTTAGGTTGATTGGAGAGTGCACCATTCCTCTGGCCATGCTTGTAGTGGGAGGAAATCTTGCGTCAATAAATTTTTCTAAAAATGGGTCAGGTTTTTCAGTTTTATCGAGAATAGTTTTAGCAAAACTTATATTGCTTCCGGCTCTAGCCTTAATTTTTATATATGCTTTTAAGCCAGCGCCATTAATAGGCCTTTTGATAATTATTGAAGCAGCAGTGCCTTCGGCAACATCACTTTCTATAATAAGCCGTCATTACAAGGGAGATGCTACGGATTTTGTGGGAGAGGGTATTTTCTGGACGCATTTAATAAGCATGTTTACTCTTCCTTTATTTTTGAGTTTGTTTTTTGTGATCAGTTAATTTTTGAAATTGATAAATAGATGAAAAAGACTACGCCTTCTATTTCTAATAGGAAGGCAAGGCATAATTACCATATACACGATAAAATAGAATGCGGTATAGCGCTGGTAGGTTCTGAGGTCAAGGCGTTAAGAGAAGGCAAAGCCGCGCTTGCGGATAGTTTTGCCCGTATTGAAGAAGGGGAGATATTTTTATATAACCTACATATAACCTCGTATGAGAAGACCGGTTCATTTATGGTTGAGCCGCTTCGCGTACGTAAGCTCCTGCTTCATAAGCGCCAAATTAATAAATTATTGGAGAAAACCAGTAAAAAAGGTTTTACGCTCGTTCCACTTTCGGTATATTTTAATAATCGCGGCATTGTAAAGGTTGAAATTGCTTTAGCCAGTGGTAAGAATCTTTACGATAAACGTGAAACAATAAAGAAACGCGAATCAGATTTAGATATAAAGCGCGCAATGCGTAATCGATAATTTTATTTTGTTGATAGTGTCCCGCTTCATAAGATGCGTCAAAATTATATAATATAATTTTGACGCATCCAGCGGGATTAATTCGCGCATATAACTTATGTCATCGTGTGGATTTCATAAGTTATGCGTTCATTGAAAAATAGGGGGTGAAAGGTATCGACTCAGACCAAGGAGTGCTAGTGGCATGTCGAGGTGGCAGGGTGGCCTCGTAAAACACCTTGCAAAAACACAAATGCTAAAAACACAAAAGCAACATTGACATTTAATAACCTGATGGATTCTATGGTGGTGGTTAATCCTACCCCTATGTTTCCTATGGTTGGGATGTCAATGACACCAGCGGGATTCTAATAAAATAGAATCCTCCGTCTGCCGGTTTTTCCTGTGGGGCCGGATTGGACGTTATTAGCAGGATAGTTTCGGTGAGTTTGTCTTTGTAACTGAGGCGAAATTTTAAAAGACTACGCTTGCGCTAATTCCGTTTACCGAAGCAGCACAAGTAAAACTAAAAGGTAAACTAAACATGTAGAAGCTTTTAGTCTAAGGCTTGAGGACGGCAGTTCGAATCTGCCCACCTCCAC
>CAJVXN010000067.1 GCA_913009335.1 uncultured bacterium
TTTGTGTTTTTTCTTTTTTTTTTTCAAGCAGAAGACGGCATACGAGATAAAGGAATGTGACTGGAGTTCAGACGTGTGCTCTTCCGATCTTTATAAGCGGAATAGCCGCAATTGATTTAGCTATACGAGATACGAAAGATTCCACAGTCAAAACGTCAGCTAGCGTCTCTAAACTAATCCCACCAATGCTATAACTAGCTGATTGATTGCATAAAGTCACAATATTTGTCCAACTTAATATTTCTGAATCCGGGCTACCCGGTTTAATTTGCAATAAAGAATCTATTTGCACGGAATGAAGCCAAACAAGATTCCATAATCCTGGCCGAGCCCTAAATATGGGATCTATTCCAAGCCCGGTTAAAATCCCTTTATCATTTATTGCGGCATATTCCTCACGTTTTTTGGGCGACCATCGCATAGTGTTCTCTTCCTTTTCTTATTTTTATTCTCATGATAGATATTCACCGCATGGCTCAAATGCCAGAAACCACATTCCCCACAACGGTATATTACACATTGCTCTTGTTTGCTGTATCTCCCCTTTTTTCTTTTTTGTATCCTCCGGGTTACGTTTAAAGCTTCGCTATATGTTTTGTAAATCTTTTTATATTGACATAATTGCAAAATATCTGCTCCTCAATATTGAATAGACATGCCATCTATATCAGAGAATAAATAATAGTTTCCATATTTTTCTATAAAAAATACATCCGTTTCACCAATCCTCCCTTGAAAAAATTCTATTCTCCAGTCATCCTGAATTTCTTTACTAAATCCGGATAACAAGCCAAGCTCCGGCCAGGCATACTCGGGGAAAATATCTGCTATAATTAATCTAGGGACGTATGAAATAAAATCTTCATAAGTAATTTTCCGTTGACTATCCCGCAACTCTTTAAATGAACTGTGGGATAAAATTTTATCAGTGCCTGCATATAGAAATAACATAAGTTTACCTTTCAAGTTTATAATAATAGCTAATATTAGTAAACTTTAGCGCGCCCTTTTTTATCAACGCCAAAATACCAGTTTCCCCTATAGCTTTTTGAATTTTTGCTTTAGTTATTGTCGCATAAGTTATAAACGCGGTATCGCCAATTGTATCCGCCACTGCAAAATTATCTGTAACTTTCCAATTCTCACGAGCGATAAGAAGCAATTTACCGTTTTCACTTATAAATTGCTTTGGCGGATCAATCAATGGCTGAGAAAGAATCATTGAGCTTAATTTTTTAGCTTCGGCATCTAACTCTTTCATTTGAATTTTAATTGCCAGCAATCTCTCCAATTTATAATTTAATTCCTCTTCCGGTGTCATTTTAATGCTCCTTAATTATGGTTTCGTTCACTATCGGACAATTCCGACAATAAACCCATTAATTCATCTCTTACCTCCCCCATTTCCGCCGGCCCGTCTCTACTGCTTACATATGTAACAAGTTCAACAGACACCATACTTACCCCGTAAACACGATGTCTGACAGGGCGCTCAACTCGCATTGTTACTGTCTTTATTTTCATCATACCCCCGTTGAATACTACGCATTATTATTCAGTTAGCGCTGAAGCTGCCGTGTTAATAAACCGGATACAGCAAATCCCGCCAGCTACCCAAGCCAACCATTGGATATCCGCATTATAAGCAATCAAGGTAACAATAAGCCATAAACAACTTATTGCTTCTAATCTGGTTACTTCAACCATTTTAATTCTCCCAGTTACTTCAGTCATTTTAATCCTCCTAATTATTTAATAATATATTATTAATTAACGCACTAAAATAGGTATACCTATTACATCACGATACTTCTTTTAATTTTTGATAACCCGCCCCCCTTTATCTCAAGCAATAAATTATTGAGTAACTTTAATAAACTCAATTTCATAAGCCAAGAATGGATTTTATCCTGTCTTTTTCGTACTTCTTCCCGTCAATGTAACTCTTTTCGTTTGTAGCATGCACATCCCAGGCGCACCCTGCAATTTCAGCAGTCGCAGGTAGATTATTTTCGGCACAGAATCGCTTGAAGATCAATGCAAGCCTGCAAGCTTCCTGAATTGTATCATTTAGGCAGTCAACATCAAGAGTTCTCTTGCTGTCTGCGTTTTGCTTATAGCTTGGCGGTTCGCCCATCATTTCTATCTTATCGTCATACATTATTATTCCTCCGCTAAACTTCAATAGGTTGCATTATTAAAGCGTTACAGCCATGATTTATGTGAGTCCCATCCTGTTTCTACTGAGTCAAGACAATCCGCCAAATCACCGTCAGTTAGATCGGAAGAGCGTCGTGTAGGGAAAGAGTGTAGATCTCGGTGGTCGCCGTATCATTAAAAAAAAAAAAAAATAAAAACACCATAAAAAAAACAGAACCACACAAACAAGACAAAAAACACCAACCCACACACGCTCTACCACCACACTCCTCATATCCACCCACACGCCTACC